>DATFWZ010000495.1:0-11175 GCA_035258765.1 Gemmataceae bacterium
GGCGGCGGAGTACATCGCGAAGAACGTGACCAAGCCGGTGGCCGCGTTCATCGCCGGGCAGACGGCCCCGCCGGGCCGGCGGATGGGCCACGCCGGGGCGATCATCTCCGGCGGCAGCGGGTCAGCGAAGGACAAGATCGCGGCCCTCCAGAAGGCCGGGATCGAGGTGGCCCCGACGCCGGCGGATCTGGGGACCGCGGTCCAGAAGGCGATGGCCCGGATGCGATGAGGAGGGTCAACATGAGCGCGCATCGAATCGCATGGATCGCGGTCGCACTCAGTCTCCTGTCATGGTGCGGGCTGCCGCACGCGGCCGCCGAGGCGCCCAAGGCGGACACGCGGCAACTCGAGGCGGCGGTTCAGAAGTTGAACGGCTACTGGCGAACCGAAAAGACCGACGCCAAGCCGGTCCTCGTCATCCAGTTCCGCAGCCCCGGACCGGGCGACAACGACCTCAAGGGGCTTCGCCCGCTCCTGGCGGCATCGCCCGCGGCCGTCGGCCTCAACCTCAACCAGTGCTACAACGTTTCCGACGTGGGGGTCGAACACCTCGCCGGAATCACGACACTGCACTCGCTCAGCCTCGGCAACACCAAGGTGTCCGACGCGGGACTGAAACACCTGTCCGGGCTGACCGGCCTCGAAGAGCTGTACCTGGCCGACGACAAGCTCACGAACGCGGGGCTGGCGCACCTGTCGAAGCTGACCAGCTTGCGCAAGCTATCGGTGTTCAGCAAGGGCGTGACCGACGCCGGATACAAGCACCTCGCCGGGATGACGAAGCTCGAAGAGATTCACGTCGGCGACATCGGCCACTCGCCGGGCGATGCGTGCCTGGCGCACATGAAGGGGATGACGCAGTTGCGAAAGCTCGGGACCAGCCGCGACAAGCTGACCGACGCGGGCATGGCCCACATCCGCAACTTCACCGAACTCCGCGAACTGCGACTCGAGGCGGAGAAGGTGACGGCCGATGGCCTCAAGAACCTCGCCCCTCTCAAGAAGGTCACCAGGCTGACCGTCATGTCCTGCCCGGCCATCAACGGCGAGGCGATGGCCGCAGTCGGCGGGATGACCGGCCTGGAGGAACTGGAGATCATCTACTGCGGGGCGCTCAAGCCAGAGGCGGCCGCCCATCTGAACCGCTTGACCAACCTCAAGAAGCTCCGTTTTGATTCAGTCCACGACGCGGCCCTGCAGGGCATCGCCGGGCTGACGAAGCTCGAGGACCTGCGGCTCTATTACGCCGGCGTCGGCGACGCCGGGCTCAAGCACCTGGGCGCGCTCAAGGGTCTGCGGGAACTGAGCCTTTCGAACAACCCAGTCACCGACGCGGGGTTGGAGCACCTGGCCGGCCTCTCCAACCTGCGCGAGTTGAACCTGGCATCCACCCAGGTCACCGGCAACGGACTGAAGCACCTCGCCGGCCTGACCAACCTGAAGACCCTTTACGTCTCGGACTGCAAGATCGCCGGGCCTGGGCTGGAGCACCTGAAGGGGCTGACCGGTCTGCAGGACCTTTCCCTCGGCGGCAACCCGCTGACCGACGCCGGGCTGGAGCCGCTCAAATCCCTCACCGACCTGACGAGCCTGAACCTGACGGGGACCAAGGTCAACGACGAGGCCGTGCTGGCCCTGAAGAAGGCGCTTCCCAGGGCCCGCATCCGCGACGTCGCCGGCGACGAGGTGACGCTGGAGAAGCCAAAGCCGCGGCCGAAGCCGGCCGTCGAGGACCTCTCGAAGACTCCCCCGGACTTCCAACTGACGGCGGACGAGCTCTTCAAGGAGTACAAGGCGGACCGCGGGGCCGCCGAGAAGAAGTACAGGGGCAAGGTCATCGAGCTCTCCGGTGTCGTGGACGGCATGGGCAGCAACATCTCGGACGACTCTTACCTGTCCCTCAAGGTGGACAAGGAGCTGATCGGGGTCATGTGCTTCACGGCCGACGACGCCCCGTGGAACGTGGCCGTGCCCGGTCAGAAAGTGAAGATCAAGGGGAAGTGGCCGGAGTTCTCGGTTTCCGCGGCCCTGGTCGCGTCCGTACTGACCGAGACCGGTCCGTCGCCAGCCGTCCGGCTGACCGCGGACGAGCTGGCCAAGGAGTACAAGGCCGATCGCGAGGCAGCCGAAAAGAAGTACAAGGAGCAGTACCTAATCGTGACCGGCGAGGTCATCGACCGTGAATTGAACAGCGTCGGGGCCGCGTCGGTCCAACTGAAGGCCGCCGGCGAAGTGAAGGTGAAGTGCAGCTTCACCGCGTTCGCCAAGTCGCAGGCGAAGGCGCTGAAGGTGGGCCAGACGGTGACCCTGATCGGCCAGTACACGCTCAACTTCGGCGGACAGGAGGTCGGGTTGTACTTCTGCCAGACGCTCCGCCCGCCGAAGAAGTGACGGGCCGGGCCGGTGGAGCCCGACGCGCCACGCGAGGGTCGCGAGTGCGTTGTGGGCACAAGATTCCGATCTTGTGCGGGCCCCGAGAAGATCGGAATCTTGTCGCCACCGCGGGCCCGACAAGATCGGAAACTTGTCGCCACGGCGGGTCCGCGCGGGTCGATCGTGGGCTCAAGATTCCGATCTTGTGCGGGCTCCGACAAGATCGCGGCTCCGTGCGGGTCTGTCGTGGGCACAAGATTCCGATCTTGTGCGGGCTCCGACAAGATCGGAATCTTGTCGCCACGGTGGGTCCAAGTGGGTCTGTCGTGGGCACAAGAATCCGATCTTGTGCGGGCCCCGACAAGATCGGAATCTTGTCGCCACGGGAGCCGCTCGGCGTCGCCCTCGCGCAACGCATCGTGCTTCGCCACCGATTACTTGATCTTCGAGTAGTCCGTCGGGTTCAGGAAGACGCGGTCGATCTTCTTGACCAGCGGGCCGTCCTTTTCCGACTCCTCCTTGACCTTCTTCCAGTCCGGGTCGGCCTGGAAGTCTTTCCAAGACTTGTCCGCGGCCTCCTTGCTCGGGAAGGCCAGGATGTACACGAGAATCTCTTCGGACTTCTCCTTGTCGATCGGGTTCCAGAACCCGATCAGCGTCATCCCGTGCTTTTCGAAGAGCTTGCAAGTGTGGTCGCGAAACCTGGCGTTCAGGGCCTTCATCTTGCCCGGGTGGGCGTAGTACGTGCGCAACTCGAACACGCGGGTGTCGCCCGCCGACTTGGCCGGCTCCTCGGCGGCAATGGGGAGGGTCGTGATCAGGGCGGCGGTGAGAGAGTAGAGGATGCGTTTCACGGGAGTGGACTCCAGGCGGGCGACGCGATGGAGGCCATGATAGGGACGCCCTTCATCGCCGCCCCCACGTCAAGCCATCCCGAGGTCGCGCTTGAGCGCTGCGTACCAGTCGCTGAACCACCCGGTCTTCACCTTGTTCATTCCGGTGTCCTCCATGACCAGAACGACCATTTTCTTCAGCTCGCGGTCGTTCTTGCGGCCCTGGGCCGCCGTTTTGACCGTCTGGAAGACCAGGTCAAACTCCTTCTGGTCCACCTTGCCGTCATTGCCCGCCGCGATCGTGACCTGGTCCTTGATCAGCTTGAACAGGGCGCTTTCGAGGACGTAGCCTTCGTGCTCGCACACCTGGGCCAGGGCGGCGCGGGCCGAGTCGATCCCGATCCCCTGCTGAATCGCGATCTGCATGATCTCCCGCTCCTCGTTCTTGTCGATGTACTTGTCGTCGTAGGCCCGCAGCTTGATTTCATCCACGAACCGTTTCTTGATGGCATCCAACGACATGACCGTGCTCCCAGGGGCGCGCTTACCCAGGGTATTTCGGGCTGGGCGGGGTCGAATTTCTGGGCCACCGGCGACGGGATCGGGCCGGCGCGAGTATAACGCGGCGGCTCACGGTGTTCAACTGCCGGCAAATCAGGCTTCGGGCAGGTCGTGCGGGGAGATGCCGATGGCGATGATGCTGCAGGCGGTGACCACGTTCAGGCCGAGTTCGCGGGCCCGGGCCACGACCGCGGGGTCGTCCGCCCCGGGATTCAGAAAGACCTCGCCGACCTTTCTCCGGGCGAGTTCGTCCATGACCGCCCGGCCGGCGGACGCGGGCAGGTAGACGCTGGCGCGGTCGAGCGGATCGGCCGGGACGTCGAGGACGCTGCGGAAGGCAGGTCGGCCCTCGACGGACGGCTCACGCGGGTGGACCGGGTAGACGTCCCAGCCGCGGGCCGCGTAAGCCCGGACGCACTTGTTCCCGAACTTACGACGGTCGGAGCTGGCGCCGATGACGGCGATGCCTGGCATGGGACTGATGAATGAGGCCGGGCGCACCGGGGAAGGGTCGGTACGGCGGGGGGAGGACCGGCGGCCGGACTTTACGCCCGGCCGGTCTGGTCCTGGTTGACGATCAAGGCCGACGGGCCGCCCGGGGCGCCCTCCGGGCGGTGGCCGTGGATCGCCTCGTAGACTTCCTGCCGGTGGACCGGCACGTCCTTCGGCGCGACGATGCCCAGGCGCACCTTGTCACCGCGAATCTCGACGACCGTGATGATGATGTCGTTGTTGATTACGATGCTTTCGTTTTTTTTCCTAGACAGGACAAGCATGGCTGTGTATCCTTCCCGGGGTTATCGAACCAATCAAGGAGAGGACTCGCGGCCGATCGAACCCCGTCATGGGCCGTCACTGTGGGACGAGCTCCCACGCCTCTCACGTTACTGCTTTCCTTGCCAATGCCGCGGCCCGAACCGGGCCGCGACAGTCAAATCGCGCGCCAAACTGGTCCCATTTCTCCACGCTAAACGGTATTTTTGTACCCGTCAAGCTTTTGCAGCATTTTTTGTCCATTTTGACACGCCCCAGGTGTCGCCCGAACCGTTGAACCCATTACGTATTTCGCGCGACAGCTGATCGCCTTTCGGCCGGAAAGTGAGGGGAATCGCGAACGCAAGTCCCCGAAGTAAGTGACGTGCTCTTGGCCTGGTGCGTCGTTCGCGGTGGCGCGAAAACCGGCTCAGCTGCGCCGCCGTACGCGACCTCCGTCGCCGAGTCGGCCGACGGGTCGTTGCCGGGTTTGGCGTAACGTAATGTCCGTTACAGCCATTGGAAGGCATTCGGTCGTCGACTAATCCAACCGGCGGCCTATTGCCCAACTCGAATGAACGCCCGCGGCACGCCGTCAACGTGGACCCGACTCGAATTGCCGCGAGGCGAGTAGCTTGCGGCGATAGTAGTCGGCGATGCGGCGGACCGTGGTGTCCGGGTCGGACCGGCTCATCTCTTCCAGCCGCGCGCGCAGATCGGGGCTCCGGTCCACCACCAGTCGGGCGGCCCCGGCCCGGACCGCGGGGTCGGTATCGGCCGTGAGCCGTTCCAGCCACACAGTTACGTCGAGGTCCTCCTCGTCGGCCAGATCGAGCAACAGCTTCTGCCGCTCGGCCGGGTCGGGGGCCGTGAAGCGCCGGCCGAGGCGGATGTCGCGCGGCGTCCGCCCGCGACTCCGCAGGCCCATCTCGCACAGGTGGCGGACCTCCGCGTCGGCGTCGTGCAGGCACCGTAACAACTCGTCGTCTGAAACCACTGACCGGGCCCCGTCGCGTGGCGCCCCGGCCGCCAGGACGGCCGCCCGACGGACCTCTGGTGCCGGGTCGGTCAGAAGAGGAATCACCAGCTCGACGCAATCGAGCTCGGGGCGCAGGGCCGCGGCCACTGCCTGGACGCGGACGTCCACCGACTCGCTCTTGGCCGCGGTCGCGACCATCGCCTTCGCCCGGTCGGCGAGGTCCGGCGCCGCGGTGACGACCCGAGGTAACAACTCCAACGCGGCGGCACGCCCGGGCGTGCTGAACCGCGGCTCCGCGTCCACGAACCGGTGGGCAAACGCGGCTCGCCTCGGGTCGTCCTTCGCCCAGCCGGCCGTCATGACCTCCAGCGCCCCTTTGGCACTGGCACAAACGCCCGGGTCGTCGTGCCGCAACATGCCGAGGAGCGTCGGGATCGCCGGCTCCCCGGCCGCGGCCAGCCGCTCCGCCCAAGCGCCGCGGCCCTCTTCAGACGCCCGCTCCAACCGCTCGGCGCAATACCAGATCCAGAGACGTTCGCGCTGCCAGATCCCGGCGGCCGCGACGATGACCACAACCGGTAGCGCGTACCGGAGGACGCGGCGGGCGAGCCGATGGCGCGGCGGGGCGGGCTCCGCGAACGGAATCGGGGCGGGGGTCTGGGCCATCGCGGCCTCCGTGACGGGTCAAGGGCGGGACAATAGGCGAAAGGCCGGCGGTCGGGCAAGGGCAGGTTGCCGGCGCGAAACTCCCCTGGACTCGGCCCGGCGGTTCGGCTATCGGCCCGCGGAAGTGCACATTGTTCAGGGGGAGCCGTCATGACGCGAAGGTTCTACCTCGCGGCCGCACTCGCGGCCGCGCTCGGGGCCGCGCCCGCACTCGCCCAGTACGACATCCCGATTTCGAAGTCGCGCGAGCCCGACGACGCGAAGCCGGTGTACAAGTACGACCTCAAGCCCGAGCACGGCGAGTTCCTCGTGCCGGTGAAGACGTTCCGCGGCGGCAAGGTGGGCGACACCCAGGTGAAGGAGCAGGCCGAAGGGCTCGCCGAGTACATCCGGACCGAGTGCCGGCTCCTGGCCTACGTCCACGAGAGCGGGTGGGCCATGCGGCAGGAGCGGAAGAAGGAGAAGGAGGCCGTCGTCGCGGCCGAGCGCAAATACTACCAGTCGAAAGGCCTCACCGAGGAGGCCATCGACCTTGAGGTTCGCAGGCTCTTGAAAATGGCCCGGCTCCCGGACGAGTACACCGTGCTGGTGGCCCCGGGTAAGGGGTCGCTGAAGAGCTGGGACGAGGCGCTGGACTTCGCCAAGTACGTCCGCAAGCTCAATCCCCCGCCGGCCGAGTTCTGTGATTCGGTCTTCGTCGGCGCCGCCGAGGACATCTCCCACAAGCGCGGGGACGTCATCAACCCGTTCCTGACTGTCATCCCGGGCCGTAACCCGACGCTCCCGAAGGTCGTCCCGGGCTTCCAAAAGCCCAAGGCGGACGAGTTCCTGATGAGCATCAACGCGGGCGAGACGTACAGCCTGATCCACAAGACGAAAAAGCCCTGGACCTTGGTCGTGAAGGCCTACGGAGGCGGCGGCGGGCAGATGGTCCGCACGAGTGGTCCGGGCAGCGTTTCCGGGCCGTCGGACGGGGCCCTCCTGGAGCGGGCGGCCATGCAGGCGCACACCATGGCCGACGCCCTCCGGAACATGAAGCCCTCATTCGAAGGCTTCGTGCTCCACACCCGTTACGAGAGCTTTGTTTGCGTCGGCGAGTACGATTCGAAGGACGATAAACTGCTCAAGGGAAACGCCGAGGCGCTGAAGTCGATGCAGATCAAGGACCAGAAGACAGGTCAGGTGCTGGAGACGTTTCTGGAGAAACCGCTGCCGGCGATGATCCCGCGGCCGTGACGAGTCGGGTCAACAAGTCCGCGTCCCCGTGGTCCCCCGTGTGACACCCGTGGGCGACCGCGGCCAACGCGACCAGAACCAATAGCCATCTGCATGCACGAACCGGGACCGGTAAGCTGTTTACTTCGGACCCGGGTCGGCAATCGCGCGGCGTCCACATCACTTCTTCAACCGCTCGGCCAGGAATTTCAGCGTCTCGTCCGTGGTTCGGTTCACGACCGGGCCGTTCCACCCGTGGCCCTCCTGCGGCACCTCCACGAACTTCACCGGCACGCCGACGTCCTTAAGGCGGTTCGCCAGCAGCCGCGACTGCTCGATCGGCACCACCCAGTCCTTCGTCCCATGGAAGATGAGGAACGGCGGCGCGTCCTTCGTGACGTACCGCAGCGGCGACGCCTTCTCGTGGGCCGTCGGATCATCCGCGTACTTCTTCCCGATGAGCGGGGCCAGCATCGATCGCTGCGCCGAGTCGTCCTTGCCGAACGCGGCCAGGTCGGTGGGCCCGAAGTAGTCGACGACGGCCTGAACGCGGCTCGACTCGTGTGGGTAGAGCTTGCCTTCGAGCCCGGCCTTCTCATCCGTCAACCCGAGCAGGCAGACCAGGTGCCCGCCCGCGGAGTGCCCCAGGGCGGCAAAACGGTCCTTGTCGATCCCGAACTTGTCGGCATTGGCCCGGAGAAATCGCACCGCCGTCTTGCAGTCCTCGATCTGGCTCGGGAACGTGGAATCCGGGGCGAGACGGTAGCCGACGCTGGCGGCCACGTACCCCTGCTGCGCCAGCAGCTCGATCCACCCCCGCAGGTCGCGCTTGTTCCCCATCCGCCAGCCGCCGCCGTGGATGCAGACGACGGTCGGGAACGGGCCCTTCCCGGCCGGCCGGGCCAGGTCGAGCTTCAGCTCCCGGTCGCCGGCCTTGCCGTAGACGACGTCGAGGTCGAGGGTCGGCTTGCCTTGGGCCCGACACGACGGGGGGTCATTGTGACCGAGGAGCAGTGCAAGGATGACAACGCCAATTGCTCGTTCACTCCATGAACGCACCGACATGCTCGAACTCCTTGTCACCGAATCTCCTCGTCAGACGATTTCTTCGACGACCTCGCCGGCGACGTCCGTGAGCCGCTCGTCCCGGCTGTGGTGTCGGAACGTCAGCTTCTCGTGGTCGATGCCCAGGAGGTGCAGGACGGTGGCGTGGAAGTCGTTGACGCTCACCTTGCGCTTGACGGCCCGCATGCCGAATTCGTCGGTCTCGCCCACCGCCTGGCCACCTTTCACCCCGCCGCCGGCCAGCCACATCGTATAGCCATATGGGTTGTGGTCGCGGCCCTTCCCGCCCTGGCAGAATGGCGTCCGCCCGAATTCACTGCACCAGACGACGAGCGTTTCCGCCAACAATCCCCGCCACTTCAAATCCTTGAGCAGGGCGGCGACCGGCTGATCGACGTGCCCACACATGATCTCGTGGTTCGAGTTGATGTCGTCGTGGGCGTCCCACTGCGTGATTAGCGGGCCGCCGCCGCTGTACACCTGGACGAACCGCACCCCCCGCTCGACGAGCCGGCGGGCCAGCAACAGCCGCGTGCCGAAGTCCGCGGTTTCCTTACGGTTCAGCCCGTACTCCTCTTTCGTCTTGGCGTCTTCCTTCGAGAGGTCCACGGCCTCCGGCGCGTGCCGCTGCATCTTGAACGCCAGCTCGTAGCTGGCCACTCGCGCCGCGAGGTCCGTATCGGCCGGGTCCAGGTCGCGCTCGTTCAGCTTGCGGACGAGGTCGAACGTCCGCTGGTGTTGGTCGGCCCCGACGGTGTCCGGCGGCGACAGGTTCAGGATCGGCGACGCCCCCTTGCGGAATAGCGTCCCCTGGTAGACGGCCGGCAGGTAGCCCGCGCCCCAGCACGGCGCGCCCCCTTCGGGCACGCCTTCCGGCTGGGGCATCACGCAGTAGGCGGGCAGGTTGTCGCTGACACTGCCGAGCCCGTACGTCACCCACGAGCCAAGCGACGGGTGGCCCATGAGGGTGCGCCCGGTGTGCAGCTCGTACATGGCCGGGGCGTGGATCGTGGACGTACACCAACACGCCCGCAGGTATGCGACGTCATCGACGCGCCCGGCGAAATGCGGCATCAGGTCGCTCACCCACATGCCGCTCTTGCCGTGCTGCTTGAACTTCCGGGTGCTCGGAAGCAAGCCGGAGTCGCCCTTGGTGAACTGGCTGGGAAACTTGCCGAGGCTCTCGGGCAGCGGCTTGCCGCGCCACTTCTCGAGCCCGGGCTTCGGGTCGAACAGGTCGATCGCGGACGGCCCGCCGACCATGAACATGAAGATGACCGACTTGGCCTTGGCCTCGAAGTGCGGCTTCCTGGCAGCGAGCGGGTTGGTCGGCGGGGCGGCGTGGGCGTCGCGGGTCAACAGCCACGACAGGGCGAGCCCGCCGAGTCCGCCGCCAGCCCGGAAAAGGAAGTCCCGGCGGTCGGCCGCCGGGGGGATGTGCGCGATCATGCCATCAGGGTACTCAGCCGACCCGCCGGGCCGCAAGACGGCTTACCGCGGGTGGATCACGATCTTGCCGGCCGTGGCGTTGGGAGGGAACGAGGCGTCCGGCGGGCCGGAGAACTCGATCTCCATCTTGACCCCGGGCTTCAAGTCGTCAAACGATGCCGGCTTCAGGTCCTTGCCGACGAGCTGGAAGATCTTCGTCGCCTTCGTCACCTTGACCATCGCCTTGTCGTACTCGGTGTCTTTATCCTTTTTCCCCTCGATCAATATGGTGCCCAGGATGCCCGACTTCTTCCCCTCCTCGTCGGCCGGGGAGACGGACGCCGGGGTCCCGCGGATCGAAACCTTCTCATCCTTGGCCCAGGCCGGTGCCAGGATGATCAAAGCGAACAGGCCGGCGGCCAGTTGAGTCAGGCGCATGGCGGTTTCTCGATTCCGGGTGAAAGGGAGTGTTTCGGATGACTGTATCCCCGGTCAACCAGTCCGCCAGCGGAAACCGGAGGGTTGTGACATGAAATGGTCTGTGATTATTGCGCGCACTTTGCTGGGTCTCGTGTTCTTCGTGTTCGGGCTCGACTGGTTCCTGCACTTCATGCCGCCGCAGACGCCGGAGCTCCCGGACCCCGCGAGGCTATTCAGCGAGACGCTCAGGTCCTCGGGTTACCTTGACTTCATAAAGGTTCTGGAGGTCGTCGGGGGATTCTTGCTGGTGACGGGGTTGTTTGTCCCGCTCGGCATCACCATCCTGACGCCGATCATCGTGAACATCGTGTTATTTGAAGTCTTGCTGGCCGAGAAGCCGGGGATGGGGATCGCGCTCCTGGCCCTGGCGATCTTCCTGATCATCGGGTACTGGAACCACTTCAAGTCGGTATTCGCCCCGCGGGCGAAGATTGGGTGCGGCTGCGCCCCCGCGACCACCGGCGAGACCGCGTAGGCGATCAGACCGGCTCCAGCGACGCCCGCAGGCCGCGCTCGGCGAACTGCTCGACGAACAGCTCGGCCCGCTCCAGGTGCGTGGCGACGACCACCGAGCGGCCGAGGTGGTACGCTTCCCACATCCGGTTGGTCGCCTCCTCGCGACAGAAGCGTGTCAGTTCCATCACGGCGCGGATGATGAAGAGCAGGCTCTTCTCCGCGTCGCGGTGGAGGACCACGCTGTACTGGGAGAGGGGGACGGACCGGCAAGTCGAGAAACGCCTGGCCCATCGATCGGGGTCGTGGGGCATGCGCGGGGTCATGTTCGGCCTCCCGGGCCCCGGACCGGGGCGAGGTGGGAGAGGA
>DATFWZ010000496.1:0-3507 GCA_035258765.1 Gemmataceae bacterium
GAGCGGGACGGAGCCGAAGGCAAAGGCCTACCTCGAAGTGCGCTCGGCGCCGTGGAGGCCCGGGGTGACCGGCGAGGCCTGGGCCACGGCCTGCCGCGAAATCGACTCCCTGACAGAGCGCATCGCCAACGACTTCTTGACCATCGCCCTGGGCACAATCGGCCACACTCCCGCGCCGGGGGCCGCCAAACTGAGCCGGTGAGTAACACGTCCGCCGGATCGCGGGAATAAACGCCGAGCTCCCGGCTCCTACCTCACAACACGTCGCCGGCCGGATTCGATCCCGGCAACGTCACCAGCTGCAAGGAGTGTCCCGTGAACACACTGCGCTCCCGGTGCGCGCGGCTCGTCGTCGCGCTGGCTTGCTGCCTGCCGCTCACCGCCTGTGATGACAAGAAGATGACAGCCGCGAAGCCCGCGGCCAGGGGCGAGTACGCGGTGCCCATGGCCGCGGCTACCGCCCCAAATGCGCCGGACCGCGCCGAGCCCGCGAATACCGAGAACTACCAGCACTTCGTCGAGAACGACTTCGTTTCCGCCGCGGCCGAGCCGCGCTCGACGTTCTCGGCGAGCGTTGATACCGCCGCGTACACGATCATCCGGGCGAAAATCCAATCGGGCCAACTGCCGCCGAAGGGCGCGGTCCGCGTCGCCGACATGCTCAACTACTTCGACTACGACTACCCGAAGCCGACCGGCGACAACCCAATTGCCGCGACGCTGGAAATGGCCCCGTGCCCGTGGAACCCGAAGCACCACCTGCTTCGCATCGCGCTGGCGGCGAAGCAGTTTTCCCACGCCGACATGCCGCCGCGAAACCTGGTCTTCCTCATCGACACGTCCGGGTCGATGGCGGGAGCCAACCGCCTGCCGCTCGTGAAAGAGTCACTGCAACTCCTGACGCAGACGCTGACGGCCCGGGACCGCGTCAGCATCGTGACGTACGCCGGGGACTCTTCCGTGCGGTTGGAGCCGATCGCCGGGGACCAGAAGGCGCGCATTAACGCGGTGATCGAGAGCCTCTCCGCTTACGGTTCGACCAACGGCGGCGGCGGCATCCAGGCCGCGTATGCCCAGGCGGCCAAGGCGTACATCGACGGCGGGGTCAATCGCGTCATCCTGGCCACGGATGGCGACTTCAACGTCGGCGTCAGCAGCGAGAGCGAGCTGGTGCGGCTGATCGAGGAGAAGCGGAAGACCGGCGTATACCTGACCGTCCTCGGGTTCGGGATGGGCAATCTCCAGGACGCGAAACTGGAGAAGCTGGCCCACCACGGGAACGGGCACTACGCCTACGTCGATTCGCTGGACGAGGCCCGCAAGCTCTTCCTCGACCAGGGCGGGGCCCTCGCGATCGTGGCCAAGGACGTCAAGCTGCAGTTGGAATTCAACCACAACCGCGTCAACGCCTACCGGCTGATCGGGTACGAGAACCGGCTCTTGAAGAACGA
Organism: Gemmataceae bacterium; assembly: GCA_035258765.1. Taxonomy (GTDB): domain Bacteria; phylum Planctomycetota; class Planctomycetia; order Gemmatales; family Gemmataceae; genus SIAJ01. Next base: position 1,452 of record DATFWZ010000496.1, read on the forward strand.
GGATTTCCGCAACGACGAGAAGGACGCGGGCGATATGGGCAGCGGGCACACCGTCACCGCCCTGTACGAGGTCGTTCCCGTTGGTGTGCCGATCCGGCTCGCGATTCCCGGCGACCTGAAGTACCAGGGCAAGACGGACACGCCGGCCGCTCAATCCGGCGAGTGGCTGACGCTCCGCGTGCGCTACAAGCACCCGGATACGGACGCAGCCAAAGAGCTGGAATTCCCGCTCGGGAAGGACGGGTTGAAGTCGAAGGGCTCGACCGATTTTCAGTTCGCGTCTGCGGTGGCTGCATTCGGACTGCTCCTGCGCGACTCGGAGTACAAGGGAACGGCGAGCTGGGCCGGCGTCACGGAGTGGGCCGCGGCCGGACTCGGGCACGACCAGAAGGCGTACCGGAGCGACTTCCTCGACCTCGTGCAACAGGCCGAGCGGCTGGCCGGCAAGAAGGATTGACCTGGTTTCGACTTACTAAGATCCGGGCCGAAACTCCGTGAACGGCCCCGCGAGACCCGGGTCCGCGGCGAGCGACTCCGGCAACAGGTCAGCCGTTCGCTCGTACGCGGCCCGGTAGATCGGCCGGCCTTCCTTGCGGAATTTCCGCTCGAAGTTCGTCAGGTAGTCCATGTCGTGCTTCGGGTCGGACGCGGACGGCCCGGGCAGTTCGCGGAACGCCGGGCCCAGGTCGCGGACGATTTGCGTCATCACGACGAAATAGGCCTCGACGTCGGTGGCGATGGACAGCCGCCCGCCGAGGCAGAGAACCGTCCCGGTCGTGTGGGCGAACTCGGGCGTAAACACGCGTCGCTTGCGATGCCGCGACTTCCACCACGGGTCCGGGAAGTAGACGTGAACGGCCTGGACCGACCCTGCCGCGACGCGCTCCTTGAGCAGGACACGCCCGTCGGCGCAGGCGACGCGGACGTTGGTCAGCTTCTGTTTCGCGAGTCGGGTCGCCGCATACAGCTGATACTTGCGAACGATTTCGACACCGAAGAAGTTCACGTCCGGGTGCGCGGCTCCTGCCGAGGCGAGAAACAACCCCTTCCCGAATCCGACCTCGATCTCGACCGGGTTGTCGTTGCCGAACAACTCACGCCAGACGATCGGCGGCGCGGCCGCCCCGCGCGGAACGTCCGCGAGCAGGTACGGGACGAGCTGGTCGAGGGGGAGCTTTCGGGTGCGGGCCACGTGTGTTGCTGTAGTTTCAACAGGCCAGGTCCGATCGGGTTATCGGCAGGCCCATCACGTCACAGTGGAACACCATGTTCGCGTTGACGAATCCCTGGGCGTGAAACACCGTCTGCCGCCGATTCACCCGCAACCCCTTACCGACCATCACCAGCCGGTCCCCAGGGTGTACCGGGCCGCGGAACCGGGCGTTGTCGAGCCCGCCCAGGCCCAGGAGCCCGGACATGATCTGGTTCACCACCAAATAGTACCCCAACAGCTGCGCCGCGGCTTCGCACTGGATGACCCCGGGCAGGAGGGGGCGGTTCGGGAAGTGGCCGGCGACCCAGAACTCGTCGTGGCCCACGTCCTTGTATCCTGCGATGAGGTGCTCGCCCGGATCCATGAGGACGACGGCGGTCAGGTGCTCCATGTGCCCGCGGTGCGGGTTGGCCTTGCGGATTGCCTCCCGGTCGGCGACGACGCGGGTCAGGTCGATCGTGGTCGGGTCGAGAATCAACGGCGGCGGCATGGCAGATCTGCGCAGTCAACCAGTCAACGGGACGACCTGCCCGAGGTCGGTGAGCAGGGCGTCCGGGCGGTACTGAGGGTCGTTGAGCTGGTCGGGAGTGGCGGCCAGGGAGCCCCGGTCCCCCGCGAACAGGGCCGTCCTCATACCCCATTTTTTAGCCGGTCCGACGTCGCGCGTCAGGCTCGACCCGACATGCAGGATCTGCTCCGGCTCGATCCCGAGCGCCCCCATCGCCTCGACCGCGGCCGTGAAGATCGTGTCCGACGGCTTGCGGGCCCGGGAACTGTATGACACGACGCGGTTGGCCGGCGGGATCAAGCGATCGAGGTTGGCTGACGGATCCTGCTTCATCA
>DATFWZ010000497.1:0-2023 GCA_035258765.1 Gemmataceae bacterium
GGTGGCCCGGCCGGCCCCCCGACACCGCCGGTCGGGCCGTGTACCACTGGTGGCCGATGCAGATCGCCTGTTCCCCCCCGCGCTGGAAGATCACCGCGGTCTTCCCCTCGGCGGCCCAGGCCAGGATCGCCTGGTTCTGCAACTCCATGCGCTCGGCGTCCATGTGGTTGTGTGGTTTGAAGATGAGCCAGTCGTTGGCGCTCTCGTGGATGACGTGCGTAAACGTGCCGCCGAAGTACTTCCCCTGGGTCGGGAACGTTCGCTTCAAGTCGCGGACCTTGCTGTAGACGATCCCCCGCTTGTCGCGGTTGACCTTCTCGACGCGCAGCACTGCGATGGCGTCGGTGCCGTGCGCGCCGTCCCTGCACAACTCCGCCAGGGACGGCACCGGGATGTCGATGTACCCGCGAGCCGGCTGACCTTCGCCGGTCAGGAACATGACGAGGACCGCCCCGGTGAGCAGGCCGCTCGCGGCGAGCGTAATTCGCGGATGGCGTTGCGACACGGTTGTATTCCCCGTTTTCTTTACGGAGTGGTGCGGCGTCACTGTTTGCCCGCGTCCGACTCAATGCGGTAAGACCGGAGTGTCACGTCATCCCGGATCAGGATGCGGTCGCCAAGGAAGACCGGGTGGGCCCAGGTCTGCCGGTCGGATACGCGGTACTGTGCGATCGGCTCGTAGGCGGTCCCGCCGGGCTTCACGACGATGAGTTGACCGTCGCTGGTCAGGGCCAGCCAAACCGCTCCTGCGTTCAGGAGCGCCGCGTTGTGCTTCAGGTGGCCGTCGCTCTGCCAGAGCGTCTTGCCGGTCCGGGCGTCGAGGCAGAAGAGGTGTCCGGACTTCTGCTCGGAATAACCGAACAACCAATCCCCGGCGAGCACCGGCGAACTCATGTACAACGTGGGGCCTTCCCCCTTCCAGACTTCCGTTGGCGTGATGCCTTTGTCGCCCTTCTCCAGGCGTAGAGCCCGCGGACGCTCCTTGTAGTCGGCGAAGATGATGAGATCCTTGTACACGACCGGGGTGTTATTCTTCTCCGGCCCGTCGAGCTTCGCGCCCCAGAGCGTCTTGCCCGTGGCCGCGGAAACGCCGCGGAGGTTCCAGGAGGTGAACAGCACGACCTGGCGTTCGCCGGCGAGTTCCACGAGAATCGGCGAGCCGTAGCCGGGGCGGCTGCCGTCGGCCACCCGCCACCTCACGTCCCCGGTCGTCGCGTCGAACGCGGTCAGGCCGTCCTTGTCGCCTCGGCTGTCGCAGCCGAGGTGGACGATGCACAGGCCGTCGGCGACCAGTGGCGAGGCCGGACCGCCGTACGGGGGAGCGTCCTTGGATCGCTTGCGCCAGAGAAGCTTCCCCGTCGCGGCGTCCAGGCAGGAGATAACACCACTGACGCCGGCCGTGTAGACCCGGCCATCGACCATGGTCGGAGTGGATCGCGGCCCCTTGCTGAAGTTGCCTTCCCCCGGCCACCACTCGTACGGGGCCGGGTACCGTTCCGACCGCCACTTCTCCTTGCCGGTGGCGACGTCGAGGCAGAGCACCAGCTCGTCATCCTTCTGCCGGGTGAAGACATAGACCTTGTCGCCGACCACGACCGGCGAGGAGACCCCTTCGCCGACCGTGACCTTCCACTCCTCCGCGAGCTTCTCGGGCCACTTGTCCGGGACCTTGACACCGTGAACGACGCCGTCGCGGTTCGGCCCGCGCCACTGCGGCCAGTCGGCGGCACGGGCGCTTGTAACGAATGGGATTGCCAGCGCCATCATCGCGGACATCGGAAGGCGCCGGAGCCAGTTCATTGGCGATACCTCCGTCACTTCTTTCCGATGCACCACAAGTACGACTTGCCCTTAATGAAGATCCGGCCGTTCGACACCGCGGGGGTCGTGTAGTCGGGACCGTCGCCGAGGTTGTTAGTGGCGAGAACTTTGAACTCGGGGCCGGCGTCGATCACGTAACTCCTGTTGGAGCCGGCGAAGTAAACGCGCCCGTCGGGCGTAGCGATGGGGCTCGCGCTCGGCG
>DATFWZ010000498.1:0-2041 GCA_035258765.1 Gemmataceae bacterium
GATGCGGTGCTCGTAGTCGGCGCAGTACTCGTCGGCGTCATCGGGCGGAATGGTGCCGTCGGGGAGGTGGATGTTCTGCGGCTTGATGTTGACGTGGGCGAAGAAGGTCTCGTGCATCCACCGCCGGTACGAGTGCGGGTCGTCCCCCGCCATGGGGAAGTACTCGTCCAGGTTGAACGTCACGACGGAGGAGAGGTCGAGCCCTTCCTCCTTGTGCATGCGGATGAGCTCGCGATACATTCCGACCGGCGTGGATCCGGTCGCGAGGCCGAGCACAGTCGGCTTGCCGGCGGCGATGTTGGCCCGGACCAGTCGGTCGACGAGCTGGGCCGCGTGTTTGGAAGCCTCCGCGGAGGTCTGGAAAACCAGCGAGCGGGTGCGAGCGTTCGGGACCAGGTGCGAGGACATCGATGCAACGCCAGGGCGTCCGCGAGACGGAAGGGACTTTGTATATCCCGTCCGGACCGAATCAACCCGGGCAATCGGCGTCAGCGTTCCTTCCGCCATGGCTGCCTGACTTCGGATTCGGGCGAGCGGGCGAGTGGGCGAGTCTTGGAGCGGGCCGGATCGACCCACTCGCCTTTCATAAGACGAGTCTCATTGAAACGTAGCACACACTTTCGGTTCGAAAGTAGTTGCCATGGCCGCGGGCCTCGAGATCCGGCCGGCCGATCCGTTTGGACCGGAAGCGACGTTGCTGATAGCGCGCCTCTCGGCCGAACTAGCCGCGACTTACCCGGAATACTCGGACTCGGGCGCCGGCGCCTTTGAACCGGCCGACGCGGCCGGACCGCGCAGTGCCTTTCTCATTGCGTGGCTGGACGGGAAGCCCGTCGGGTGTGCCGCGATCCGACCGATGGAGCCCGGAGTCGCGGAGTTCAAGCGGCTGTATGTGGAACCAGATGTCCGCCGCCGCGGCATCGCCGGCCAGCTGCTCGCGGCGCTGGAGGAGAAGGCCCGGGAATTCGGTTACACGGCGGTCCGCTTGGAAACCGGCGTCCGACAGCCGGGGTCCATTCGCGCGTCCGAATCGGCCGGATATCTGCGCATCGCGAACTACGGCATCCACGCCGGCAACCCGTTCAGCGTCTGTTTTGAGAAGTGCCTGAAGTAGATCCGCCAACCGCCTCACGCACGCGGTCCGCCACGACGTCGATGAGCAGCGGGTGCCGACCCAAAGGCTCCGCGAGCAGGAACTCAACGCCCGCGTGGCGTTTCGTCAGTTCGTCGCGGGCCGCGGTCAGGTCCTCAGTGACATGCATCCCGGCCGAGAGGAAATAGGGCAACAACACCACACGACGGGCCCCGGCCGCGACGCATTTTCCGCCACCCGTGACGATGTCCGGCTCACACAGCTCCAGGTACGCAGGCTGGACGTGGACAAACCCCCCACGGCCCCGCAGCACCTCCGCCACGTGTTCGAGGTCGGCGTTCGCCTCCGCCCGGCGGCTGCCGTGGGCGATCAGTAAGACGGCGGTCGGCGTCATCGTTTCGCTCACGCGATGTGATCCCTATCCTGATGAGTATGATCGGCGAGCGTGTCGGCGACTGGGTGATCGATTCGGAAGGGGCCCGCGACCACAAGGGGCGATCCTACCGCGCGCACGCCTTCGACGACCCGAAAAAGCTGGCGACGATCAAGGTCCTCGCGGGCGGCCAGTCGGCCGACTTCCACGACCTGTTTCGCGGCCGCCTGCTCGTCCTCCGCAAGCTCTCTCACCCAAACCTGGTCGCCTACCTGGGCGGCGGGGTCGTTCACAACGACCCGTACTACATCGCCGAGCACGTTCCCGGCCCGGACTTTCAGACGCTCCTCCGCGAAGGCAAGCGGCCCGCTTGGCCCGAAGTCCTCGCCATTGCTCTTCAGGTCGTCTCGGCGCTGCGGCACGCCCACCGGCGGAGCGTCCTGCATGGGGACCTGAAGCCGGCCAACCTCATTCGCGCCGGCGAGGGGCAGGTGAAGCTCGCCGAGTGCGGAATCGCCCGGCTCTTCGGGGCCGATGTGCCGTGGCCGGGGGACAACCCGCTCGCCTCCGCCGCG
>DATFWZ010000499.1:0-7938 GCA_035258765.1 Gemmataceae bacterium
CATCCGGCCGTCTCAACTCCACCGCCGGGCCTCCAGGACCTTCACCGCCAGGAAGGACCAGAACACCGCGAGCGAAAGCTGGATGATCACGTCGCGCAGGTGCAGCCGCCCCTCCAGGGCGTCCCACCACAGGTCCAGGAACGTCAGATGGCTGAGCAGCGGCCGCCACTCCGGGCCGGCGAAGTTCGACGCGAAGAACACAAATATCAAGGCCAGCATGCCCACGAACGTCAGCACCGCCGCAATGATCTGGTTCCGGGTCAAGGCCGAGAAAAAGATGCCCATGGCCAGAAACGCCGCCCCGCTCACCGCCACCGCCAGGTAGAAGCTCAACAGCGGCCGATACTCGAACACCCGCCCGCCGTTATCCAGCCGCAAGGCGATCAGAATCGCCCCCCACACCGCCCACGTGAGCATGTAGAAGGCCAGGCTGGCCAGCAGTTTGCTCACCACGATGGGCGTCTCGGACACCGGCGCGCTGACCAGCACCTCGTACGTGCCCGTCCGCTTCTCCTCGCTGATCAGCCGCATGGTCAGCGCGGGGACGACGAACAGGACCGGGATGATCGTCCAGAACCCGCCCAGCAGTCGCTCCACGATCGGCTCGGGGTAGACGACGTTAACCTGGGGTGGAGTTTGCAGCCAGAAGATCAGGTAGTCGAACCACGCGATCAGGGCGATCACGAGGAGGACCAGGTAGGCGACCGGGGAGTAGAAGTAAGCAGTGAGCTCACGCCGCGTGAGGACCAGCAGCCGCCAATCGGACACGAGGAAAAGAGATACGACAGCGTAGGTCGCCCCCAGACCCATGACCATCAGCCCGGACGGGATGAAGAACGACCGGCCCCCCGGGACCACCGAGCGGATCAGGGCGGCCACGAACACCAGCCCGCCGACGATCCCGAGCAAAACTGCCGGCCGGTACCCGTCCAGGTCCGCCCCGCCGAGCTGGCCGATGAACGCGCAGAGGTAACCCAGGCCGAGCAGGGCCAGGACCGAGCCGTAGGTGAGGGCGAACCCTTCCATGGTCAACCCGCCGACCAGGCCGACCAGGGCCAGCCCGGCCCCGATCCCGCCCAGCGCCCAGAGCCCATACCGCCGGTGCGTCTCGTCCGATTCGTTGCGGCAGAACGGGATGAGGAAGAATAGCCCAGCCAGGAAGCAGGCCCAGCCGAATGGGAAGAAGAGTGAGACGATCGGCTTCGGGCCTTCCTCCGGCGGCGATTTGGCCGCGGAGATGAGCACGGGCAACAGCGACAGGATGACACCGGAAAGCGGTAGCCCGATGCAACCGACGTACCCGTAGAGCCGGCGCATGAGCTGGTCGGTGTCGCGGGTCGCGTGGAAGAACATCATCGCCATGCCGACGAGGATGCCCGCGAACCCAACGTTGTTCCCGAGGTCGAACGGCAGCCGGGCCTGGGCCGCGTTCAGGATCAGAATGAGCACCCCGAGGGAGACGGCCATGAGGCCGGTCAGGCCGACGGTCCGGGCGAATGATGCCTGGTCCTCGGTCAGGGCGGAGGGGGCCGTCTCTCGCGGCAGCGACTCGATCGACATGCGATGGTTTCTCGCTTCAGTCGCATAGGTCCCATAGGACCCATAGGACGTATGAGACCTATACGATTCGTCCCTCACGCGTCCCGACTCAGCACCACATCCGTGTACAGCGCCTCCAGATTCTTCCGCCGCAGGTCCAACCGGCGGACCGACCAGCCCTTCTCGATCACCCGCTTGCCCAGCGCCTCGCGCAGGTCCTTGCCCTTCTCCTGCTCGATCTCGAACCCGGTCACGCCGTCGTCGAGCGGCCGGGCCGTCACCTTCTTGACGCCCGGCTGTTGCTGGAGCATGCCCGTGACCTCGTCCACCGGCCCGCGAACTTCCATTACGAGGACTGGCACCTGCTCGGCCAGCTTGGACAGTTGCCCGTCCCACCGGATCGTCCCGCGACTGATGATGATGACCCGGTCGCAGATGGCCTCGACTTCGGACAGGATGTGCGTGGACAGGAGGATCGTGTGCGTGCCGGCGAGTGCCTTGATGGTGTTGAGGGTCTCGCGGATCTGGATCGGGTCGAGGCCGGAGGTCGGCTCGTCCAGGATCAAGACCTTTGGGTCGGCGATCATGGCGTCCGCGAGCCCGACGCGCTGACGGTAGCCCTTGGAGAGTGTGCCGAGCAGCCGCCGGCGGACTTCGCGGATCCGGCACTTCTCCAGGCCCGCCTCGACCCGCGACCGCCGGATCGAACGGTCTACGTTCTTGAGCTTGGCCCGGTAGGTCAGGTACTCCTCGACCCGCATTTCGGGGTAAAGGGGGACACTTTCCGGCAAGTAGCCGATGTTCTGCCGGACTTTCATCGACTCGTTCATGACGTCGTAGCCGCAGACGGTCGCGACGCCGCTGGTGGCCGGGAGGAAAGTGGTCAGGACGCGCATGGTCGTCGTTTTGCCGGCCCCGTTCGGGCCAAGAAACCCGACCAGCTCGCCGGGGGCCACCTGGAAGTGGATGTGATCGACGGCCAGGACCGGGCCGTACTTCTTGCACAGGTTCTGGGCCCTGATGGCGTGGTCGCTCATGGCCTCTCTCGGGGATACCGCTCAGCCGGCTTTCTTATGGTATGGGCCGGGGAAGACGTGCCGAGTGTCCGGTCGGGGGGCGTAAGAGTGCACGTTCGCAGGGGTTTACGGACCAGACGGCCGGATCGTTCGCGCGTCACCGTAACAACCCACGGAATGCGCGATTCGTTGCAGGAATTGTCTGATCGCTATTGAAATGAGCTTTGGTGCAACGAGAGCTCAGGCCGGTCTCCACACCACAGAACGACCGCAAAACGTCGCTCCCGGCGATCGGGCCGAATGCATTTCAGGGGGTGTGTGTAAATGAAAGATAAGAAACGGGCTTGGCGCAAAGAGGTGGCCGCGAGCGCTCTACGCTTGGGCAATGTCCCCCGAAGAAGCTGCCTTCCTCGACCGAGTTTGCGCCGTCCCGGAGGACGACGCGCCTCGCCTGCTCTACGCCGACTGGCTCGACGAGCGCAATGACCCCCGGGGGACTTTCATCCGCATCCAGTGCGCCCTGGCCCGCCTGCCGGACGACGACCCGGCGCGCCCGCCGCTTCTCCATTGGGAGGGCGCATTGTTGGACCGGTTTGAAGTCCGCTGGAGCAAGCCGTTTCGCGCGTTCGGCAGCGGGTTGCGGTTCCGTCGCGGATTCATCGAGGCGATCAACGTCGAGGCTCGGATGTTCCTCCGCCGGGCCGCCGAGCTGTTCCGGCTGGCCCCCATCCGTCACGTTCGGTTCCTGGACGTCGGCAGTAGTCTGGAGCGGCTGATGTACTGCCCGCACCTGGCCCGGCTTTCCGCCGTCACCATCTTTGCCCAGCACATCGACGAGCGACTCACGCGATCGCTGGTCGATTCTCCGCACCTGGGTAGCCTGCGGGAATTGGAGGTGGGTCGCAACCGCGTCGGCGATCGCGGGGCCGAGCGGCTCGCGTGGTCGCCGCGATTTCGGGCGCTGACATCCCTCGACCTGAGCGACAACGCAATCGGCGACACCGGCGCCCGGGCGATCGCCCAGTCGTCGAACCTAGCCAACCTGGAGGCGCTGGAGCTTCGCCGGAACGAGTTGAGCCGTGCCGGACTGGGATTTTTGTGCGGTTCGTCCGTGTTGGCTCGCCTGCGACGAATTGGGCTTTCGCTCAACTACATCGGCAGCCCCCAGGACGCGACACCGCCCGCGGCCGGTGTGGCATCACCGCAATCGCTCGACCTTCGGGAGAACGGCCTGACCGAGGAAGGGGTGCGAATGTTGACGGCCCTGCCGGGACTCGGTCGGCTGTCGCGACTGGACCTCGGGCAAAATGAGATCGGCAACGGCGGTGCGGCAGCCCTCGCGGCCTGGACCGGCGCCGAATCGCTGCGGGAGTTGCTGCTTCCCAACAACCGCATCGGGGACGACGGGGCCCGGTCCCTGGCCCAGTCGCCTTACCTATCCAACCTTTCCGTTCTCAAACTGAGCGACAACCCGGTCCACGACCCCGGGGCCTTCGAGTTCCTGAACACCCCCCGACTTGCGCATCTGCGGCGGCTCGAGCTGCCGACCTTGGGCCTCACCCCCGCGGTCCGGCGGGCGCTCGCACGGCGCTATTCGTCATAGGGCATCCCCGCACGTCATCCCGGTTCATGTGGCGACCGAACCCGCACAACCGCGGCAATCCGGCCGCATTTCGCCCAGCCCCCGGAATCCGCAAACTCTCAACTTGGAAGGCACCTGCCGGCGCGGGATAATGCCCGTGTCACTCCCACGTCGCCACTGCCCAGACGGTCAACAATGGACGGCCCGAATGCGCCACGCGGGACCGACCTGGCGGCCAAGATCGCCCGCCTGGTCGAGGAGCGCGGCTGGAACCAGGAAGACTTCGCCCGGATCGCCAACCTCAATCGGCACACGGTCCGGGAAATCGTCAAGAACGGCGCCGGCCGGCGGCTGCGAAACGCGACCGTCAGCCAATGCGCCAAAGCCTTCGGCCTGCACGTCAACGAGCTCCGCGACCTGCCGCTGGAGCGCCTCCTCCCCCGGATGCACGGCAAGAAGCTTCCCGAGGACGAGGGGGGACTCAAAAAGCTGAACGAGCGGGCGACCATGCCCGAGCTACTCGGCTGGCTGGAGCGGAACCCCCAGCGGGCGGCGCAGATCACGCCGGAGGAGGCGGACGAACTGCTGTCGATGGAGGGCGCCAACAGTCCGCTCGCCCGGCTCGGCGTCGAGCACTGCGTGGAGCTGGTGGAGCGGAAGCGCCGACTCTTACGCCGAGTATCCGCCATCGCCGGAACGGAGTATGTGGACCTGTTGGAGCAGCTGGTCGGTCTGATGTTCGACAAGATCCAGCCGCCGCGGAACGCAGCGTGAGCCTGAAAAGGCATACTCCGACGCGCCCGGACTTGACTGATGGCGTTTCACGAGCAGCACGAGCGGCTCTGCCCGACCTGCGGGCACCGCATCTCCGCAACCGCCCCGAAGTGCTTCAACTGCGGCGCTTACGTCAACGACGAAGACGACGACGGCGACGATGAACCCCGCGGTCGTCGGCCAATTTTCATGCTGGCGTCGGCGGTTGTCGCCGCGGTGATTTACATTGCCGCGCTCGTCTACCTGCTTAATCCCTGAAGTGGCCTTCAGATCGCGGCCGATAAGTACGGTGCAACGTCCTCCGCAGCGAGACAGGCCGGTGCGGAAGCGGTCGCGGGCTTCGGTCGGGTGACGGTGAGACGCCCCGCCGGACGCTCTCGGTCGGTCCCAATTCAAACGCCCGCGCGTTGACCCCCGACTTCGCGGGGGCGGGGAACTTTCCATCGGCCGGGACCCCGGTCGCCGGTGTCGCGGGCACCCCCCGCCCACCCGCCGGGGTCCCTTGTATTTCCGGCCCCCGCCTCTATGCCACTCCGTGAATCGGCCGCGGCGCTCGCCGCGGAATGGATCACTTACCACTTCACCGCAACTCCGATGAACAGCGCCACCATCCGCACCGTCCGGGCCCGTGAAGTCCTCGACAGCCGCGGCAACCCGACCGTCGAGGTCGAGGCCGTTCTCAACGACGGCACCCTCGGCCGAGCCATTGTCCCGAGCGGGGCCAGCACTGGGGCCCATGAGGCCGTCGAGCTCCGCGACGGCGACCCGAAGCGCTATGGCGGCAAGGGCACGCTGAAGGCCGTCGAGAACGTCCGCACGCACATCGCACCGGTCCTGGCCGGCCGCGACCCGTACGACCAGGTCGGCATCGACCACGCGATGCTCGCCCTCGACGGCACGGCCAACAAGGGCAAGCTCGGGGCGAACGCGATCCTCGGCGCCTCCATGGCCGTCGCCCACGCCGCGGCAAAGGTCGCCGGGCTGCCGCTCTACCGCTACCTGGGCGGGACCAACGCCAAGGTGCTCCCCGTCCCGATGATGAACATCCTCAACGGCGGCAAGCACGCGGACAACACCGTGGACTTTCAGGAATTCATGGTCATGCCGGTCGGCGCCCCGTCGTTCCGCGAGGGGCTGCGGATGGGCTCGGAGATATTCCACAGTCTCAAGAAAGTGCTCCACGGCAAGGGGCTGAACACGGCCGTCGGCGACGAGGGCGGGTTCGCGCCGAACATCGCCGCGGCCGATGAGGCGCTGGCCACCATCGCCACGGCCGTCGAAAAGGCCGGTTACAAGTTGGGCGACCATGTCGTCTTCGCGCTTGACGCGGCATGCACCGAGCTGTTCGAGGAGGCGAAGCACAAGGGCAAGGCGGGCTACTGCTTCTTCAAGAGCGAACCGAACAAGATCCTGTCGTCGGACGAGATGATCGCCTTCTGGAAGCAGCTCTGCGCCAAATGGCCGATCCGGTCGATCGAGGACGGGCTCGCCGAGGATGACTGGGACGGCTGGAAAAAGCTGACGGCCGAACTTGGCGGCAAGATTCAGCTGGTCGGCGACGACCTGTTCGTGACGAACGTCAAACGGCTGCAGGAGGGGATCCAGAAGGGGTGTGCGAACAGCATCCTGGTGAAGGTGAACCAGATCGGCAGCCTGACCGAAACCTTCGATGCAATCGAGCTGGCCAAGCGGAACAAGTTCACGACGATCATTAGCCACCGCAGCGGCGAGACCGAGGACGTGACGATCGCGGACATCGCGGTGGCGACGAACGCGGGCCAGATCAAGACCGGCAGCGCCAGCCGGACCGACCGGATCGCTAAGTACAACCAGCTGTTGCGGATCGAGGAGGAGCTGGGGTCATTCGCTCGGTATGGGTGGTAGTCTGCTGACCCGAGCTGCCTGGTGACGCCTCGCTACTTCCCCGCCTTCGCCCGGAAAATGTCGCCGATCCGGTCCGGGACCGTCGGGTCGCGCTCGAGTTTCGGGTACCGCTCCCCGCCCGCGTAGTCGAGCGTGAACGTCTCAAAGAAGTCGCCGTTCTCGACGAGGAACCTCAGCTTCTCCTTGCCGTCGGCCGTCGCCGCCAGGGCCTCGCGGAGGCGCTCCGCGGAGAGCCGGCGGCCGTTTACCGCCAACACCTTCATGTGCGGGCCGAGCCCGGCCTTGTCCGCGGCCTTCCCCGGGACGACGTCGATCACCGTGCCGTCGTCCTTGAGCAGTAAGCCAATGGAGCTGGTAAAGGTCATTTGCTTGAGCAGGCCGTCGGCCGTTTTGATCAATTCGCCGGGTTCCTTCCCATAAGTGAGCTTCCAGCCGCCGCGAGTGATGCCGTCGAGCGGCGGCTCCGGATCGGTCGCGGTCAACCGTTTTTCCAGGAACTCCTTCCAATCGTACTCGAGCACGCCGTTCAGGGCGCCGACGATGTCGTCGAACGTGTACGGCTTGACCTCGGGCGGACCGTCAGCGCCGCCGTAGAAGGCCCGGCAGAAGTCGTCGAGGCTCTTCTTCCCATCGGTCTTCTCGCGGATGAGCGTGTCGGCGTCGAGCCAGATCAGGGCCCCCTCGTCGTAGAAATCCACCCCGCGGCGGCGGGCCGACCACTCGCCGCGCGAGTTGTACAGGTGCGGGGCCGCGGCCGTCGTGTCCTCCAGCGGCCGCCACGTCCGCCCGCCCTGGTTCTTCGCCCAGTCGGCGATGTTGGCCAGGTTCTCGCGCGACACCTCCTGGCCATACAGGCCGCTCCGCGCGGCCAGCACGAACCCCAGGTACTCGGTCAGCCCCTCGTACACCCACAAGAGGCGCGTCCGCATCGGCTGCTGGAAGTCAGGCGTGGCCAGCCCGTCCGGCCGGCGGTACTTGCCGTTCCACGAGTGGACGTACTCGTGCGGCAGCACCCAGGCCGGGGCCAGTTTGCGGAAATGGCCGTCGATCATCATCCGCTCGGGCATCCGGTTGTCGCTCGACTCGTGGTGCTCGATCGCGTTGTGCCCGAATTGATCGGTGAGGGCGACCAGGAACTTGTAC
>DATFWZ010000500.1:0-13577 GCA_035258765.1 Gemmataceae bacterium
AGTCGATCACCTTTCCGAAGCCGGTCATCTCCGCGGCGCTGGGCATGGCCCGGACAGTGGACACCGGTAAGCTCGGCGAGGCCCTGAGCCGGATGACCAAGGACGACCCGACGGTGAAGGTCCACACCGACGAGGAAACGAAGGACACGATCCTGTCCGGCATGGGCGAGCTGCACCTGGAGATCACGCTCGAGAAGATCAGGCGGTCGCTGAACCTGCCGCAGGGTGAACAGGGCAATCAGTTCCTTTCGCTCGGCAAGCCGCGGGTGGCCTACCGACAGACGCTGGCCAAGCCGATCGAGTTCCAGACGCGGTTCATCAAGCAGACGGGTGGTCGCGGCAAGTTCGCCGTCATCCACATGCGCTACGTGCCGCTGGACGCGGAGGGGATCGAGCGGTGCGCCGCGGAGGCGATCGAGGAGGGCGACAAGCCGGACCCGAACAACGTCTACTTCAAGGACGAGATCGTCGGCGGGGTGGTGCCGAAGGAGTACATCCCATCGGTCGAGGATGGCATCCGCAACATGGCCAAGAAGGGGAGCAAGTACCCGTTCCCGTTCGTGGACCTGGAGTGTGTGCTGTTCGACGGCAAGTACCACGACGTGGACTCGAGCCAGGACGCGTTCCGGCTGGCCGCCGAGGAAAACTTCCGCGACGTCCAGCAGGTGGCCGGGATCCGGCTGCTCGAGCCGATCATGACGGTCGTGGTGGTGGGCCCGGAGCAATACCAGGGGTCGATCACCGGCGACATCAACCGCCGCCGCGGGATGATCGAGGAAATCAGCTCGGACAAGGGCCGGGGCATGATCAAGGCGAAGGTGCCGCTGGCCAACCTGTTCGGGTACACGAGCGACCTGCGCGGCGCCACGAGCGGGACGGCGAGCTTCTCAATGGAGTTCAGCCACTACGCGGAGGTGTCGGAGGCGCTGGCGGACATTCCGAAGCCGGAGAAGAAGTAGCGGTCAGTGGATCGTGGTGGGCGGTCAGACGTCGTGGGCCGGGGCGGAAGCCCCGGCCCGCTTGGTTTCGCAGATTTTGGGCGTCCTTTTCGACTATGAGAATGGCTTCCTGCTGGAGTTCGTCGAGCAGCTCGCGCTTCAGTTCGCGAGAGAACTTTCGAGCGGGCCGAGTCTGACGAGTCAGTACGCGGAAGATCACGACCTCATCGCGAAAGACGACGTCTCCCATCTTCCAAAGGCCCTTCCCCCCTCCTCCCCTTCACGATGCCCGACTACTTCTTCCCCTTGACCAGCTCCTCGAACGCCTTGCACAGCACCGGCCCGGCCTCCGGGCCGACGCTGTTTTGCTCCCCGTACTGCGCCTTCTTCCGCCCGTAGCAGAACGGCGGCTTCTCGTCCCACTGCCGCTTCGGCAGGATGTAGCCGATCTCGTCATTCCCCAGGCCGATCAGCATCTTGTACTTCGCGCTGAGCTGACCATAGATCGACGGCTCGACCGGTGCATCGGGGAAGTCGGCCCCCGGGTCGACCGGGTCCTGCACCTTGCCCAGGACCAGCTCCGGGTAGATCTCCCCCGGGATCACGGCAACCTCGACGTCGCCGAGTTTCAAATAGCCGACCTCCGTGCGGATCGCCCCCGGCCTGGTCAGGTCCGTGGTCTCCTTCGGGGCCGCCGGGTAGGGGTCGTCCGCCCACACGTAAAACTTCCGCTCGAGAACGCCGACGCGCCAGCCGAGCTTGTACAGCTCGTTCGCCACCGGGACGTGGACCTCCTTCCGCCGGGCGTCGAACGGCGTCAGCTCCGCGGGCTTAGCGTCCTTGAGCGCTTTCTCGGCAAGCCGGGCGACGAGTCGGCCGTACTCCTCCGTCTTCTCCCAGGTCCCATCCTTCAGCTCCTCGCCCTTCGCGTTCTTCACCGGGACGTTGAGCGACGTCATCAGCCCCCCTACCGTCCCGGTTAGATAGGTGACCGGGCAACCCAGGCTCTTACGCAGCTCGGCAACCGTGGTCGCGACATAGTCGGCGGTCAGCTCGGTGTTCTTCGAATCCATCGTTTCCGGGTGGCAGTTCCACTGGACGACGACGCCGACCGGCTTGCTGTCGCGACCGTCGAACCGGATCGCGACCAGCTCGTCGTGCTTTACGTACGGCTCGCGGCCGTCGTGCAACAGGTCCGGGTCTTTGGCCGTGCCGACCTTCGCGGTTGCGGGTTTGAGCGCCTTCGTCGCGTCGGTGATCACCTTCACGATCCCGGCCTCGACCGCTTTCATGTACCCCTTGTCCACCCCGCTCGTGAACGGGCCCGAGCCCCAAAGCCCGAGGGTGTCCGGGCCCTCGTGATTGTGCGTGCTGGAGACGCACACGTACGCGAAGCCGTCCACTTGCTTGCGCACGGACTCGGCGACCGAATTGAATAACCCGACCACATCCACGGACACGAGAGCGATCTTCTGCTTCCCGTCGGACAGAACGACGGCCCGGGCCATGATCGGGTCGTGGACCTTGGTGGCCTTGCGGTTGTGCCCGAACCCGGCGATGAAGACCGGCTTCTTGGCGTCGAGCTTCGGTGTGACGTCCGCCTCGGCAAACCCGACGGAGAGGTCGGCGGCGCGCGTGAATGCCGCAAGGAGACAAAGGACGAGCAGTGTGCGCATGGGAAAGCCCGTGAGAGGGTTGGACCTCGTTCGACGCTCCGCGTCGAATGCCGAAATCGCCGCTCCGCGGCGATGAGGCTCTGACCACCTGACCGCCCGCTCACATCGACGCAGAGCGTCGATGCTCGCGTTCGACGCGGAGCGTCGAACGATCGTGTCGGTCGAGTGTCCTTAGAATAACTTGGAAGCTGAAACTTGGAACTTGAAACTTGCGACCGTGACCGCTCTCCCCCCCGACGTGCCGCGCTGGGACCTGGACGCCGAGGCCATCGGCGTCAAGATCCGGTGGCTCGGCCTCTTGCTCGGGTTCGCCTACGCGAACCTGGGCCCGGCCGAGGCGGACCGGCCGACCCTGAACGCCCTCCTCCTGCTCGGGCTCGTGTTCACCGTGCTGGACACCTGGTTCTACCGCAAGCGGCGGGTGTTCCTGGGCGAATACCCGCTGGTCGTCTCCGGGATGGAGGCCCTGTTCATCGGCCTGTTGTGCCGGTTCGAGAACGACCTGGACAGCCCGTTCCGATACTACTACCTGCTATCGCTTTTGTGCTGCGCCCTGCGCTACAGCCGGCGGGTGACCGTCACGACGTTCGTCTTCCATTGCGTCAGCTACGCGATTGTCTACCTGTCCGTGGACCGGCAGTCGGGGGCCGCGTTCAGCCTGCTGATGATGGTCGTCATCCTCGGGTGGGTGACGTGGGCGTCCAGCTCACTGGGGGAGCTGCTCAAGCGCGGCCGCGACCGGCTCGTGGCCCTGAACGCGGTCCTCCGCGAGCACCAGGCCCAACTCGAGACGCGGATCGGCGAGCGGACTAGGGAGTTGCAGGAGACACAGGCCCAGGTGATGCACCAGGACAAAATGGCGGGGTTCGGCCTCTTGGCCGCGGGCATCGCCCACGAGGTCGGCAACCCGCTGACGTCGATCTCGAGCATCGTCCAGGTCCTCGAGCGGCGGAACCCGGACGACTACACTCGCGAGAAGCTGTCGCTCGTCGGCGGGCAGCTCGCCCGCATCCAGGGGATCGTCCGCGAGCTGACCGCGTTCGGCCGCCCCGCCAGTCAGGAGCGGACCCGGTTCACTGTCCACGAGATCGTGGACGAGGCCCTCAACATCGCGAAGTACTACAAGGGGACCAAGACCCGGACCATTCGGGCGGACGTACCGGCCGACCTGCCCGTCCTCTACGGGGTCCGCGACCAGCTCGTGCAAGTGGTGTTCAACCTGGTCCTGAACGCGATCGACGCAACGGCCAAGGGGGGGCTGATCGAGGTGACGGCGGCCCGCGTGCCGGACGGGGTCGAGGTGACGGTCCACGACGACGGGGCCGGGATCGACCCGACCCACCGCGACCGGATCTTCCGCCCGTACTTCACGACGAAGCGGCAAGGGACGGGGCTGGGGCTGTTCGTGACGCAGAAGATTGTGGGCGAGTACGGCGGGACCGTCCAGTTCGAATCGGAGCCCGGGAGGGGCACGACGTTTCGCGTCCGGCTGCCGGTCGTTCCGTAGCTTGTGGGCCCAAAAACTGGCAGCTTTTGGCAACGTGCCTTCGCCATCTTGCCCATCCGCCTGTACCCGACCTGCCGGTCGTTCCGGGCTTTCCGGTTTTATTCAAAGTCGCGACCGTACCCGATCCGAGAAATAGTCTGAGTTTGGACTATCCCCGGCCGCGCGGGCCGAATGCTCGTCGGCGACCAACCAGGGCGCATCGTCCGGAGTAGGTACGTATGAAGCGAACCGCGGCAGCGTTCGTGTTGCTCGCCGGCCTCGGCGGCGGATGCACGAGCACCCCCGACAAGATGTCGGAGCTGAACCAGTTCGGCAAGGCCATGAAGCCCGCCGACGCCCCGATGCTCGTGGGCCCGCACGGCCAACCGGTCGTCCCGGCCGCGTACACCCGGGGCCCGAAGGATGAGGGGATCGTCCGCGCCGACGGGCGGAACCTGCCCAACGGCGGCGTCGTCCAGGCGTCCGGGACCGGCATGGGCCCGATCGGCCACAAGGCCCAGGGCGGCCCGGTCGCAACCGGCGAGGACGGCGTGCCCGGCTTCTACCCGGGCCAGGGCATCCTCCCGGTCCCGTACCAGGGCCCGTGGGGGGCCGTCGCGGCCGTTGGCGGCTTGCCGCCGATGGGCCTCGCCGCCCCGATCAACGCCCGGACATCCGTCCGGTTTGCCGAACCGATCGACATGCAAATCACCTGGTACGGCCTGGGCGGCCTGGTGGACAAGCCGCTCATTACGCCGGCCCGGTACAACTTCGCCCAGGGCGGCATCTACCGGCTGAAGCTCTCCAACATCGCCGGCCACGCCGGCATCGACCTGTACCCGACCCTGGAAGTCGTCCCGGCCACGGCCAAGACGGCTACTTACCTGGCCCACAGCTCGGTCCCGGTGTCGTTCACCGACGAGGACTTCGAGCAGGTGTTGGCCGGGAACTTCCTGGTCAAGGTGATCTACCTGCCCGACCCGGTGTACCAGGACCTGGCCGCCGTGGCCGGCCCGGCGGAAGTGATCTCCACGCGGCTGGAGCCCGGGGTCGATCCGATTGCCGAGGCCCGCCGCCGCGGCGAAATCCTGCTCATCATCCGCATGGGCAACATCGACCTGGAGAAGGCAGCCCCGCCGCTGGACGCGCCGACCCCGTTCGGCGGTCCGCCGCGCGTCGTCCCGGTACCGCCGGCGGCCCGCCCGGACGCCCGGGGTCCGGGGCCCGTCCCGCCGGGCGTCGCCTCGGACCTCTTCGGCCCGGGCCCGATGGGCACGCCGCGGCCCATGCCGCCGACGCGTCTGCCGTAAGCCGGTCCCTGAGACAGCAGCAGTTCCTTCGTGGGAGGGTTTAGGGTCTGGGGTTTAGGGTTTAGCAGACCTGGATTGCTAACCCCTAGACCCTAAGCCCTAGACCCTCCGCCCGTCTGGGGAGTCATCGCATGAACGCCGGCCTTTTGTCACTGGCCCTGTTGGTCGGCCAGCCCGTCCACCCGGCCGTCCCACCGCCCGCTCTGCCGGCGTCGCCGTTTTTGTTCGTGACCGTGTCCGCCCCGCCCGGGTCCCAGGTCACCTGGTACCCGATGACGGACCAGGCGACGAACACGGACAAGGCGGTCGGCCTGCGGCCGGGCTACCCGTACCGGTTCCAACTCTCCGACGTCCCGGGCCCGCGGGGGACGGTGCTGTTCCCGTCGATCGAGGTTCGCGGGTCGCTCGTCCCGCGACCGGGCCTCGACGTACTCAAACACCCGGTTCCGATCCTGTTCACCGAACGGGACATCGACCGAGCCCTCGACGGCCGGTTGGTCACCAAGGTCTACTACCTGGAGGACCCGGACCAGGCGGTACCCGTCGCCGGGACCCCGGGCGAGGCCCTCGAGTCCGCGGCGGTCAGCGAGGACGACGCGATCAAGGAGGCCCGCGCCCGCGGGCGGATGATGCTCATCGTCCGCCTCGGCGAGCGGCCGTATACGAAGGAAGAGCTGGCCTACGAAAACGTCCCGGGGACGATTCTCTTCCCGGACGCCAAGGCCACGCCGATCCCCGCCGCCCCGCCGCGACTCCCGTTCGCCGGCGTAATCGTCTACGACCCGATCATTGGGGCGAAGGGAGCCGGCGAGGAGTGCCTGAAGGACGGCGGGGATACCGGCCCGCGATTGGGCCCCGGCCCGTACGGGACCATCGGTGGGCTGAACCCTTCGGACACGGCCATGCAGTTCACCACGCCCCGGGGAACCAAAACGGTGCCGTCGAATCGGGTGTGCATTTGCGTCCCGCGGTTCGCGTCGGCCCGGGTCGAGGTCGGACCCACCGGACACCACATCATCCGCGCCCCGGAGGGGGTGGAACTGATCAAGCCCGTCAGCTCCCTGGTCGCCCGGAAAGGACCGGGCGAGTCGCGGAACTTCGAGCAGCTCCAGGCCGCGATCGGATCGAAGCGGGCCAGCGGCACGGAGGGCGTCATCAGCCCCGTGACCTTGAACGTGTTCGCCGGCAAGCTCGCCGGGCTCGCGTCGATCAAGGGCGTGGCGGCGCTGGCCCAGGTCCGTGGGCCGGAGGAGATCAACTCGTTCCCGGGCTGCGTACTGCTCTTGCAGAAGAGCATCAACCCGCCGAACCCGGAGAAGCTGGGTGAGGTGTTGACGGTCACACTGAAGTACACCAACCCGACGACGGAGGTGATGACCGACGTGGTGATCGCCGACAGCCTGACGGCGCGGCTGGAGTACGTCGAGGGGTCGGCGAAGTCGTCGCGGGCGGCCACGTTCACGGCGGAGAATAACGAGGCGGGCTCGTCCGTGCTCAAGTGGTCGATCGACGGCAAGCTGCAACCGGGCGAGAGCGGAACGATCACGTTCCAGGTGCGAATCAAGTAGTGGTTGTCCGAGCCGCGCGCCCTGGGCGGCGGAGCCGTCAGTCTGACTCCCTCTCCCCCGGCTTTGCGGGGTGAGGGGGAAGGCGCTCGCCGGCTCGGAAATCAGTCTCCCGTTCCCGCGAGCCTTAGCCCCCTCACCCCCGCCCCTCTCACCCGCAAGGCCGGGGGAGAGGGGAGAAACCCGCCGACAATCCCGCGTGGTACAATTGTCATAGCGCACCGCCGCGGAGAGACACCATGGTCTTCGCCGTCCAGTGCCCGGAGCCGAAGTGCCGGAAGTACATGCTGGTCGAGGAGCATGACCGGGGCAACATCGTCCCGTGCCTGATCTGCAAGACCCCGATCCGGGTGGGCGGCCTCGAGTCAGGAGTCAGGGATCAGGAGTCTGGAGGCAAAGGCCAGAAGGAAAACGAGCGGGGGCAGTGGACGCGTTGAGCGCCCGCTCCCCCCGCCTTCACTGACCCCTGGCTCCTGACCCGTGACTCCTGTGTCAGGGTCGTTCCTCGGGCCTCCCCAGGGCCGTGTCGTACCGGTGCAGCCCGGCGCCCACTTTCCCCTCGACGTTGCAGAAGATGTCGTCCATGTCCACCCCGACGTTCGGGGTGGTACAGAAGCGCACGTTCCCGGCCGCAAACAGGACGTTCTGCCCGCCCCGGTGGTTCTGCGGGAAGGCCTGGGCGCCGACGCGTCGCGGGGCGTCCGCGAGGATGGGCAGCAGGTCGTTGTCCGGCCCACGAGCCATCCCGTGCAGCCCGCCGTCCGGGTCCCGGTACCCGAGGCTGTAGGCGTAGTTGGCGAGTACGACCGGGGCTGTGTCGTCCGGCCGGGCGGCCGGACACGTGAGCCGCAGGTCGTTCGGCAAGTACCCGGCCAGGCGGAGCGTCTCCGCGGCCATCGCGGCTTCCCTCCCGTCGGTCACCTGCGGGAATTGTCCGCCGTGATCGTCGCTGTAGTCGACGGCCGCCTGGTGGAATTGCCGCATCGTGTCCTGACAGGCGAGTTGCTTCTGCCGGACCTGGATGTGGACGATCACGGGGAATACCAGCGCCAGGACGGCCGCCGTGAGCCCGACCGCGGCGAATACGTTCCGCCGCCGGGTCGGGGCCGCGGCGGCGTCCGACGGGGGCGGGGCCACGGGGACGAGCGGCAACGCGCCCGCGAGGTCCTTCGGGTCGGCCATCGCGGCGGCCCGGCGGATCATCTCCTCCGTCCGCGACGGGACGGGCGCGTCCACCGCCCCCTCGGTCGCAACAATGTGCTCGGCCACGCGCGACAGGGCGCGGACCCACAGGTCCGGCGGCGCCTCGAACTCCTCCCGCGCCGCCTCCAGCGGGGCGAACGCGGACCGCAGCACGGCCAGGTCGTGAATGGCGACCGGGTCGGACGCGAGCCGCTGCTCGACGGCGCGCTGCGTCGCCGGGTCGTTGGCCTTCAACAGGTGGCCGAGGAGGTCTTCTTCCACGGCTTCTCTCCAGTCGTCAGTCCCCGGTCCGCAGTTGTCAGTCCTCGAGACCGGGGACTGACGACTGCGGACTGGGGACTTGTGCGTTCCACACCTCGGTCAGCTTGACCATCGCCGCGTGTAGCCGGGACTTCACCGTCCCGAGCGGGATCTCCAGGGCATCGGCGATCTCCTGGTACTTCAAGCCCTGGTAGTAGGCCATCAGAACCACCTGCTTGAACACGTCCGGCAGGCGGTCCAAACAGCCGCGGACCAGCTCCCGCGTCTCGGCCGCGTCCACGTTGTCGAAGGGGTCCGACTCGCGCGCCTCCAGCAGCTCGATCAGGCCCCGCTTCTCGCCGTTGCTCTCGGCCTCGGTCTGCTCCAGGCTGACGGACGGGTGGCGGCCGAGCCGGCGGAGGGCGTCGATCGCCTGGTTGGTGGCGATCGCGTACAGCCAGGGGCGGACCGGCCGGCCGGACTCGTACTGGGCGGCCTTGGCGAACACCTGGACGAAGGTGGTCTGGAAGACGTCGTCGGCCAGGTGGGCGTCGCCGAGGTAGCGGCGGAGGTACCCGTAAAGCTCCCGCTGGTACCGGCGCACGAGGGCGCCGAAGACATCCCGATGGCCCTTGCGGAACCGGGTGAGGAGGTCCTCGTCGGAAAGCCGGGCTAGGGGGTCAGGGTCGGCCACCGGAAGCCTGATTCCTATACGCCGAGGGGGCCGGCGGGGTTCTGGGGAATGGAGGGCAGGTCGAATTGAATTCTACACTCCGCCCGGGCGCATGGCGGAATTCTACGGAGTGGGGGACTTTGGCGGACAGCTGTACCCCCCGGTGAGCCCGACGCGCAAGCGAGGGAATAGTCGATCCCTCGCTGCCGCGTCGGGCTCCCACCTCGCTCGTTACTCGGCCGACCCCGTAGACCGTGGCCCGACGTCTCCGGCCGCGGTACGATGGCCAGCCACAACCTTTGCGGAGACCCGTCATGCGAACTGTGATCGCCTTGTTTGCTATCGCGGCCGTCGTCGCCCTGGGCCTATTCGTTCCGCGCGGCTCGTCCGCGCCGAACCTCGGGGAGAAGCCGGTGAAGTACGAGTACGCGGAGCTGCGGTACATGCGGGCGTTCGCGGCCCCGCCCGCGATGGGCGGGTTCCCGGGCGGTGGGGGCGGCCCCGGGTTCCCTGGAGCGGCGCCCCCGGCACCGATTGCTGCCCCTGGCAACGTGCAAAACTCGATTCGATGGACGACGGCTCAGGAAGAAATGGTGACGAAGGAGTGGGAGGAGCTGGCGGACAAGCTCAAGGCCCCCGCGCCGAAGAAGGAGAGCCCGGTGAACGTCCACAAGCTCCGCGTTTTCAACGCGCTCTCGGCGGAGGGCTGGGAAGTCCTGGACCGCCCGGCCGGGGACGCTGTCCTCTGGGTCTTCCGGCGGCAGGTGCGGTGATGGGGGGAGTGGGTGCTCACGGAAGTCGGGAGATTGTCGTGTCGTTGCGGGAGTCAGTCGCCAACTCAACGAACTGCGGCTGGGCACAAACTCGAGCAAGAAAAGGGCAAGAAAAGGGGTCGGGCAAGAAAAGGCAAGAAAAGGGGTCGGGAGTCTTTTCTATTGACAGGGTCTGGCCGCGCGAGGAGAAGAAAAGGGGTCGGGGAAGAAAAGGGGTCGGGAGTCTGTTCCGGGCATTGCAGAATAGACTCCCGACCCCTTTCCCTTGCCCGGGGACGGTGTCCTCTGGGTCTTCCGGCGGCAGGTGCGGTGATGGCGGGGCATCTTTCCGGTCGCGGCGACGCGCGACCGCGGATATGCTCGGTGGCATGGCCGACGTCACCCAGACGAGTTGCGAAAGCTCGCCGCCGCGCGGATGCGGAAGGGAAAGGGGTCGGGAGTCTTTTCCGTTGAGCGCGGAGCGCGGAATAAAGACTCCCGACCCCTTTTCAGTTCTCAGTTCCAGCGTACGCACCTTCGCGGTTCCAGATGTCACCGCCCCGCCTCGCGCTCCCACGCCACCAGCCGATCCCGCGTGATCTTCGCCTCCACTGTCACACGCGCCGCCGCGAAGCCGTTCGCCATCTCCTCCACCCGTTCCCGCGCCTCCTTCGTCCGTGCCTGCTCCAACACCGCCAGCGCCCGCAGGCGCCGCAGGTCGTCGCCCCGCGGGGGGGCCTTGTCCGGGAGCATCGACCGGAGCGATTCCAGACGCGTTCGCAGCTCGGCGCCGGTCGCGGTCTTCAGCGACTCCTCCACGAACGGCCGGCCGACGTCGCCCAGGTCCAGCACCTTCTTCATCGCCGCCTCCCGCACCCGGTATTCCGGCGAGTCCAGCTCCGCCAGCAGGCGCTTCGCGGCCGCCGCGTCCGGGGGCTTCGCCGGCTTCACGCGGTCGAGCAGGAACTTCACCGCCGGGCCGGGGTCGTCCAGGAGCCGGTGAACCGCCTGCCAGGCCCGCGACGCGTCCGGCGAGCCCAGGTCGTCCCACAACTTCGGCAGCTCGTCCGCGGCCAGGGGCTTCGCGTCGCGGGGGACCGATACGTCCCAGATCAGGATCGTCCCGTCCCGGTTGTTGACCGCCAGCCGGCGATTGTCCGGGGAGAAGGCGGGTGTGATGCCAAACCCCTGTCCGGCCGGTGGCGGGTCGCGGGGGGTGACCTTGCGCGAGAGGAGTTCCTTGCCCGTCGCGGCGTCGAGGACGCGGAGGCGGTCCGGCTCCAGGACGGCCAGTCGCCGCGTGTCCGCCGAGAAGCACACGTCGCCGGCCACCGGGATGTCGAGGTGGAACAATTCGACCCCCGTGTACCGATCGTGGACCGCGACGTCGAAACAGTGCTTGGGAGGGATGTCCGGGGGCGGGGCGTTGGTCGTGTACAGCATCGACCGGTGCCAGCCCTGGACCTTGACGGTGCGCAGCGCCAGGAGTCGGTCGTCTCCGCTCGGCGTGGCCCGGGCGTCGCGGCGTTGCTTGCCGCCGCCGCGGACCGGGAACGTGAAGGGCATCTCCCGTGCCGGGTGATTGAGGTGCAGAAAGTTGTGGGGCCACGGGTAGTGGCCCGGGTGAAACCACTCAAACACCTGGGCTTGCGAGTCCAGTTGCCGTAGTAATTTGCCGGTCTCCGGGTCGAACACGTAGCCCTTGCCGCGATACTGCCCGGGGACGCACAGCGTCTTGCCGTCCACCGACCAACCGAATTGCCCGACATCGCCGCCCCAGTTGCGGGCCTCGTCCGGGCCGGCCAGCTCTTTCCCGGTGCCCGCGTCAAACAGCCGCACCCCGGCGCCGGCCAGGACCACGGTCTTGCCGCCGGGGCCAAACGCGGTCGGCTTGAACCCGGGGAGCGGCAGTGTCGCGCGCTCGGTGCCGGTCTTGAAGTCCCAGATGGCATTCCCGCTCATGCGGTAGCACACCATGGTCATCCCGTCGTCGGCGAGCGCGCGCGGATTGGCGTAGTCCTTCGGGCCCGGGTACTTCAGGCCCTCGACCGGCTTGCCGGTGGCCGCGTCGTAGACGGTCAGCGCGGCCGAGCCTTCGTAGACGATGAAAAACTTCCCGTTCCGCGACGGGTGGACCCGGCCCCGGATCGGGACCTTGACGTGGTACGCCTCCTCTGCCTTAGCGACGTCGTAGATGTGAACCGTTTCGTTGCCGTGGATCACCGCGAGCCCCTTCCGACCCTCGTCGAGGAAGACGAGCTGGTCGATTTGCCCGGACGACTCGCCGATCAGCCGGTGAGCCCCGGTCAAGGCGTCCCAGACGCGGATTCGGAGATTCAGGGTGAAGTCCGCGGTGGCGAGGGCCTTCCCGTCGGGACTGATGGCGACGGCCGAGAAGCTCGGGACGTTGGGGATCGTGAGGGTGAACTGGCGCTTGCCGGTCGGCACGTTGTAAACGGCGACGACGGGCGGGTCCTGGATGAACCCGGGGCCCGGCCGGCGGGTGACGCGGACGGCCGTCCGCCCGTCGTCGGAGACGGTGCCGATGAAGTCGAGCGGCACGCGCTCCTGGAGCCAGAAACTGCTCGACCACGGCTCCTCGGGCAATGGCCAGGTGTGGGCCAGGTTGCCGGTCCTCAGGTCCCAGACGCGGACGTGATTTTCATCGACGCACACCGCTTGCAAACCGTCCGGGGTGACGGTCACGCGCTGGGCGTAACAGTCCTGGAATCGAGTGGACCCGAGGCGGGCGACGGCCCCGTCGGGGAGGGTGTTGCCGTCGGGGTCAAGGCGGACGGCCCGTGGTATAGGACCGGGCTCGGCGAAGGCCGAGGGCACGGCAGTGAGGAGGAGCAGCGAGGTGTGGACGAGTTTCACAGGTCGTAACGCTTTCTGCCTCTCCCCCCGCTTCGGGGGGAGATGGCCGGGGTGAGGGGGGTCTGGGCTCGCCGGGACGTAAACGCCGATCGCCACCCCGCGAGCGTTTGCCCCCTCACCCCCGCCCCTCTCCCCCGCAAAGCCGTGGGAGAGGGGAGAGCCCTCGTCAGCCGCGAGGCAATCGCGGGACATTTGGGGACATTTTGGTCGAAGATTGCCAACCCGCACAAACACACTTGGCAATCTTCGAACGACGCACCCAACGCACGGTCTTGCAACGGATCGGGACGGGTCGAAGGTTGCCAAATTGACACACATACACTTGGCAATCTTCGCGGAGACTGCCCCGGGGCCAGTGTACTTGTCCCCGCTGATTCATGCTCGGCGCTAAATCGACGGTGGTTACGGTTACGTGACGAGGACGACCAGCGAGAACGGCCCGACCGGGTACCGGGTCCCGGGCGCGACCAGCCCGCCCTCGCCCTCCGGGACGATGTCCTGCGGCGGCGGCAGGAAGGTGTCCACCACGCGCCGCCATTTCTTCCCCTGCGGGCTCGGCGGGACGAGGAATGCGGTCGCGACGTCGCCCCCGTTGATCGCGACATAGATGTCGCTATCCGGAGTCCCGGCCAGGGCGTCGTCGCGGCCGGTGTACCGGCCGTCGATGACGAACGCGATCTCGCGGCTCGGGGGGGAGAAGTCGGGAGCACCGACCTCGGTCCCGTGCCAGTAGATGTCGGCCAGCCCCTGGAGCGACGGCGGTACGGGTGGCACCTTTGCGGGCGGGGCCGGCCGCCGGAAGATACTGCTCTCGGCTTTGTCCAGCTTCGGAACCGCGGGCACCTCCGGCCGGGCGA
>DATFWZ010000501.1:0-7328 GCA_035258765.1 Gemmataceae bacterium
CGAAAGCGCTCATGGATCTCACGGAACGCGAGACTCTCGGAGCGTTGGTCTGAGCCGAACAGCACCTAGCCGGGACCGGCTCCGCGTCGTCCACCTGGGAAAGTACTATCCGCCCTCGGCGGGAGGAATCGAAACCCACACCCAGACACTTGCTCGTGTCCAGGCCGACCTGGGTGCCGACGTCCACGTCGTGGTGGTGAACCATGCGACGACGGGCGGACGAGACGCCACGTTCGAGTGGCTCAGTCGGACGCGCCCGGCGGCGGAGACGGACGGCCCGGTCCGGGTCTCTCGAGTCGGTCGGTGGGCCAACTTCGCCAAGCTGGACGTGTCCCCGGGACTTGCCGGGGTATTGCGGCGGATAGCTTCCGATCCGCCGCACGTCTGGCATCTGCACACCCCGAACGTGACGATGATGCTGGCCGTCCTGGCGTGCCAACGCATCCGCCCCCTGGTTATCACCCACCACAGCGACATCGTCCGTCAGCGGGTGTCCCGGTTCGCGATTCGCCCGCTGGAGCACAACTTGTACCGACGGGCCGCCCGGATCCTTCCGACGAGCCCGGCATACGTCGAGGGATCGAACCTACTGCAACAGTTCGCGGAAAGGTTGACGCCGATCCCGCTGGGACTGGATTTGACCCCGCTTCGGGAGCCATCGGCGGCGGCCCTTCGACACGCTGCATCGTTTCGGGAGCGCTTCAGTACTCCCCTGTGGCTCTGCGTCGGCCGGCTGATCTATTACAAGGGGCTGCACGTCGCCCTCGCCGCCCTCCGGGATGTGCCCGGCACCCTCCTCGTGATCGGGACCGGCCCGCTCGAAGCCGATCTGCGACGGCAGGCGAGCGCGCTTGGCGTGGCCGACCGGGTCGCATGGCATGGGACGGCGACGGCAGAAGAACTCGTCGGGGCTTACCACGCGGCGACCGCACTGTGGTTCCCTAGCACAGCTCGGAGCGAGGCGTTTGGCCTGGTCCAGGTGGAGGCGATGGCGGCGGGCTGCCCTGTCATCAACACGGCGATCCCGGGCAGCGGGGTGCCCTGGGTCTGCCGGCATGAGCGCGAAGCGCTCACATGTCGGGCGAACGACGCAGCGGAGTTTGGTGCGACGGCCAAACGATTGTTGACCGAGCCGGGACTGCGCTCGCGGCTGGTCGACGGCGGTCGCATGCGAGCGGCCGAGTTCGGACACCGGCGGATGGCCCAGCGGACACTCGACGTGTACGAGGAGGTCGTGTGCGCGTCCTGCACCTGAATGCCGGGAACCTGTTCGGCGGAATTGAAACGTACCTGCGGACACTCGCCGACTGCCGCCAACTGGCACCGGAAATGGAGCCGAGGTTCGGTTTGTGTTTTTCCGGCCGTCTGCGCGACGAGCTGGCTGCTACGGGAGTGCCCGTGCACGACCTCGGACCAGTCCGGCTGAGCCGGCCGTGGACCGTCCTGGCGGCCCGGCGGCGCCTCCGCTCGGTCCTCCGCAACCAGGCCGTCGACGTGGCGGTGACGCACGGCTGCTGGCCGCATGTGGTCTTCGCCCCGGCGGTACGGCGGGCTGGGGTGCAGTTGATCAATGTCGTTCACGGCGACCTGTCGAAACCGAACCGGATCGACCGCCAGGCAGCCCGGACACCGCCGGACTTTGTGATTGCCAACAGCCAATTCACCGCCGGGCCGGCGGCGACCCTTTTCGCTCGGACGCCGGTCGAGGTCGTCTACCTTCCAGTCCCGGCCCCCGACATTGACAACCGGATCGCGATCCGCCGACAAGTGCGGGAAGAACTGGGAACGCCGGCGGACGCCGTGGTCGTTCTCCAGGCGAGCCGGCTGGAGCGCTGGAAGGGTCACCAGGTTCACCTGTCTGCGCTGACCCGGCTAAATGACACGCCCGGCTGGCAAGCGTGGATCGCTGGGGGACCACAAAAGCCAGGTGAAGCCGAGCTGCTCAATGAACTCAAGGCGGCGGCCAATCAGGGGGGGATCGCAGAACGGGTCAAGTTTCTCGGCCCGCGCTCGGACGTTCCCCGGCTGATGGCCGCCGCCGATGTTTATTGCCAGCCGAATACGGGGCCGGAGCCGTTCGGCCTGGCATTCATCGAGGCCCTGTATGCCGGGTTGCCGGTCGTGGCTTCGGCCGCGGGCGGACCGTGCGAAATTGTCAATCCGACGTGCGGGATGCTCACCCCGCCGGGCGACGCGGCGGCTGTGGCCGATGCCCTCCGGGCGCTGATCCTGAACCCGGCCCGACGTCGCGCGCTCGGTGCCACCGGTCCGATGCGAGCGGCGTCTTTGTGCGGCCCGGCCCGCGCGTTGACGCGCCTGGCCGCGGCGATCGCGCCGCGGCCAGCCCCCACCCGAGGATCGGCCGAACTGGTCGGGAGCGGAGTGCTGTAAGGGTGTCCGGCTCTACCATCGTCGAACAACGCGCACTCCAGAGTGCCGGGGTCAGCGCGGCTCCGATCTACCGTTTGGTGGCGCGCATCCTTTCCGATCGCTGCGCCGGTGGCACCCTCCTCGATGTGGGCTGCGGACGGGGCGACCTGTGGCCACACCTCGCCGGCCAGTTCACCGAGTACCACGGGGCGGACGTGATCCCGTACGACGAATTCCCCGACGGTGGACGGTTCCACCAAGTGGACCTGGACACCGGGCGGGTGGGCCTGCCGGACGGGTTCGCGGACGTGGTGGTGGCCGTGGAGACCATCGAGCACCTGGAGAACCCGCGGGCGTTCGCCCGCGAACTGACCCGGCTGGCCCGGCCTGGCGGGTGGATGCTGATGACCACCCCAAACCAGCTCAGCGTATTGAGCAAGCTCACCCTGTCGGCCCGCCATGAGTTCTCCGCCTTCCGGGCCGGCAGTTATCCGGCCCATTTGACTGCCCTGTTGGAGGTGGACCTGCGGCGGATCGCCGCCGAGTGCGCCTGGGCAGACGTCGCCGTCGAATATACGGGCGACGGCCGGGTCCCGGGGTCGGCGCGCCACTGGCCGCGGTGGCTGTCGCGCCACTGGCCCCGCGAGCTGTCGGACAACGTGGCGATCGTCGGCCGGAAACCAGGGGCCGGATGATGGACATCATCTTTCCGGTGGCGGCGTTCGCGGCCGCGTTCCTCGGCGTTCGACGATCCCTCGGGCTCGGGTTCGTCGTGGTTTTCGCCACCGGGTACTTCAATGGGATCATTCGGGCCAACTTCCTGGGGGTATTCACCACCTTCATGTTCGACGCGGCCCTACTCGGGCTCTACCTGGGAACCGCCATTGGCCACCCAGCCCTGGCCCGCGAGATGTGGGCCGGGCGGGCCGGCCGCTTCTGCCTGTTCTTGATCGGCTGGCCCGCCGTCCTGAGCCTGGTGCCAGTCAACGACTTGCTTGTCCAGTTTGTGGCCTTGCGGGCAACGGTCTTCTTCTTGCCGGTCATGCTGATCGCTACCCGCATGTCGTCCGCGGACCTGGGGCTGATGGCCCGCGGGCTGGCTGTGCTCAACCTGTGCGCCCTCGTCGGGGGTGTGTACGTGTACCAAAACGGTGTGGCCGCGCTGTACCCCGAAAACGCGGTCACCCAGATCATCTACAACTCGAAGGACGTCGGCGGGTTCGAATACCACCGCGTACCTTCTACCTTTCTCAGCGCACACGCCTACGGCGGGGCCATGCTCCTGTCGCTGCCGCTCGTCCTGGCCTGGCTATTCGGGACTGGAGTGGACCGGCCCGACCGGGTCTTGGCGGCCGCGGGCGCCGTGGCTGCCGCCGCCGGGATCCTCATGTGCGCCGCCCGACAGCCGGCGGTGACATTCGCGCTGGGGACCATGGTCGCCTGGACGTGTGCCCGGTTCCACCCGACGTTCGGGGTCGCTGCCACGGCGGTGGTGGCGGCCGGGTTGATCGTTGCCGACAGCGACGAGCGGTTGCAGCGCGCAGCCACCGTGGAGGACACCGAGGTAATTTCCGAGCGGGTAAGGGGGAGCGCCAACGACTCCTTGCTCGAGTTGCTGGCCGAGCATCCCCTGGGCGCGGGGATGGGGACGTCGGTCGGAACAAGCATTCCGTATTTCCTCGCGGAGCGAGCCCCGGTCGCGATCGGTTTGGAAAACGAATATTGCCGGATCCTGATCGACCAGGGATGGGTCGGGCTGGTCGCCTGGATTGCGTTCCTTGGATGGCTGCTTTGCCGCCCATCACCAGCCCGGCTCCGGAGCCGGTGGGGTTTGGCGGTGGTTCTCATGTATGCCCTGGTCTTCACCACTTGGGCCACGGCGTTCATTGGCACAGGAATGCTCGCGTCCGTACCGGGGTCGGTGCTCCTCCTCACTCAGATGGGCATCTTGATCCGAGTCCGGGAAGTACGGTCGGGCCAGTCTCCGCAACAAATCGCCGAACGACCTTGATGACAACAGAAGAACTTTCAACAGAAATCCTGGACCCGAGCGCCGACCGCGAGCCGCCCGGCCCACTGGCGCACCCGGTCCCGGTCGCGCGCATTCGCCCTAGCCACGGGTGGCGGGCGGTCCGCCTGGCCGAAGTTTGGCGTTACCGTGAACTGCTGTATTTTCTCACCCTGCGGGACATCAAGCTGCGGTACAAGCAGACGGCCCTTGGGGTCGCGTGGGCGGTCATCCAGCCACTGTTTACCATGGCCGTCTTCGCCGTCTTCTTCGGGAAACTCGGGGGGCTCCCGTCGGATGGCAAGCCGTACGCCCTCTTCGTCCTGGTCGGTCTGCTCCCGTGGCAATTGTTCGCGTATGCGCTCACGCAGTCGAGTAACAGCCTTGTCAACGAGCAGCGACTCATTACCAAGGTGTATTTCCCGCGGCTCATCGTCCCCGCGGCCTCGGTTCTGTCCGGGCTGGTCGATTTCCTCGTGACCTTCGTGCTGGTGCTTGTTGGGATGGCCGTCTTCGGAGTGGCCCCCACTTGGGCGGCGGTCGCGGTCCCGGCGCTCGTCCTGTTTGCCGTCCTGGCCGCTCTCGCGGTCGGTCTGTGGCTGAGCGCCCTCAACGTGCGGTACCGAGACGTCCGGTATACGATCCCGTTCCTGACTCAGTTCTGGATGTTCGTGACCCCGGTCGCTTACCCGGCGAGCCTGGTCCCCGAAGCCTACCGTCCGTTACTGGGACTGAACCCGATGACGGGCGTGGTCGAGGGGTTCCGCTGGGCACTGCTTGGAACCGACGCCCCCGACTGGGGGATGATGGCCGTGTCGGCCGCCGTGGTGGTGGGCTTACTGGCCGGCGGGCTCTTGTACTTCCGGCGAATGGAACGAACCTTCGCGGACGTGGTGTGACCGATGAAAGACGTCGCCATCCTGGTCGAAGGGCTCGGCAAGCAGTACCGGCTGGGCGGGCCGCGGGCGGGGTACCCGACGCTCCGGGACCAGATCCGCACCTGGGTGTCCCCGCGGCGGCGGCTTCGACGAGCGGCCCGCACAGCCCGCCGACCGCCATTCTGGGCGCTCAAGGATGTGTCGTTCGAAGTACAACGTGGCGAGGTCGTCGGGATCATCGGCCGCAACGGGGCGGGGAAGAGCACGCTGCTCAAGATCCTCGCGCAGATCACCGAGCCGACGACTGGCTTGGCGGACATCTACGGCCGGGTGGGGAGTCTGCTTGAGGTGGGGACCGGGTTCCACCCGGAGTTGACCGGCCGCGAGAACGTCTACCTGAACGGAGCAATTCTCGGCATGCGTCGGGAGGAGATCGCGCGCCGGTTCGATGAGATCATCGCATTCGCCGAGGTGGAACAATTCGTTGACACACCGGTGAAGCACTACTCCAGCGGGATGTACACGCGCCTGGCGTTTGCCGTCGCGGCCCACCTGGACCCGGAGATCCTCATCGTCGACGAAGTGCTTGCCGTCGGCGACGCCCAGTTCCAAAGGAAGTGCCTGGGGCGCATGGGCGAGGCCGCCCGGAGCGGGCGGACGGTCCTCCTCGTCAGCCACAACATGATGGCGATTAGCCAGCTCTGTCACCGGGCCTTCTGGATCGACCGCGGCACTCTGAAGGCGATGGGGCCGGCGCGGGACGTGGTCGAGCAATACTCGGCAATGTTCGCGCGGGCGTCCGAGGGCGACCTGGCCGGTGCCGTCGGGCAGGGCGACGGAAGTGTACTGCCACTCGGCTACCAGGTCACTAACCATCGAGGCACAACCACTCCGGTCCCAGTCACCAACGAGGACGTGCTGATTCGCGTCCGTCTGAAAGTGAGGGACGCCATTCGACAACCGGTCTACGGCCTCGAAGTGCAAAACGAGCAGGGCGTGCGAATGCTCTCGGTGAACACCGTCGAGCTGGGGGCTGATATGCCCCCCCTCCCGGCAGGCGAGCGGGACGTGGAAGTTCGCCTCAAGCGGGTGCCTTATGTGCCTGGAGTCTACCGGGCGAGCTTCTGGGTCACGAGCCCCCAGGGTCACGTCTACATGATGACGCACGCCGACGCCCTCGTCTTCGAGATCGGGCAAAGTCGCCTGTACGGAGCGCGGGATGTGGATCACCGCTGGGGCTGTGTGTACACGGGGGTAGAAGTCAGCACCGACAGCCCCACCCCTTGACATACCCGGATTTCCGATTCCCTAGAGGTCGCAGTCCATGACGGTGTCACAAGCGCAGGCGACGGACGCTCCCGACGAGGCGGAGTCCGTCCGCGCGCTGTACGCATCCCGCGACCTTGACCGCCGGTATGAGCGCCAGTGGGGATACGTCAACCCGACTGCCGCCGGATACTGGAAGATTCGGGACGAGCTGGTTTGCGACGCCGTGTGCCGCCGGTTCGACGTGCTGACCTCAGACCTCAACGTACTCGAGGTCGGCGTCGGCCATGGGCACGAACTCGCCAAGTTCGCCCTGCTTGGCATCCCACAGGAACAGCTCACAGGCGTCGATGTTGTGCCCGAGCGCCTGGTGCGGGCGCGGGCGATCTACCCGGCGATTCAGTTCGAGGACGGGGACGCGCGGGCCCTTCCGTTCGCTGATGCCTGCTTCGACGTGGTGTGCCAGTTTACATGTGCCATGCACGCGCCGTCGAAGCTGTCACAAGAATTGATCTGCCGGGAGATGAGCCGCGTGCTTCGACCGGGCGGAATCATCATCTGGTGGGACATCGCGCCGGCTCGGTGGCGCCTGGTAGTCGCGCAGCGGTTGACGAACGTGCTCTTTGGTCCCAAACGGTTACGCCGAGCGCCGGGCTACTTTTGGCGAACGCTGAAAGAACTGTTGCTGCCGCGACGGCGGCGCCAGGCGGTCGCTTCCGCGCTCCCGCCCTACATCCTCCCGGTCAGCGGCGAGGAGCTGGCAAACTGGTTCCCGGGGTTGACGGTCCGGGCCCGGCGGGCGGGCC
>DATFWZ010000502.1:0-16992 GCA_035258765.1 Gemmataceae bacterium
TTCCCCTGTTTGGTAGGGACCGAACTGGTGCGGATGGATCTACCCGATGGCGAGGATTCGGGTTTCGGAGTCAGAGTGGCCGCCGGCCCGTCGTGGCCCAGATCCGGCCGAGCTGGGGGAGAGGAGGAATGGCCGTGGCGACGCGCCATCTGCGTCCGATCGCGCGCTCACCCCTCCTCGTCCTTTTTGAACGCCGCCTTGTCGATCTTGTAGTGCGCGATCTTGTCCGTAATGCTCCGTCGCGACAGGCCGCTCAACTTGGCGCACTTACCGACGTGCCCGCGCGTCCGCCGCAGGGCCTTGCGGATGTAGCGCTCCTCATACGCCGCCGTCAGCTCGGTGAGCTGATCGGGCAACGTCCGAGTCAGGTCCACCTGGAACGGGTGCTTGACGTCCGCCCGGCGCCCGACGTCCTTCGGCAGGTTGGCCGGCCGGATCACCCCGTCCTTGGCCGTCAAGCACGCCACCTCGATCGCGTTCTCCAACTGCCGGACGTTCCCCGGCCATTGACACTTGAGCAGGACGTCCATCGCCTCCGGGCCGATCGTCACCGGGTGCCCCGGCCGGGCGAACTTCTGGCAGAAGTGGGCGGCGAGGACCGAGATATCCTCCGGACGCTCGCGCAGCGGCGGGATGTCGATTCGGACCACGTTGAGCCTGTAGAAGAGGTCCTCCCGGAACTTGCCGTCTTTGATGAGCTGCTCGAGTGGCTGGTGAGTCGCGGCAATCACGCGGACGTCGATCTCGATCGGCTCGTTGCCGCCGACGCGCTCGAATTTGCGCTCCTGCAGGACCCGGAGCAGCTTCACCTGCATCGACATCGGCACGTCGCCGATCTCGTCGAGGAAGATGGTCCCGCCGTGGGCCAGCTCAAACCGGCCCTTCCGCTGGCCGACCGCGCCCGTGTATGAACCCTTCTCGTGGCCGAATAGCTCGCTCTCGAGCAGATTCTCGTTGAGCGAACCGCAATTGACCGGGACGAACGGCCCCGGCCGCTGCTCGCCGGACGCCTGATGGATGGCCCGGGCGACCTGCTCCTTGCCCGTCCCGGTCTCGCCGACAATGAGCACCGTGGAGATCGTGTCGGCGACCTGGGAGATGAGGTCGAACACGTCCATCATCCGCGTGCTCTTGCTCAAGACGTTCTGAAACGAGTGCCGGCCCTGGAGCTGCTGCCGGAGGGCGGCGACCTCGTCTTGCAGGGCGCGCTCGCGGAGGGCCCGCTGGACCATGAGCACCAGGTGTTGTGGGTCCGCCGGCTTGGTCAGGAAGTCGTACGCGCCCATGCGCATCGCCTGGACGGCCTCTTCGACGCCGCCATGCCCGGTCGTGACGATGACCGTGACGGGCAATTTCTTCTCGTTGATGGACTCCATCAACTTGAGCCCGCTCAGCTTGGGCATCCGCAGATCGGTGACGAGGATGCTGTAGGGGCGCTCCTGGAGCATCTGGAGGGCCCTGGCCCCGTCCTCGGCCGTGTCGACTTCGAGGCCGAGCGACAGGTGGAGTAGCTGCTGCAAGGTGGTGCGGGCGTCCTCGAGGTCCTCGGCCACCAGCAGGCGCTGTGGGGGGCCGTCCGGGTTGACCGGGCCGGCGGCAGGTGGGTGAGTGGCACGCATCGTGCTTTCTCGTCGGGGAACCGGGGGGGCGGGTGGAAGCCGCATGTCCGACCTAGCTTGGGCGGGTCGCCGTTCGGGTGGTCCTCCGACCCGGCGGCCGCGCTGTAGGGAACGCCCTCCGTGGCGTTCCGCAACGCTGGCCTCCGCGGGGCACAACCATTGTCCCCGGGGGAGCAAGCACTTCGGAACGCCACGGAGGGCGTCCCTTACAGCGCCGCAATCGGCGCTTACCGCAGCGTGGGCGGCCGCGGGCCGGTCGGGCGCCGGGGAGGCCGTGGGCAGCTGGCTGAAAAGAATTATACCCAAGGCGGTAAACGGGGGCCGTAGCGCCCTTATCATTGTGACGGACCGCCCGGCCGGGCGGGACCGGGAGAAGCGGTATGCGGTCGTGGTGGGTCACCGCCGTTTGGGCCGTCGCGTTCGCGTTACTGATCCTGAACGCCGCCGTGTCCACTTATAACATCGACGTCCTGATCGACAACGACCGCGCGGTGAGCCACTCGAAGGAGCTCACGCACGAGCTGGACGACTTACTTTCTGACGTCAAGGATGCCGAGACCGGCGAGCGCGGGTACCTGCTCACCAGGCGAGAGGAGTATTTGGAGCCATATTCCTTGGCCGAGGCCGCCGTCCCCCGTCACCTCAAGCGGGTGTGGGAGCTGGCGGCCGGCGACCCGTTTCACGAGGCCCGGCTGCAGCAACTGACGGGACTTGTGGACGAGAAATTGGCCGAGCTGCGGGCGACAATTCGCCTGGCGCAAACGCTCGGCCGCGAGCCGGCCCGGGAAATGGTCCTCACCGGCCGCGGCAAGGACACGATGGATCGCCTGCGCGCGCTGCACGCGGAAATGAACCGCCACGAGGAGGACATCCTCGCGGAGCGGTCGAAGGTCGCAGGCGAGCGCTATAAGTCGGCGACGTTCACTGCCCTGATCGGCGGGGTGCTCACTGTGGGCATGGTGGCC
Organism: Gemmataceae bacterium; assembly: GCA_035258765.1. Classification (GTDB taxonomy): domain Bacteria; phylum Planctomycetota; class Planctomycetia; order Gemmatales; family Gemmataceae; genus SIAJ01. Next base: position 2,585 of record DATFWZ010000502.1, read on the forward strand.
ATGGCCTGGGTCCTCGTCCGGCGGGAACTTGCTCACCGGCGGTGGGCGGAAGCCGAGGCCCGGCGCGCGGTCGACGACCTGGCCCGGTCCCAGCGCGACACGGCCGATACGTTGGCCCTACTCGATACCTTTCTCGCCCACGCTCCGATCGGCATGGCCTTTTTCGACCCCGAGCTCCGGTACGTCCGCATCAACGACCACCTGGCCGCGGCCAACGGCCGACCGGTGGAGGAGCACCTGGGCCGGCCGGTGATGGACGTCCTGCCCGCGGGGACCGTATCCGTGTCCGCCGATCTCGGGCGCGTCTTGGAGACGACGCGGCCGGTCCTCAACACACTCGTGACCGACCGCCCGGGCGGGTCCGAGCGGGTCTGGCAATCGAGTTACTTCCCGGTCCAGGCGAAGGACGGGCGGGTGCTGGGTGTAGGCGTCGTGGCCCAGGACGTCACCGACCGGCTCGCCTTCGAGCGGGAGTTGCGCGAGAGTGTTGACCGGTTCCGGACGCTCTCCGAAACCGTCCCCCAGATGGTGTGGGTGACGGATCCCCGGGGGCGAGTTAAGCTCGTGAACCGCCGGTGGCTGGAATACACGGGCGTCTCCCTGGACGCGGCCGCCGCCGGGGGCTGGCAAGCGGCCGTCCACCCCGACGACGTCGACGGGTTGATGGCGGCCTGGCGCGCGGCCCTGGCGGAGCCGCGGGACCGGTTCACGCACGAATACCGCCTCCGGTCCACGACCGGGGAGTACCGGTGGATGCTCGCCGTCGCCATCCCGATCCGGACCGCGAATGGCGCCGTCCGCCAGTGGGTCGGCACACTGACCGAAATCGAGGACCAAAAGCGTCAGAGCGAGGTGCTGTCCACGCTGGTCCGGATGCGGACGGCGGAGCTGGAGTCGGCCAACCAACTTCTGCGCGACGAGATCGCGGAGCGCACCCGGGCCGAGGCCCGGGCCGAGGCGGCGGCGGTCGAGCTCGGGCGGAGCAACGAAGAGCTGGAGAAGTTTGCGTACGTCGCTTCCCACGACTTGCAGGAACCGCTCCGCAAGATTCAGGCGTTCGGCGACCGGCTGGTGAAGAAGTACCGCAACGACCTCGGCGAGGACGGGCAGGAGTACGTCGATCGGATGAAGTCGTCCGCGACCCGGATGCGGACCCTGATCGACGATCTACTTACGTTCTCCCGCGTGACGACGAAGGCCCAGCCGTTCAGCGCCGTAGCCGTTGGGGAGATTGTCGCCGACGTGGTGTCCGACCTGGAAATCCGGATCCACCAGACCGGCGGGCGCGTGGACATCGGGGAGCTGCCGACCCTGGAAGCGGACCCGATGCAGATGCGGCAGTTGTTCCTGAATCTGATCGGGAACGCCCTCAAGTTCCATCGGCCCGGAGTGCCGCCTGCGGTCACCGTGCGGGCCGCGACCTGGGCGAGCCTGCCGCCGGAGGCTGACCCGTCGCCGCCCACGGGGACCGGGTATCGGATTACCATCGCCGACAACGGCATCGGCTTTGACTCGGTGTACGCCGACCGGGTGTTTGAACTGTTCCAGCGGCTCCACGGCCGGTCCGAGTACGAAGGGACTGGGATTGGTCTGGCGATCTGTCGCAAGATCGTGCAGCGGCATGGCGGGGCGATCGCCGCCCGCGGCCGCGACGGGGAAGGCGCAACGTTCGTCGTGGACCTGCCGGCGACGAGCCAGCGGCCGTAAGCCAGCAACGGCGCAGAGTCGCCCGAATTGGCCGCGGGGCTCGCCTAACCGGCACGCCGGGCCGTATCAAAAGAGTCAGCACCCTCTTGATGGAGGCGCACGTGGCCACCCCGAAGCCCATCACCATCCTGATGGCCGACGACGACCCCGACGACCGCCAGCTCACTCGCGAGGCGTTCGCGGAGGCCAAGCTGGTCAACGACCTGCGCTTCGTCGAGGACGGGGTGGAATTGTTGGACTATATGTTTCGCCGGGGCAAGTACGCGGACCCGCAGTCCTCCCCGCGGCCCGGGATCATCCTTCTCGACCTCAACATGCCACGGAAAGACGGCCGGGAGGCTCTGCAGGAATTGAAGGCGGACCCCCGGTTCCGATCCATCCGCGTCATCATTCTGACCACGTCCAAGGCCGAGGAAGACATCTTGCGGACGTACAATTTGTCAGCTGCCTCGTACATCACGAAGCCGGTCACGTTCGAGGGACTGGTGGACGTGATCCGGACGCTCGGCAAGTATTGGCTCGAGATCGTGGAGCTGCCGGAGAATGGCGACACCGCCGGCCCCTAACGCCCCGGTCCGGGTACTCCTGGTCGACGACGATCGGGACGACTACCTGCTGACGCGGGACCTGTTCGCGGAGATCCCCGGGGGACGCTACACCCTCGACTGGGAGCCAGACTACGCCGCTGCGTTGGATGCGTTGTGCGGCGGCACCTACGACGTCTGCCTGCTCGACTACCGGCTCGGGACGCGGACCGGGCTGGACCTGCTGGTCGAGGCACGGGGCCGAAGCTGCCTGTGCCCCGTCATCCTGCTCACCGGGCAGACCGTCTGGGAAATCGACCTGGCCGCCATGAAAGTCGGGGCGGCTGACTTCCTGGAGAAAGGTCGGCTCGACCCGACGCTTTTGGAGCGATCGGTGCGTTACGCCCTCCAGCACCGGCGATACGAATTGGAGTTGGAGCGAAAGGTCAAAGAGCGGACGGACGAGCTCGCGCGGGCCAACGACGCCCTCCTTGAGGCCGACCGCCGCAAGGACGAGTTCCTGGCGACACTCGCGCACGAGCTTCGCAACCCGCTGGCGCCCATCCGCAACGCGCTGGAAATCATGCGGATGTCGAACGGCGACCCGGACGCGGTCGACCAGGCCCGAACCATCGTCGAGCGCCAGGTCGGACAGATGGTCCGGCTGATCAACGACCTGCTCGACGTGTCGCGGATCACCCGCGGCAAACTGTCCTTGCAATTGGAGTCCCTGGACCTGGCGGAGGTGGTCGAGGCGGCCGTGGAGACAAGCCGGCCTCTATTGGACCAGGCGGGGCTCGAGTTCACCGTGACCGTCCCGGAGGGACGGCTCATGGTCCAGGGGGATCGATTGCGGCTCGCGCAGGTATTCGCCAACCTGCTGAACAATGCCGCGAAATACACCGAGCCGGGCGGGCGGGTGACCGTCACGGCCGTCCGGGCCGCGGGTCAGGTGGTGGTCCGCGTTGCGGACACCGGGGTCGGCATCCCGAAAGAGGTCCTCCCGGACGTGTTCGAGCTGTTCACTCAGGTAGACCGTAATTTGAATCGCTCGCAGGGCGGGCTCGGGATCGGGCTGGCGCTGGTCAAGCAAATCGTGACCCTGCACGGCGGCACGGTCGCCGCGCACAGCGAAGGCGTGGAAAAGGGGACGGAGTTCGAAGTCTGCCTGCCCACGAATGCTGACGGCGCGGCCGGCGCGGCCGCGCCCAGCCAACCTGGCGCCTCCTAGTTTCTGACCTGCGGGTTGTCTGAGATGAAATAGCCCCTGCCGCCGAAGGCGTACATCGCTCCCCCGACCACGATTGCGACCCCGCAGATGAGCAAAGGGACCGTCATGTTCGGGCGGTTCACCTGCTCGTCGTGAACTCCGGTCGTGTTGCGATCCGGGTGCTCCGGCTGGAGGACCGGGATCAGGCAGATGGCCCCGGCGATGAGGCCGACCAGGGCGAGGATCAGTCCTGTGACTCTCACGGCAATTCTCCTTTGGGCGGAATGGGCAAGAGACTCGCCCGGCCCACATTGACGCACGCCGCGTGCCGCACGTTAGGAAATTGCCTGCCGAAAGTTGGGTAAACTCGGTCCCAGCAGCAAAACGCCCTTTTATCCGACGTCCGGTCTGCTATCGTGGAAATCGATCACATCGCACGCCGTGGCTATTGACCGTTCGCCCGATTCGATCGCTCGCCCAATAGGACCGGGGCGATGCCACGCGAACTACCCGACCGGGCGACGTGGCGGGTCACTCCCGTGGAGGTGGCCGGTCTGGTGGTGGTTGCCGGGTTCATCATTTACCGTGCCTGGTCCGTCCTACTGCCCTTCACGCTGATCGCGCTCGTCATACTCGCCCTGGCCCGGTTGTTGGTCGGACTCCACCGTCGCGGGTCGAGCCCGGCATCGGCGGTGGCTCTGGTCGTCCTGGCCGCGCTCGCGTCGTTCACCACTCTTGCGGTCGTTCTCTGCCGCGACGTGGTCCATCTGAGCCGAACGCTACCCGAAAAGGTGGAGCAGATCCGGGCCGGCACGGGACATTGAGCTCGGTGGTTTCGGCACTGAGCTTGCTCTTCATCAAACATTCCTGCCCGCCGTGAGAGGACGGGCGCGGCGCCCATCCCGGCCGGCTGTCCCGACTGGACTCCTTCCATGCCGCGCGGACCGTCCCGGCCGGGGTCGCAACGGGCGCTCACCGTACTCACGGCGACGGTCGTTGTCTCCCTCATCACCTTCGCGCTCTACTGGGCGCGGGCCATCTTCATCCCGCTGGCCCTGGCCGTCTTCCTGACGTTTATCCTGTCCCCGCTCGTGATGGCCCTGCACCGCCGGGGTCTGGGGCGCGTCCCGTCGGTGGTCGTCGTCGTGACCGTCGCCCTGCTGGCGTTCGCGGCCGTCGGGCTGGTCGTCGGCCGGCAGGTTGTGCTCTTGACGCGCACGCTGCCCGACCATGCCGACCGGGTCCGGGAGAAGGCGGCCACCGTCAGGGGCTGGGTGTCGGCCAATCACGACAGCCGGCTCGCTCAGCTCGTCGACGAGATCTCCGATACGTTCACGGCGCCGACCCCGAAGCCTGGCCCGGCGATCCCGGGCGATCGAGGCGCGCCCGCGACCGTCATTGTCGAGACCTCCCCCTCCTGGGTGGCCCGCGCCCAGGCTTTCTTGAGCCCGGCCGTCGAAGCGGTCGGTCAGGCCGCGTTCACATTCATTCTTGTGGTCTTCATGTTGCTCAAGCGCGAGGACTTGCGCAATCGCGTGATCCGGTTGCTCGGTCAGGGGCAGGTGACCACCACGACCAAGGCAGTGGACGAGACGTCCCGGCGGATCAGCCGATACTTGCTCAATCAGTTCCTTTTGAACGCGAGCTTCGGGGTGGTGATCACGGTCGGCCTCCTGGTGATCGGCGTGCAATATGCCCCCCTGTGGGGGTCCGTGGCGTTCATGATGCGGTACGTGCCGTACATCGGGACCTGGGTCGGGCTGGCGCCGCCAGTCCTGTTCACGTTCACGGTAACCGATGGCTGGGGCCCGACCTTGGCCGTCGTCGTCCTGTACCTGGGGCTGGAGGCGCTGTGCAACAACGTGCTCGAGCCGCTCTTATACGGCCAAAGCCTCGGCCTCTCTGCCGTCGCCCAGCTCGTCGCGACCGCGTTCTGGGCCTTCCTATGGGGCCCGGTCGGACTGGTCCTGGCGTGGCCACTGACAACCTGTCTGCTGGTCCTCGGGAAGTACGTTCCGAGTTTCCGGTTCCTGAACGTGCTGCTCGGGGACGAACCGGTGCTGGCGCCGCGTGTGGCGGTGTACCAGCGGCTAGCCGCCCGGGACCAGGATGAAGCCGCCGACATCGTCGAGAGAGAACTCGAGACTCGGCCCGCCGAACAGGTGTTCGACGAGGTTCTGGTCCCGGCCTTGAGCTTGGCACGTCGGGACGCCCAGTCGGGCGAATTATCCGAGGAGGACTTGCGGTTCATTACGACGGCTGTGCGCGAGATCATCGAGGAGGTCGGGGAGTTCAAGGCGGCCGAGCGCGCGGCTGCCGCGGACGTACCGGCGCGGGACCGGGTCCGCGTGTTGGCCGTCCCGGGAACGGACGACGTCGATCACGCGGCGGTCGAGTTGTTTGCCCGGTTGCTCGACCCGGACCTCTGGGAAATCCGGGTCGCGCCTGTGAGCACCCTCACGTCCGAATTGTTAGACCGGATTGAGAAGGAGCAGCCGGCGGCCGTGGTGATCGGCATGCTTCCACCGGGCGGCATCATGCACACGCGGTACCTGTGTAAGCGCATCCGCCAGCGGTTTCCGGACATCAAGCTGGTGGTCGGTCGGTGGGGCGCCACGGACGAAGGCGGAACGGCCTGGGAGCAACTCCGAAGTGCAGGAGCCGATCAGGTGGACGGCATGATGGAAGCGACGCGGAAATTCCTTTCCGGCTGGCAGGCCGTCTTCAGTGCGGGCCCGGCGCCGGCCCGGTCGGATGGCCACGGGATGCCAGCCGCCGACCGCGGATTTGGCACGGTACCTGCATGAATTCTCTCGGTCAATCGACATACACCCATCCGCCCACCGTTCTGGAGGAGTTGCCATGGCTGACATCAGGGATCGTGCAAAGGGGGCCATCGATACCGGGGCCGAGAAGGGCAAGAACTTGGTGGACTCGGCCGCCAACCAGGCCCGGGAGGCGCAGCACCAGGCCGGCGGGGTGATGGACACGGTCAAGGAAAAGGCCGAGTCGGCCGTGCACGCGGCCGGCGACTACGCCCATCAGGCCCGCGAGTTCGCCGGCCAGGCGGCCGACCGCGTCCAGCACTGGGCCGAGGACGCCTACGAGCACGCCGGCCACTACGCCAAGGACTTCGGCCAGGAGCTGACCACCCTCATTCGACGGTACCCGGTTCAAGCCCTGCTCGTCGGCTTCGGCGTCGGGCTGCTCCTGGGCCGCGTTGTCCGCGCCTGATCGGGTGAAAGAGTGACCATCGCGGAAGCCGGCCACCCCACCGGGTCGCCGGCTCATTTGTTGCGCAGGTGTCCGCGGTCTGGATGAGTCACGTTTGCTTGCATCCATGCTGGGTTCGGATTGCGGCGGGATAATCGCAACGCAAGGCGGCGCCTTCTGAACGACGCTAGCAATAGGCCCGGGGTCGCGCGACCCCGGGCCCTCGCGATTGAGCAGATTGTTTACTTCGCTTTGACGGTCAACTTGACCTCGGCGGCTATAGAATCGACCTCCTTTGCCTTGGCCACGATGTGGAACATGTGATCCGTCACCGGCGGGGTGTCAGCGGCCGCCTGCAAGGTGAGCGTGATTGTGCTCTTGCCTTCCGGGATCGTCAAATCCTTGGTTATACAGGTGACGCCCGTCGGCAAATCCTTGACCTCGAGCTCGACCGCCCCGCTGAATTCCTTCCGGGTGACGGCGACGTCGATGTCGTCCGTCTTGCCTCGGGTAATGGTCTGGCTGCTCTTGGTCGTGATTGTCAGCTTGCGGGGCGCGTTGGGATTATTCGGATTCGGGGAAGTTGTGCTTTTCTGTTCACACCCGATCGGGCACAGGATTCCGATCGATATCGCAGCCGCAAACAGCATTCGCATGAGTCAATCCTCCGGCTCCGCCCCCGGGGGCGGAAAGAGATTTGGGCAGTCCCTGAAAAGCCGCGCGCGGCCTCCGGCCCGGCACCGGAGGACCAGCCCGCGGACGGCTCGAACGAGGGGAAAATGAGAGCAAGGCGCGTTCCGAAATCCCCTTGTTGCGCCTGCTGACGGGCACGCGATCTGCCGGTTTTCCCAGCGGTTTTCGGTGTCTCGGACGTGGCGCGCGGCCCCCGCGGGCGCGGCCCACGGCCAGACCTCCCCCGGGCGGGCCGATTCGTCTCAAGGCCAGCTTGCGGGTTCCTATCATTGCCATCGCCCCGTCATCTCTCGGTTTCGCACCCGGAGGAACCACATGGCCCGACGCCTCTGTGTCGCCCTCGCGGCATTCGCGATCGCGGCGACCGCGCCCGCCGCCGACACCGCCGACACCCGGCTGTTGTCAATGCCGGCCATCTCCGCCAAGCACATCGCGTTCATCTACGCCGAAGACCTGTGGGTGGCCGACCGGGACGGGAAGAACCCCCGCCGGTTGACCAGCGACATTGGCGTCGAGAGCGACCCGGCCTTCTCGCCGGACGGTTCCCTTCTGGCCTTCAGCGCCCAATACGACGGCAACACCGACGTCTACACGATCCCGGTTACCGGCGGGACGCCCAAGCGGCTCACCTACCACCCCGGCCCGGATACTGTCCGCGGGTTCACGCCGGACGGCCAGGCGGTACTGTTCAGCTCCACCCGCCATGTGTTCTCGAACCGGCACCAACAGCTCTTCACCGTCCCGCTCGACGGTGGCATGCCGACCCAGCTCCCGATCCCGTGGGGGTTCGAGGCGGCTTACTCGCCGAACGGCCAGTACATCGCCTATTGCCCGGTTCGGGACGCGACCGGCGTTTGGAAGCACTATCGCGGCGGCACTCACGGCCGCATCTGGATCTACTCGGTCAAGGACCACGAGACCGTCCAGGTGCCACAGCCGGAAGGGCGGTGCAATGACCGCGACCCGCAGTGGATCGGCAACCGCCTCTTCTTCCGGTCCGACCGCAACGGCGAGTACAACGTGTTCTCCTTCGAGCCGGGGGCGAAGGAGCCGCGGCAACTCACCCGGTTCACCGACTTCCCGGTCCTGGGCCTCAGCGCCGGCGCCGGCACGTTGATCCTCGAGCAGGCGGGCTACCTCCACACGCTCAACCCGGACTCGCCGGAGCCGCGACGGCTGCAGATCGGCATCGCCGCCGACCTGGTCGAGACCCGGCCCCGATTCGTCAAAGGGGCCAAGTACGTCCGCAATGTCGGCGTGTCGCCGAGCGGCGCCCGGGCTGTCGTCGAGTTCCGCGGCGAGATCGTCACGGTCCCGGCCGAGAAGGGCGACCCACGGTATCTGACCACCACGCCCGGCATCTACGAGCGCGACCCGGCCTGGTCGCCCGATGGCAAGACGATCGCGTACTTCACCGACGCTTCCGGCGAGTACGAGCTGGTCCTCGCCCCGCAAGACGGCAAGGGTAAGTCGCGGACGATCAAGCTCGACGGCCACGGGTTCTATTTCAACCCGGTCTGGTCACGCGACTCAAAGAAGATCCTTTTTCGTGACAACTCGGACTCTCTCTACTACATGGACGTCGCGAGCGGGAAAGTCACCCGCATCGTCGAGCCGAAGTATGGGTCGGTCGGCGGACCAAACCGCGGACTAGTGATCTCGAGCTGGTCGCCCGACTCCAAATGGGTCGCCTACGCGATTGACACCGCTGCCCAGATCGGCCGCGTCTATGTGTACTCCCTTGAGAAGGACAAGTCGTTCCCCGTCACCGATGGGCTGCACGAGGCAATCGATCCGGTCTTCGACGCGTCCGGGAAGTACCTCTTCTTCCTCGGCTCCACCGACACCGGCATGAGCAAGCACGGCTTCATGCAGTCGTCCGGCGACAGCCGGCCGCCGCGCTGGTCGATCCACCTCGCCGTCCTGCAGAAGGACCAGCCGAGCCCGTTCCTCAAGGAGACGGACGAGGAGAAGGGGGTGACGCCGAAGAAGGAGCCGAAGCCGCGAATTGCGGGTGAGGACGAGGAGCCGAAGCCGAAGTCGAAGGGACCAGCGGGCGAGCCGAAAAAAGACAGCAAGGACGGATTCGCGATCGACTTCGACGGCCTGGACCAGCGCATCCTCTCATTCCCGGTACAACCCGGCAGTTACAGCAGTCTCCAGGCCGGGGCGGCCGGGCAGGTGTTCTACCTCGTCCGCCCGGAGCCGACCGGGGACCGACGGGCCGGCCCGTCCGGCGGGGTCGTCACCCGCTACGACCTGGAACGGCGGCGGACCGACACCGTTCAGTCGAACGTGCTCTCCTACGAGCTGACCCCGGACGGCCGGAAGATGCTCTATTCAACCCCGGGCCGCCCCACCGGCGAGGGCCCGGGCCGATTCGGCGGCGAGCGGACCTGGGCCATTGCCTCGGTCCCGGCGAGCGGAGGACTCGGCGGCGGATTGCCGTCGCCGGCCGCGACGGGTGGCGGCGGGCGACGACCGGGCGGCGGAGGCGGCAGCGCCGCGCCGACCGGCGACGCGCCCGCGGCCGGCGCCGGCGACGCGAAGGTGCTCAACCTCGACGCCCTCGAAGTCCGCATCGACCCGCCGGCCGAGTGGAAGCAGATGCTCCACGAGGCCTGGCGCATCAACCGCGACTTCTTCTACGATCCGAACATGCACGGCGCCGACTGGCCCGCGATCAAGAAGAAATATGAACAGTTCCTCCCGCACCTGACCTCCGGCGGCGACCTCTACAAGGTCATCGGCTGGATGCTCTCCGAGCTGGCAGTCGGACACAGCCGCTACCAGAGGGGCGAGCGCCTCTACGAGCGCAAGGAGGTCAAGGGGGGACTGCTCGGCGCCGACTACGAGATCGCCGACGGTTGCTACCGGTTCAAGAAGATCTACGGCGGCCTGAACTGGACTCCGCAGCTACGCAGCCCGCTCACCGCACCGGGGGTCAACGTCAAGGAAGGCGAATACCTGCTGGCCGTGAACGGCGTCGATTTGAAGCCGCCGACCGAGCTCTACTCGCTCTTCGAGAACACGGCCGGCAAGTCGATCGAGATCACCGTCGGCCCGAACCCGGACGGCAAGGAAAGCCGCGCGGTGACCGTGGACCCGCTCGAAAGCGAGTATGCGCTACGCAACATGGACTGGATCGAGGGCAACCTGCGGAAGGTGGAGAAGGCGACGAACGGGAAGGTCGGCTACGTCTACGTGCCAGACACCGCCTTCCAGGGGCTGACCTATTTCAAGCGTTACTTCTTCCCTCAGGTGGACAAGCAGGCGCTGGTCATCGACGAGCGCTTCAACAGCGGCGGGCAGATCGCCGATTACTACATCGACCTGCTGCGCCGCGAGCCGATGAGCCGTTGGGCCCCGCGCTACGGCGCCGACTGGCGGACGCCAAGTGCCGCGGTTCACGGGCCGAAGGTGATGCTGATCGATGAGGGGGCCGGTTCCGGCGGGGACATGCTGCCTTGGATGTTCCGCCATTTCAAGGTGGGCCCGCTGGTCGGCAAGCGCACGTGGGGGGGCCTGGTTGGGATCTCGCAGATGCCAATCTTGATGGATGGTGGTGGCGTAACCGCCCCCGGCTTTGCGTTCTGGACGCCGGAGGAGGGCTTCGGCGTGGAGAACGTCGGCATCGCTCCGGACCCCGACTACGACATCGACATCTGGCCGAAGGACTGGATTGCCGGGAAGGACCCGCAACTGGAGAAGGCGATCGAGCTGGCGCAGGAGGCACTGAAGAAGAACCCGCCGAAGGACGACCAGCGGCCGGCCTACCCGAAGCGGGCCGTTCCGAAGTGACCGGCGGCAGGTCGCTCTGAAGATTGCCAGGGTGTGCGGTGGGTGATTTTGCAACCTTCGAGCTGATTTGCAGTTCGTGCAACGACAATTGACCGCTGTAAAAAGAAACCGGGGCGGGCAACTTCACACGAGTTGCCCGCCCCGGCGTCATTTCATTGCACCCTCACTCCTTGCCCGCGCCCAGCTTCCGGGCCTGGGCCTGGAGCTTCTTGGCAATCGCGTCGTCCGGGGCCGCCTTGAGTAGGGCGTCGAGGTGCGTCTGCGCCTGCTTGTAGTCGCCTTGTCCGAACGACTGGTACGCGGCGAGGAACCGCAGGCCCGGCACGGCCGGGTCCTTCTCGATCGCCTTGCGCAGAGTATCGGTCGCTTCCGTCGGTGTCAGCTTCGCCAACTTCGAGGACGCATCCACCCATTGGGCCTCCGGGGTGGCCGCGAGCGACTGCTGCAGGGCCCCGGCCGCCTCGTCGAGCGCCCCCGCGGCCAACAATGCCTGGCCGGTCAGGCCCAGCAGGCCGCCGTTGCGCGGGTCATCCACCACAGCGTGCCGCAGGGCCTTCACTGCCTCGGGGTACTTGCCGGCCTGGAAGTACTCCATTCCTTGGGCCGTGAAATTCGTCTCCGTGGCAGGCTTGGCCGTGTCCGTGGCCGGCTTGTCCGACTGGATCGCCGGCGGCGGCAGAGTCTCGTTGGCCGGCGGGATCACCGCCGGGGAGGATTGCGCGGTCACCGTGGTCGGAGGGTAGTAAGGCGCGTAGTAGGCTGGCACGGACTGGTAGGAGTACCCCGGGTATCCGACGCTGGCCCCGACTGACCACGACCCCGAGCTGTAGCCGAAGCCAAATCCGCTGCCCAAACCATACCCCAATCCGAACGCGAAGGGGGCGTAGTAGAACGGGGAGTAATAGCCGTAGTGGTGGTGGTAGTAGTACGGAGCGTAGAAGGGATACAAGCCGGTGACGTCCCAGAACCAACTATTGGGACTGCTCGCTTGCGACAGGGCGAACGCGTGGAACACTGCCGGGCTGACCGTCTGCCCGTTGGGCAGAGTGATGGTCTGCTGGTTGTTATTTACGACCACCGAGGACCCGGCCGGGCGGACACCCGTCGATGGCCGAACGGTCCCCGGCCTGACGGCCGGGTCGACCGCAGGCCGCGAAGCGACAGGCCGCGAGGCGACCGAACTGGCGGTCGGATTGAAGGTTGGCCGCGCGACGGTTGGGCTGACGGCCGGGCTAACGGTCGGTCGCGAAACGACCGGGTTGGCGGCCGGGCCAACAGTCGGCCGCGCGACGACGGGGCTGGTAACTGGACTCAGGGTCGGGCGCGCGACGGTTGGACTGACGGCCGGACTAACGACTGGCCGCGAGACCGGCATCGACGGCATTGCGACCGGCCGCGAGACCGGCATCGACGGCATCATCGCCGGCCGGCCGACCGGGCCCATGGCGGGTCGGGCCGGCATATGGACGGGCGGCCGGGCCGGCATGTGGCCACGGCCTTGGGCCGCGGCGGTGGCGGCGGTGACCAGCACGGCACCGCCAATCGACAGCCAGCGTGGCATGATCATGGTTGCTTTCCTCCTAGCCCCGGGGGCGGGGCTCCGGCCTACAGGGTCATTGTTCGTCGGTGGGACGGACCGGCGAAGGAGCGCCGAAGGATGAGCGACAGGACTCTTCGACCATTGTACACGCAGCGGGCCTTAATCGACCGCTAATGTAATGAAAAGACGCCCCGACCCGACCAGCTTGCGCCGGCTTCGCAGATTCTCATACCGGGCCGCCCTCGGCAAATTCCGCAACTTCGGAAAAATTGGAAGCGAGGGGCCGAGTCAATCTTCCTGTCCGCTGTCGGTGAAGCGCCGCGTGAGGCGGCGAAAGTTGTTGTCTCGCGCCGCGACTGCAGTACGCTGGTGACGCCCGAACCTTCCGGACTTGCATGCCGTGACACGCTACATTCCCGTCCTCGCCGGCGCCCTCCTGGCGTCGATCGTGTCACCCGGCTCGGCCCTCGGCGCCGAGCGCTGGAACGTTGTCCTCATCGTCGCCGACGATCTCGGCTGGGCGGACCTCGGCTGTTACGGCAGCCAGTATCACAAGACCCCGAACCTGGACCGACTGGCCGCCGAAGGTTTGCGGTTCACGCACGGCTACGCGGCGTGCCCGGTCTGCTCGCCGACGCGGGCGGCGATCATGACCGGCAAGTACCCGGCCCGCGTCGGAATCACGGACTGGCTCCCGGGCCGGCCTGACCGCCCGGACCAGAAGCTCGTGCGCCCGCCGCTCGTTACCGACCTGCCGGCGTCGGAGCTGACGCTCGCGGCCGCGTTCAAGAAGGCCGGCTATGTGACCGGCCATATTGGCAAGTGGCACCTGGGGGGCAAGGGTGCCGGCCCGCAGGATCGCGGGTTCGAGGTCAACATCGCCGGCGATCAGGCGGGCAGTCCGCTGAGTTACTTCGCGCCCTATAGGGGCAAGGGTGACCGGGTGATCCCTGGCTTGGAGACAGCGGCCGAGGGGGAATACCTGACGGACCGGCTCGCGGCCGAAGCCGAGAAGTTTCTCGACACGCACAAGGAGAAGCCGTTCTTTTTGTACCTGCCGCACTACGCGCCCCACATCCCGATGCGCGCCAAGGCCGAACTGATTGCCAAGTACAAGGCCGGCCGGCAGGGAGAACAGGGCAACCCGATCTACGCGGCGATGCTCGAGAGCCTCGACGACGCGGTCGGCCGCGTATTGAAGAAGCTCGACGACCTCAAACTCGCGGACCGGACGGTCGTGACCTTGACCTCGGACAACGGCGGCCTGTGTACGACCGAGGGGCCAAACACGCCGCCCACCATCAACACCCCGCTCCGCGAAGGAAAGGGCTACCTCTACGAGGGCGGCATCCGCGTGCCGCTGATCGTGAAGGCCCCCGGCATCGACCCCGCCGTCGTCCGCGCCCCCGCGATCAGCCACGACCTGTTCCGCACGCTGCTGGACCTGGCCGACGTCCCGCAAAAGGGAGAGATCGACGGCGCCTGCCTCATCACGGCGCTGAAAGGGGGACGCGGGCCGAAGCGCGACGCCCTGTTCTGGCACTACCCGCACTACAGCAACCAGGGCGGCCGGCCCGGCGGCGCCGTGCGCGAGGGCGACCTCAAGCTGATCGAGTTCTACGAGAACGGCCGCCGCGAGTTGTTCGACCTGAAGAGCGACCCCGGCGAGAGCCGCAACCTCGCCGCGGACAAACCGGAGGTCGTGAAGCGCCTGGCCGAC
>DATFWZ010000503.1:0-6539 GCA_035258765.1 Gemmataceae bacterium
ACTAAATGACCGTGCGCGATTCAGCTGCAACGGACATCTGGAGGAGTTTGGGCTTGGGAACGAGAATGGGAACTCCCCATCACATTGGTCTCGGGGCGACGCGCCCCAAGGGAGGGAGTTCCCATGTCTGCGATTCTCCCCAAGCTGGGCTTCTTCGTCAAGGACCGGCTCCGGAAAGGCTTGCGGCGGTGTCGGTCGGCCGCATTGCGGGTGCGCTATCTGATCGTCCTGAACCTGAGCAACGGCCGCGGGGCCTACGAGACCGCCGCGGTGCTCGCGGTGCACAACACCACCGTCTATCGCGTGGTCCGGCGGTTCCACGAGCACGGCGAGTGGGGCCTGCTCGACGGCCGGGAGGACAATGGGACCACCAAGCTGGACGAGCGGTGCCTGGACATGCTCGACCGGTTGGTTCGCTCATCGCCCCGGGAGCACGGCTGGCGGCGCCCCACCTGGACGCGGGAGTTGCTGGCCAAGACGCTGATGCGTCAGGCCGGCGTGTGCATCCACGTGGCGACCATGAGCCGGGCGTTGGCGATGATCCAGGCCCGGCGCGGGCGGCCGCGGCCGACGGTCCGCTGCCCGTGGTCGCCGGTCGCCAAGGCCCGGCGACTGGGTCAGATCCGGCGACTGCTGGCCACCTTGCCGCGCGACCATGTGGCGGTTTACGAGGACGAGGTGGACATCCACCTGAACCCCAAGATCGGCCTCGACTGGATGGCCAAGGGCCAACAGAAGGAGGTGGTGACCCCCGGGCAGAACGTCAAGCGCTACCTGGCGGGCGCCGTGGACATCCGGACCGGTCTGTTGGTTTGGGTCGAGGGCGAGCGGAAGACCAGTGCCCTGTTCATCGCCCTGCTGGAGCGGTTGCGGGCACACAACCCCCGGGCCGCTGTGATCCACGTCATCTTGGACAACTACCGGATCCATGCCAGCAAGATCACCCAGACGGCGCTGGCCGGGTTCGGCGGGCGGGTCCGGTTGCACTTCCTGCCGCCGTATTGCCCGAACGACAACCGGATCGAGCGACTGTGGCAGGACCTGCATGCCAACGTCACGCGCAATCACAGGTGTGAGAACATGGACCACTTGATAGTCGAGGTTCGCGACTACCTCTGGCGCCGCAACCGGACCGGGACGACGATCGCCTACAGCCAAGCGGCGTAATCGCTCAGCTGCCGATTCGCGCACGGTCATTTAGCACCGTCGGCATCCGCACACCCTCACGCCAGCAGCTCCCGCACCACCGACCCGCCGGGGACCAGCGCCTGCGGCCGACCGCCCTTATCCCGGATCATCGTCTCGAGGTCGTGGCCCAGCAGGTGATACACCGTCGCCAAGAGGTCCTTGGGCGAGACCGGGCGGTCGGTCACGGTGCCGCCGATCTTGTCCGTCTTCCCGACCACCTTGCCGCGGGCCGTCCCGCCGCCGGCGAACAGGGCCGTGTACGCCTGGCTCCAGTGGTCCCGCCCGCCGCCGTTCGCCTTGCTCAGTTGCGGCGTCCGCCCGTGCTCGCTCAGCACAACGACGAGCGTCGAGTCGAGCATACCCCGCTGGTCGAGGTCGCTGATGAGGCCGTAGAAGGCCCGGTCGAACCCGGGCATCAACTCGTCCTTCATCCGCGGGTAGTGCTCCCAGTGCGTGTCCCACCCGCTCCCGGCCAGCCCGAACTCATCCCAGAATACGGTGACGAACTTCGACCCGGCCTCGACCAGGCGCCGAGCCGCGAGGCACCCCTGCCCGAACACCGTCATCCCGTAGCTGTCGCGCAGCCGGGCCGACTCGCGAGCTACGTCGAGCGCATCCCTGACGGCGCTGGTCCCGATCAGCGAGTAGGCCATCTCGCGGTGCTTGTCGAACCCGCTCGACGATTCTCGGCGGCGCCGGGCGTCGTCGAACTGGTCGAGGAGGGACTTCCGGACGTTGAGCCGGTCCACCGTCAAGTCGGCCGCCGCGCCGGTGTCGCCCAGTGTGAACCGGGCGTCCGGGCGGATGCCGACGTACGGCTCCTTGAACGTCTCCTTCTTGTCCGTCAGGGTCTTGGTAATTTCCCGCGTCGCCTCGCCGACGAACTCGGTGAAGTGCGGGTGGTAGGCCCCGCCGAGGAAGGCCGGGTACGGGCCGGCCCGGGGCACTTCGCCCGTGCGCCGGCTCGAGAACGGCCACGGCAGCGCCACGTTGTCTGGGACCAGTTTTCGTTTGCCGGTTTGTTGCTCCAGGAACGCGACGACCGACCCGATGAACGGCCAGTGCCGACCGTCGTGCGGGTTCAGCTCCATTGGGATGTCGATTTCCGGGACGCCGGTCGTCGCGTACGCGACCCCGTGGATCGGGTACTTGTGCGTCACCGACCGGACGACAGTCACGCGGTCCATGACCCGGGCCGTGTTGGGCATCAACTCACAAACATCACAACCCGGCAGCGATGATCGGATCGGCTTCAGCTCCCCGCGGATCTCGACCGGGGCGTCCGGCTTCATGTCCGCGAGCTCGAGCTGGCTTGGGGAGCCGTAGAGGTAAAGAAGGATGCAGGCCTTGGCCTTGCCGAAGGAGTTGTCCTTGGCGCCCGCTTGCGTTTCGCGGGCGCGCAAGTGATCGGTGAGCGTCAGGCCGAAAAGGCTCAGCCCCCCGGCCCAAAGCGCGTCGCGCCGGGTCGGGCCGGTGCAAAACCGTTTCTCGGACCCGAGAACGCGGAGCATGTGTACGGCCCCTTCAGAACCGGCGAGCGGGGCAAGGGGGGCTTCAGGTAGGCAAGTGTATCATGGCCCGACAGTTGGCCTGTTGCAAGAGGGAAGGCGGTGTAACGCCGCGTAACGGGCGGTTGCCCGCCAGACGGCCCGTCGCTTATCCTCAAAACTCGGCGCGGTAGATGGCCCGACCGGGTCCCGCGATGATTCGATCCATTCTCGTCGCTGCCATCCTTGTCCCGGCCATCGCCGCGGCGGCCGATAAGCCGGTCGTCGTCGAGTTGTTCGAGGACGACACCGACGCCCTCATCCCGCTCCTGACGATGGGCGGCATTTCCGGGGGCGAACAGGTCAAGGCCGAGGCCGAAACCGCGGACGTGTTCGCCGGCAAGCGGGCGCTCCGGGTCGCCCCCGCGCAGCGGTTCAACCCGGACATCAAGGGCTGGTCGTTCCCGATCGTGGAGAAGCCGAAGGCCGGCGAGTACCGCTACCTGCGGTTCGCCTGGAAGAAAGTCGGCGACGGGCCGCTCATGCTGCAACTCTGCTCCCGGAACCCGGAAGACTGGGGGCATCGCTACCACACGGGCGGGAGTCCGCCGTGGTCGGCCGTCGAGTTATCGCCGGCCGCCCCAAACGACTGGATCCTGGTCACGCGCGACCTGTTTAAGGACTTCGGGGCGTTCACACTCGGCGGGATCGCATTCACCCCGCTCCACGGCGGAGACGGGCTGTTTGACCACATCCTCCTCGGCCGAACGGTCGCGGACCTCGACCGGGCCACCGCCGCGACGATGATCAAGACACCCCCGTCGGAGCCGCTCGCCGAATCGCAACTCAAGCAGCTTTGGGAGCGCCTGGGGGACGCAGACCCGACGGTGGGCGACACAGCGATGTGGTCTCTGGTTCGCGGCCGTAAGGAGGCGCTGCCGTTCCTGTTGAAGACGGTCTCCGTCCCGGACCGAAAGGCTCCCGTTGCGGTGGACGCGGCGAAGGTGAAGCCGCTGATTGAGGAGTTGAAGCACTATCGGTACGTTGTCCGCGAGGCGGCGGGCGCGGAGTTGTTCCAGCTCGGGGACGGCGTCGTCCCACACCTCCGCGAGGCGGCGGCCGCCGCGGACGGTGAGTTCAAGGCCCGGTTGACCGCCGTGTTGGATCGGTGGGGGGCGGTCGCGAATGCCGACGAGCGGCGACTGCGCCGCTGCGCTGCCGCCTTGCGGGTGGTGGACACGCCGGAGGCGAAGAAACTCCTGGCGAGAATTCAGAAGGCTCTGCCCTGAGAGACACGGGCGAGCGGAGCGGCGTAAGCCGCCGCCCGATGCTGACAAGATCGGGCGGCTCACGCCGCTCCGCTCACCGGGAAGCACGAGCGTATGACGCGACATCGTTTCCTGATCGGACTGATTCTCGCCATGTTCATGGCCCCGCCGCCGGCGCGCGCCTGGTTCGGCACACCCGTTCCTCCCGGTCGGCCGCTCCCGGGGACCCAGGCCGGGTGTCCCGGACCGCCCGGGATCATGTTTCGGAAAATCGTCCGCGATCCCGCCGCCGTCTATGGACCGGTCGCCCCGCCGCACCCGTCCGGGGCCGCAGTCATCGAGCTCTTGGAGGACGACGCCGGGCGCCTGGCCACGTCGCTCAACCCCGGGGCCGACCTCACTCCGCTCGGCCAGGCCGGGGCCTGGGGCGACGACTGCTTCTCCGGCGCCTGCTGCCTAAAGGTTGCCGGGTACCAGCGATTCCGCGAGCAACTGCCCGGCTGGACGCTTCCGGTGGTCGAGAAGCCGAGGGCCGGCGAGTACCGCTACCTGCGGTTCGCCTGGAAGAAACCCGAGGGCCGGGGGGTAATGATCCAGCTCTGCGTGTCCGGCGTGGAGTGGGGTCGGTACTTCGCCGGCGACAACCACGTCGGTTTCGCGCCGGCGATGCGGGTGAGTGCGACCGTCCCGCGAGAGTGGGAGGTGGTGACCCGCGACCTGTACGCCGACTTCGGCGGGGTGCCGTTCAACCTGACCGGGTTCGCGTTCACTTCCATGGACGGTGTCGCGCTATTCGACCACATCTACCTGGGCCGGACGATCGCCGACCTGGACCGCGTGACCAATGCCGCCCGCGCCTGGGGCCGAAAGACCGAAGCGCTCGACGCGACCAGGCTCGAGTGCTACTGGAAGGACCTCGCAAGCGAGGACGCGGCCGTGCGGATGCCGGCGCTGTGGGCCATGGGGGCGTGTGGCAAATCGAGCGTGCCGTTCGTGCGCGAGCGCGTCAGGGTTCCGGACTCGGCCGAAGTCGAGCGGCGCATCCGGAAGGCGATCACCGACCTGGATGCCGCCCGGTACCCGGTCCGCGAGCGCGCCCAGAAGCTGCTCGACGAGTACGGCCTCACCGCCCTCCCCTACCTGGAGGAGGCGCTGCCGAAGGTGACGTCGCCGGAGTCGCGGATGCGACTCGAAAAGCTGATCGCGCAATGCCGCGCCAACGAGGGACTGCTGACTACGACCGACCAGCGCATGACGCTGCGGACGATCCGGATCCTGGAGCTGGCCGAAACTGCCGACGCGAAGGCGCTATTGAAGAAGTTGGCCGCGGGCGGGCTCGAGGCCGGGCTGAGCGACGAGGCGAAGGCTGCACTCGCGCGAATCGAGAAGCGGAAGCGATAAGGCCCTACGACCGGCGATAACTCGCTTCGACGGCGAGCGCCTCCTTGCCGTCCCTGTAGGAACGCCCTCCGTGGCGTTCCGCAGCGCCGGCCTCCCCGCGGAGGGAGTTCCCTACAGGCTACGGCCCGATGGCCCCGCTCAGCCGCTCGTAGGTGAGCACGCTCGGCTGGTTGTTCATCCAGAACCGATGGAACTCCTCCCGGGCTTGACCCAGGTCCTCGGACTCGTTGAGGACGCTCGGCTGGTTGTTCATCCAGAACCGATGGAACTCCTCCCGGGCCTGACCCAGGTCCTCGGACTCGTTCAAGAGCTTGTTCATACGGTGGTTCGGATCCGATTCACGGCCCAAAGACGCGGGCTCTTTTGTTTTCGCCGCGCGCGGCGAACTCGGATCGGAGGCGAAGCCGGCCCCCGCCAGGCTGGCGGCGAGGATCGCGGCGGTGACGAATCGGTTCATGGCGCCTGCTGCTAACGGGTTCCAACCGCGACAGACTACCGGTCGTTGCCGGGCGAGTCAATTCGGTCCGGCCCGTCCTCGCGGACGAACACCAGGCAGCACCCCGACTCCTCCGCCTCGTCGTAGTACGCCGCCAGTTCCTCGGGCACGTCCGCATAAGCGCACGGGCGGTGTTCGCGGACCGCGGTCAACACCCACCCGGCGTCCGCGATCGCCTCGCGGGCCCCGTCCAGGGCCGCCCGCAGGTGCTCGCCGGTCCAGAAGGCCGGGTCGTAAACATCCTCACCCGCCTGCTCGACCGAGCCGCCGAACAGGAAGTAGTGGGCATCTGCCACGGCGGCCGTCGTCCCGCATTGGACCGCGGCTGTCACCCAGTACACCGGGTGCCGCGGGCTCCGGTAATAGACGAACACCTCCTTGTCGGTGACGGCCTGCTGGTAGTAGCCGAGCCACTCCGGGTTGGTGTCGTAGTCGGCGGCGGTGACCTCGTCGCCGCACTCGCGGTCGAGGACCTGCCACCGCTGGCCGCGGATCTCGCGCCGGGCGGCCTTGTCGGCCGCGGCCAGGGTGCGGCGGTCGAGCCAGCAGCAACAGTACGCCTCCCCGAGCCGGTCCCGTTCCGGGTGGTCGGCAGCGGGGGCCACGTGGTAGCGGAGAAAGAACATCACAGCGAGTCCGGCACCCGGTCGAAGAAGTCCGCGTTCCCGGCCGGGGTGAATTCCCACGACCCGGTCGTCC
>DATFWZ010000504.1:0-11521 GCA_035258765.1 Gemmataceae bacterium
TGGGCGGCGATTTCCGTGGGGCCGTGTCAAAGCGACGTGTGGCTGTCGATCACCCCGCCGACCAGCTCCGCGAGCGACACGGCTTCGCGCTGCGCCTCGCAGGTGATGTTGCTCAGACCGTAGATGAGGGGCAGGTCGGCCGCGTGGAGCAACTCGGCCGCCGCCTCGACCGCCTCATCGACAGTCGCCGGCTCGCCGTCGATCAATGCGTCGGGGTACAGCCGCTCGGCCGTGTGGTTCTTGAACCACGACTCCCCGAGGATGCACGCCCCCTTGGTCTTGGTAATCCGCTCGCCGTCGGCGTGCAGCTCGATGTCGTCGCAGACGCAGCCGCAGAAGGTACACGTCGCGTTCTTGACTACGGTCAGGTCCATTACCTGGCTCCCTTGCCTCGACTCTTGCGGACGTCCGGACCGGACGAGATGACGAACGCTCACCCGAGCTTGCCGCCGCGGAAGCTGCCGCGGATGCGTCGCGGCATGAACCGGCCGGGCTCGATCTCGGCCCAGGCCGCGGCCGCGTCGTCGCGGTCGGCCGGAACCTGAACAACTTCACGCCCCTGGGCGTCGTCAGGTGCCCCGATCTCTTGCATGACTGTCCTCCTGCAAATCAGCGTTCCGACGCCCCGGTGGTCAGGCTCTTGAGTACATCCCCAATGCGGCCGAACTCCAACTTACCGCAAGCGGCATCGGCTCCGGCTCCCACGAGGGCATCATTGCCGGCTTCGTGGGCCGAAGTCGCCACGATTGCCGTACGACGCTGCAATTGCCGAGCTTCTCGAACCAGCACGTCCCCTTTGCCGTCGTCCAGGTCATAATCGATCAGCAGCACGTCGAACGACTCGACCGCCACGGCGGCTCGAGCAGCGGCGAGCGACGCGACGACAACGACCGTATGGTCGCGAAGGAACTCCCGCCCGGCGTAGCGGGCAAACAGCGGATGGTTCTCGACCCACAGGATGCGCATCGGACGCTCAGACGAGTTAGCGGTGCCATCCGAACCCGCGACCGGCTCTACGACATCGGCTCGACTTCAACCTCCCACCCCTTCGACGTCGGCATCCCGGTCCCGTCGGTGTCGCCGGCGAACAGCCGGCACGTCGGCGGGCCGTACGGCACGAACAACAACCCGCGGGGGATGTTCCCCTCCTTGCACAGGAACACAGCCTCGCCGGTGTCGGTTCGCACGCGAACGCTCGCCCCGGTCACGAGCCCGAGTTCCTTCATGTCTTCCGGGTGCATCGTCAGCGTGCCGACGATCGCCTGATACTCGGCGTGGTCCTTGCCGACGTTGATCTGCTGGCCCTGCTTGCTGGTCCGGCCGGGGGTCATGATGAAGCGCCGTCCCGCCATCACCTCACCTCATTCTACGGCCCGAGGCGCCGTGCCCTGTCGTGCAACCGAGTCGGCCCGCTGGCAGAGCGAGAGCACGAAGTTGACCAGGTCGCCGATCTCGTTCGGCTTCAGGGCGCTGAGGCTGGCCGGCATCGGGGTCCCCGGCATGCCCAACGCGATGCGGGCGTAGACGCGGTCCGGCTCGTCGCCGCCCTTGAATACGCCGCGGGCCAGGTCGCGCGGGCGGGTCGGCCGGCCGTTGTCGTTCTTCATGTCCTTCACCTGCGGGCCGTCCCCCGCCCCCTTCGGGCCGTGACAGGTGGCGCAATTCTTGGCGAAGATCTGCTGCCCGCGGGCGATCGACTCGGGTGTCGGCGGCGGCAGGCCTTTCGGAATCTCGAGCGGCGGCCCAGGCGTGAGTTGCTTAACGACCGTCGCGGCCACCTCGGCGACGTCCGCGTCGCCGTCCTGCTCGGCCCGCTTGAACAGCTTCGCGAACAGCCCACAGTGGGCCAGCAGCCGGACGTGGGAAACGATGGCCCGTCGCTCGGCGTCGGAGAGCTGGTCGAAGGCCGGCATGGCCGTGCCCGGGATCCCATGCCGGACGACGTAAATCAGGTCGTCGTCGGTCGGCACGGCATTGGGAGTCGTCGTCCCGAGCTGGAATCGCTCCTCCCCGAACCGGCGGGCGGGCGGGTCGAGGAACAGACTGGCGAAACCGTTCCCGGCCCCGCGCTCGCCGTGACAGCGGGCGCAGTTCTGCATATAGAGGGCGGCGCCATTCGGCTCCGGCGTGTCAACGGCCGGGGCGGCTGCCGGCTGACGATACTCGACCGCCCCGTGGATGCCGGTCGCCGCGAGCCACACGTATACGACCAGCAGCGCCGGCAGGGAGATTAGAAACGCGGTCCTCCAGGCGTGCCATCGCGGTCGTTCCGGGACAACGCCGACGACGGCCACGACCGGCGGGGCCGACACAACAATTTCCGGGGCTGCCGGGTCGCCAGCCGAAGGGTGGCCCAGCGTCACGGACATAACTCACTCCTCGGCCAATACCGTCGCGATTGCTTACGAGCCGGCCACGAGTGCGCCGCCGCAAGTGGGGTCGGGACGCACCCCGGCGGGGAGGGCGCGCGGACAAAAGGTAGGCCTCAAGCCAGGATAGGGGATGGGCCGCCGAACAGGAATACCCCCTCTGCCCTGAGTGCGCGGGGACGCCCCGGCTACAGCGCGAAGATTGCCAGGGGCGGGTGTGGGTTGGCAATCTTCAACCCCGGCCGACTCGTTGCACGGCGGCGACTGGGAGGGCTTCCTGGGGTCGTTCTTCACCAATATCGCCCGGGCCGCGGGGTTGATCCTCGAGCTGCTGTTGCCAGTCACGAAGTAGCGATCGACGGGCGCGCCCGGCCATTCGGGCGGGCGCGAAAGTTCGGCCCCCACCTGCGCCCTGATTTCTCAGGCCGCCATCTGCGACATTCTGGTGCTCGGGCGAATGGGCGCAAGTCCTTACCGGGACAGGAGGCCCCTCAGACCGCCTCAGGCCGCCACACATGCGTACGGAGTGGCGGTCTGAGGAATTCTGGACGCTTTCCGGGGGTCCAGAACTTGACAAGCCGCGTTCCGGATAGGACACTCCGCCCCCCAATTACACGCCGGGGACCGGTAGGATTGGCTGGGCCGCTCACCCGGCGTGGACCGAGTGGGTTGGAAGCCGTCATTTGCGATGTCCGCAGATGTCCCCCCCGATCTGGCAGCCGGGCGACAAGTTGAAATGACTCTTCGAGGCGTTCGCACCTGCCGCCTGGCCCGGTCGAAGGTTGCTAAGTTCACACCTGGGCGTGGCAACCGTCGAATGTGGCGCCCCCAGCGCACTTACTGCAACGAATCGGGTCGGGCTCGGTCGGCGGAGTTGAATCGGAATGGCGACCGTTCTCCCTACGCACGCCCCGGCTGTTTCAGGAACGTCCCTTCCTGTAACTCCTCGAACGCCTGCTGTAGCTGCTCCTGCGTGTTCATCACGATCGGGCCATACCAGGCCACCGGTTCCTGAAGCGGCTTGCCGGACACGAGCAGGAACCGGATTCCGTCGTCCCCGGCCTGGACTTCGACTTCGTCGCCGCTGTCGAAGAGGACAAGCGACCGGTTGTCCGCGTCGCGGGGCGGCGTCGTGTCGGCCCAGCCCACCGCCTCGGTCGGCACCGCGAGCGGGGCCGACGCGTTGCAGAACTTCCCGGTCCCGGCGAAGACGTACGCGAACGCGTGCCGCGTGGTCTCGACCGGCAGCTTCTTTCGCTTGCCCGGTGGGACGGAGACGTCGATGTAGATCGGGTCCGCGGCGATCCCCTCCACCGGCCCCCTCTTCCCCCAAAAGGTCCCGCAGACGACCCGGGCCCGCGTGCCGTCGTCGTCGGTGACCTCCGGGATCTCGACCGCCTTCACCTCCTGGTAGCGGGGCGTGGTCATTTTGAGCTTTGCGGGCAGGTTGGCCCACAACTGAAATCCATGCATCCGGCCCGTGGGGTCGCCCTTTGGCATCTCCTGGTGAATGATTCCGCGGCCGGCGGTCATCCACTGCACGTCGCCCGCGGCGATCGCCCCGCGATTGCCCATGCTGTCGCCGTGTTCGACGGTCCCGGCGAGGACGTAGGTGATGGTCTCGATGCCGCGGTGCGGGTGCCATGGGAACCCGGCCAGGTAGTCCGCGGGGATGTCGTTCCGGAAGTCGTCGAGGAGCAGGAACGGGTCGAAGTCGGACGTGTTGCCGAAGCCGAACGCGCGGCGCAGGTGTACCCCGGCGCCCTCGAGCGTCGGCTTGGACTTGATGAGCCGCTTCACGGGTCGAATGGACATGGGTCTACTCCAGGGGCGGGTGAGGGCCAACCGACGCAAGCGCCCTCGCCTTGCGCATGGTCACGGCCCGTTCGGATCGATGAAGTTCAATGTTGTCACCTTGGTCACGTCAAACTGTCCAGCCTCGTCGTCGAACGCATTCAGGTTCGCCCCGCCGTCCACGGTCAGACTGCCGACCGGGCCGAATAGCACCTTCCCGTCCGGATGGCCGGCCAAGCCCAGCCGCAGGAGGTCATTGCCAATTCCCATCTTCACTGTAGCCGCGGCGTTAAATGTCACCGGCCCGGGAGGCACCAACTGGACGTTCTGAGAGTCGAGGAGTGGCAGGCCAGCTTCCAAAATGTCCGCCCCCCCGCCCAGGTCCGCACTGAAGAGGCCGTTGAATACCGCGTTCTTGAGCAAATGCAGCCGATCGGTACCGGCGCCGGTGCTGATGGTCGTCGGCCCGGCCACGGTGACGGACGCCAGTTTGACGACGTCCGCCCCGCTTCCGGTCGTCAGCGTGAGGGCGCCCTGGAACTGGATCGTACCGGCGTCCACTCCGATCGCGATGTCGTTGGCACCATTCCCAAAGGCCACGGACGTATTCCCGACCACCGTCAGGTTGCCGCCGACGTTCAACGAGTCGGCGTCGCCGCGTGCCCCGGCGATTTTCAGGTCCCGGCCGACCTGAGTCCCCGTGCTCCCGGCCAGGCGGATCGAGTTCTTGCTTTGTCCGGCAATGACCATGTCGGTGCCGACCGTCACGGAATTTCCGGTATGGGTGAAATCGACGGTGCCGACCCCGCCGTCCACCAGGGCCGACCCGCCGACGACGAGTTTCCCATTGTCGACCGAGTCGAGCGTCTCCAGATCGAACTCGACTCCGTCGCTCCCCTTCACGGTGACCCCGCCGGAGACCGTCGTCTCGCCATCGAATTGAAAATACCTGGCGACCGCACCTTGAACGAGTAGCGATCCGGACGGGACTGACAGCTTCGCCCCCGTCGGGACTTCCACTTGCCCGGCATCGGCAAAGAACTCGGCCGGCCCCGTCGCGATGATCGACAGACCCTGGGCGAACGACGCGTCACCTTCGTCCTGGCTGTACGAGGCGTCCGGGGCCCGGATCGTCAGCGAGCCGGCCGTCGTTTTCGCCCCAAGACCGAACACGTCGAGCCCGCCCAGATCGATCCCGCGGTTCTTGGGAGAGGAGTCGAAGAATGCCGACTCCGTTCCCTGGATGGTCAGGCCGGTGCCAAAATTTGCCTCGCCTTCCATCTGGGAGCACGACACATCCCGTCCCCTAATCAACATGCCCCCGGCCACAGTCGTCTTCGCCCCCGCTCCGAAGGGTGGGAAGTCGGGATTCCCGGGCAGTCGCCAGGGGAATGACGCGAAGGAGGCTTCCTCCGTCCCCTGAATGGTCACCCCCGCGGCGAACGTCGCCTCACTCTCGGTCTGCGTGTACGACGCCCGCCGGCCCTGGATCAACACCGGGCCGGCGACGGAAGTCTTCGCGACCGGCCCATTTTGGAAGGACCCCCTTCCCGTCTCGAATTGCGCCTCCACTCCGGCCAGGAGACTTAATCCGCCGCCGATTGTGACCTCACCGTTGAGCTGCTGGAAGAGCACGATCCGACCGCGCAGCGTCAGCGACCCGGTAGTGGAAAGGTTGACGACCGGCCCGCCAGTGGTCGAAACCACTGAGTCATAGACGGCCCGCTCGGTCGAGATGACCATTATGTTCCGGGCGTGGATCGGCCCCTCGGGGCCCAGGCCCGCCTGTTGCGTTCCCGTGATCGAAATGTCCCCGGTGACATTCACGTTGGCGTCTGCCCGGGTGACGACGGTAGACTGTCCACCGCCCTTGAGCGTCAGGTTCCCGTTCACGGTCGCGGTGCCCGCGAGCGCGACGTGCGGGCTCCCCCGCGGGGTGGCGACAACTGAAATGTTGCCGGTCGAACCGCCCTGATAACGCAGCTCCGCGCTTCCCGCCGTCTTGATGCTGAGCGAACCCGTGACCGTCGTGTCGGTCGCGTCCACCGTGATGTTGTCGTTCGACGCGGTGAGCGCCGGCGCGACGTTGGTCAGGAGCAGCGACCCGATTTGGCTGCCGGTGGTGATGAGTCCCAGGGTCCCGTGCCCGCCGCTCAGGTTCACCGCCTTGGCGACGGTCACGTCGTCGAGTGTGATCTCCTCACCCCCCTCCGTGCCGACGAGCTTGAGGCCGCCGACGCCGAGGACGTCCACGTGTTGAACCTGGACCGTGGTGCTCGGAGGCGGGAACTCCTGGCTGCTTCGTCCGATGCCGAGCGCGAATGAGAGGTTGCCGCGAATCAAGCTGCCCGCGGCCGGCCCGCCCGCGATCGTCACCTTGTCCAATCCGTCGCCCGCAAGGACCGTCAGGCCGCCGAGGTCGAGTTTCCCGGTCGTTGACAGCTGCAAAACGTTATCCCCGTCCCCGAGGTCGAAGGTCGAGATTCCGGACAATACCAAATCGGCGGCCGGATCGAGGAAGACAGTGTCATTGCCATCCTTCATCACCGCTCGAATGGCAATGACACCCGCGAACGGTTGGACTCCGCCGGTAACTTGCGTGGCATTGATGCCAACGACTTCAATCCCGCCGGGGGTCTTGTTCAGTTGCACCGCGTTATCGGCGTCGTCCCCGATCAGAGTGAGGGTCGTTCCCGACAGGACCGCGTTCACGGTCCCGGCGGGGGTGTCGCGCGTCTCCAGGTGTTCCAGGTCTAGGCGCAAACGTCGGGTGAGGGTGGGGCCGTACATTTGGTCTCCGCGAGAGTTGGGTGTGAGTCGGAAGGGATTCCGTACCGGGGTTTGCGTGAGCGAGATTAGCGGCGTGCGCGAGCGCCAACAAGCAATAAATGAGAATGCCGATGCAAATTCGGAGTCCCGGCCCTTCAATCGGGCAGGTCCGTCAATTTCGTAGACACGACGAGTCCGGCAAACTACCCTCTGCGATTGCGACCCGCCTCCCAATGAACGCATGGGCCGGCCCCGCCAGGAGTCACTGCCGATGAACGCGCGACCGTTGCTTGCTACCACGATCCTCCTCGCCGCCGGCCGGGTCATCGCCGCGGACCCGCCCGCCGACATCCGCGACCTCAAATTGCGTGAGTGGGAGCCGCGGTCGATGATGGTCACGAAGACCACGGTCGTCGAGAAACCGTTGTACCCGGTCATCGACGTCCACAACCACCTGGGCGGCGGCAAGGAACGGCTGACTCACGAGACGGTGAAGAAGTACCTGACCGAGCTGAACGAGGCGGGGGTGAAAACCGTCGTCAACCTCGACGGCGGCTGGGGCGACCGGCTCAAGGAGACTCTCGCGGCCCTCGACGAGGCGCACCCCGGCCGGTTCCTCACCTTCGCACTCGTCAACTTTGACGGAATCGACGACCCCGACTGGGGCGATCGCGAGGCGAAGCGCCTCGAAGAGAGCTTCAAGGCCGGGGCCAAGGGCCTCAAGTTCCACAAGACCCTCGGGCTGCGCTACCGGTACAAGGACGGCAAGCTCATGACCGTGGACGACCCCAAGCTCGACAAGGTTTGGGAGGTGTGCGCCCAGTACACGCGGCCGGTGGTCATTCACATCGCCGACCCGGCCGCGTTCTTCACCCCCCTCGACCGGCTCAACGAGCGCTGGCACGAGTTGAACTCGAACCCGGGCTGGCTCTTCTTCGGCGCCCAGTTCCCAAAGCGCCAGGACCTGCTCGACCAGCTCCACCGCGTCATCGAGCGGCACCCGAAGACGACCTTCATCAACACTCACTTCGGCAACAACGCGGAGGACCTGGCATCGGTCGCGGAGAAGCTCGACAAGTACCCGAACATGTACATCGACATCGACGCCCGCATCTCCGAGCTCGGTCGCCAGCCGTACACGGCGCGCAAGTTCTTTTTGAAATACCAGGACCGGATCATGTTCGGGACGGACACGACGCCGCGCCGCGAGGCGTACCGCATCTACTACCGGTTCCTTGAGACCGACGACGAGTACTTCGACTGCTCCGCGAGCCACCACCGCCAGGGGTTCTGGAACATCTACGGCATTTTTCTGCCGAAAGAGGTGCTGGAGAAGGTCTACCGCAAGAACGCGGAACGGATCCTCTTCGGATTGAAGGATGAAAAGGGGGACAAGCCCGTCCCGGCGAAGCCGGTGGCCCGCGAGCTTCGCGTCAAGCCGACGGACGACTTCGAGTTGACCGGCGACGGCTCCGCGGAGGCGTGGAAGAAGGCCGAGTGGGAGCCGCTGCACAAGCGCACCGAGAAGGGCCTGCCGTACGAGACGAAGGTCAAAGTCCTGTACTCCAAGAAGGGCCTCTATGCCCTCATGGACGCGACGGACAAGAAGATCACCGCGACGCTACCGGAAAACAACCTGCACCTCTGGACCGAGGACGTGTTCGAGGTGTTCGTCTGGCCGGACGAGCGCGACCCGGTCTACTTCGAGTACGAGATATCGCCGCTCAACAAGGAGCTACCGATCCTGGTGCCCAACTTCGGCGGCAAGTTCCGCGGCTGGCTGCCGTGGTACGAAGGGGGTGCCGCCAAGACGCGGAAGGCGACCGCGGCCGTCGGCGGGGAGCTGAAATCTGGGGCCATCGTTTCCGGTTGGCGGGCCGAGGTGTTCATCCCCTACGAGCTGCTCGTCCCGCTGCGAAACGTCCCGCCCAAGGCGGGCACGAAGTGGCGGGCAAACTTCTACCGCATGGACTACGACGACAAGAACGTGACGAGCTGGGACTGGGCCCGCGTCGGCCCGAGCTTCCACGAATTCGAGAAGTTCGGCACCCTGGTGTTCGAATGACGCCCGGCCCACCGCCCGAAGCGCCGGGCACGCTCACTCGCGGCATCGGCCTCTGGCAGGCGACGGCGATCAACATCACGCAGATCGTCGGGGCCGGGGTGTTCGCCACCATCCCGCTCATCCTCGGCATCCTGCCCGGGGCGTACGCGCTGCTGGCGTGGCTCGTGGCCGGGGTGCTGATCCTGTTCGACAGCATGATCTGGGGCGAGCTCGGCGCCGCCTTGCCCTCGTCCGGCGGGTCGTACCACATCCTGCTCGAAAGCTACGGCCGGTCGAAATGGGGCCGGCTCATGGCCTTTTTGTTCGTCTGGCAGATCCTGATCAGCGGGCCGCTGGAAGTCGGGTCCGGGCTCGTGGCGGCCGCCCAGTTCTCGACCGCCGTGAGCAAGGACTTCAAGGAGTTCGACGACGATTACACGCTGACCCGCAAGATCAAACTCTCGGAGGAGCGCGAGCTTGCCGTCGCCGTCGGCCCGTCGCGATTGTTCGGGCTCGCCTTGGGCGTCGTCATCCTGGTGCTTCTCTACCGCCGGGTGACGACGTTGGGACAGTTGAGCGTCGTCTTCTTGATTGGCGTGCTGGCCCTACTCGGCTGGGTGCTCATTGAAGGCGCTTTGCGCTTCGACCCGGCCAAGGCATTCGATGTGAACGTGTCGCCGGAGGAGTGGCCGGCGAACTTCAGCCTCGCTCTCGGGGCGGGGATGGCCCTCGCGATCTACGCGTACCTCGGCTACTACAACGTGTGCTACCTGGGCGGCGAGGTCCGCGACCCGGCCCGGACGATTCCGCGGGCGATTCTGCTCAGCACGCTATCCGTCGTGGTGCTCTTCACACTCGTCCACCTGGCGATTACCGGCGTCGTCCCGTGGCGGGAGGCGAAGGCGGAGACGGACAACCTGACCGCCGCGTTCATGGGCCGCATCCACGGCCCCTGGGCCGCGACCCTGGTCTCGATCCTCCTGGTCGGGAGCTGCTTCGCGTCGTGCTTCTCGGGGACACTCGGTTACTCCCGCGTCCCGTTCGCGGCGGCCAGTAACCGGCATTTCTTCCACTGGTTCGCCGCGGTCCACCCGCGGCTCCACATCCCACACCGGTCGCTCTTGCTGATCGGCGGGATGATCCTGTTCTGGAGCTTCTTCAGCCTCGGCGACATCATCAACGCGCTGATCGCGACGCGGATCCTGGAGCAATTCGTCGCCCAGGTGTTCGCCGTCATCCTGCTGCGGAACCTGCAGCCGGACCGCCCGCGACCGTGGCGGATGTGGCTCTACCCAGTCCCGTGCGTCGTCGCCCTGGTCGGGTGGTTATTGGTTTACATCAGCACCGGCGGGCTGTTCATCGCGATCGGCGCGGGGACGCTCCTCGTGGGGTTCATCGTCTTCCTGATCTGGGCCAGACGCCAGGGTGGCTGGCCGTTTGGCGACCCAGCCTCGCCGCCGCTCAGAACCGAGCCCCCAGTGCGATGAACGGCCCGGCCAGCGTTGCGTCGAGCAGGAACGCGTCGCGGCCCGCCCCCGACGAGCGGTCGATCTTCAGCCAGCGGTAGCCGGCGTAGAACGAGCAGTGCTGCAACAACTGGCACTCGAACCCGGCGATCACGTTGCATGTCTGCCTCGACGCGTGCCCGATCCCGAACCCGCCAATGTCGCCGCGGACGAACACACCCAGTTTGTCCAGCAACTGGACCTCGGCCCGAGCCCCGACGATCAGGTCCGTCCAACTGCTCGTGCGCTCGATCGGCAAGGGATCGACACCGACTACCTGGAGGTCGTTCGAGAAGTGGTAGTAGCGGACGCCGGCGAGCACGTCGAGTGTGACCGCACCCGGCTCGCGACAGCCGTCGCGCACGCGGTAGAAGCCCAGGAGCTCAAACATCGCGGCCTTGGAGTCGAACCGGGCGAACCCGTCGAGTGGGACGACATGGAAGTAGGTCAGGTCGGCAATCAAACCCGATTGGCCGTACCCGGCCTCGACGTGCAACCCAAGGGCGCCCTTCATGTCATCCACGGCAGCGTCTACGGCGTCGGAGACCGACTGGTCCACTGTCAACACGCGCCCGCGCGCCCCGACCTGGCCGTGCATGCCGAAGATCCACGCGTACGGCGCGATCACGGCCCAAGGACGGCGCGGGCAGTTGGCCTCGCCGAGGTGTTCGGCCGGTTGCGGCGTGTAGACGCTCGGCGCGGCCACCGGGGCGACCTCGACCGTTGCCACGGGCCGCTGACGGTCGCTGGGGGCGGTGGCTGTGAATTCCACCGTCGCGGTCCCGGCCGGGGCGGTGGATTCAAGCGGGAATTCCGCGGACACGACGAGCACGGTCGGCGCCGCGTCACTCGGAAAAGCGACACTGAAGTCCACCGTCGCGGTTCCGGCCGGCTCAGCCGAATTGAGCGGGTCTTCCGCCGACGCGACCCCCGCGAAAAATAAGGCGGCGACGCACGCAACTAGCGACCGCAAAGGCGTTTTCATACCTGGCCCTTCCTGGATCAGGTCGGATCGGGTCGTCCCGGTTTTGCATCGGCGG
>DATFWZ010000505.1:0-2702 GCA_035258765.1 Gemmataceae bacterium
TCACCCTGAAAAAATGACCTCGCGAACGGAGTGGGTGGCGGGCTACGAAGCCGCGGCTGCCGGGTTCGCCGCGTGCGAATTCGTCGAGACTGTCGGTAGCGGGGTCGTTCACCCCCAACTCGCCTCCGTGGTGAAACTGCACGACGACCTGAGCCGGGCGAACAGTGGGCTGCCGATCGCGTGACCGTGTTCGATCCGGCCGCTCCCCGGTTTCGGCGACGGTGGAATCGCATGGCTGGGATTCGAGGGGGCCGCTCATCTGGCCACCCGCGCTCGTTTCGCAAGCCACAGTCGGCTACCCCCCGGCAGTCGCTACAATGCTCCGGCCGCGTCGGCCGTCAGCCGAAATCGAGGAAGTGCTTCCCGGGAGTGCGAATCAGGACTGGTTCCTGGTGCTCGCGGGCGAGATGCCGACCGGCCGCCCTGCGCGAGGTCCTGATACCTCAGCAGTGTCTGATAAATCTCACACCCCAAAGCACTGTCGCGACGTCCTCAAACTGATAACTGGGCTGACAATTCAAAGCCAAATAGCGCGCAGCTGTCATTCCCACTGCGACAAGTCGGAAAATTCAAGTCTCATCGACGGATGATGTGAGGATCCTTACACGGGCTTCCGTCACGCATGAACCGAGGTGACTGCCCCCTTCCAACCTGCAACTTCGATATCAGCGCAATAATCGGTGCAGCCGGAAAATTCGTTCCCAACCACACGCCCTTTCGAATACTCCCAACCAATCCGCGAAATTACCACTCGGCAATCGCCTTCCGGCCGTTAGCATCACTCTCATTGGTCTGGTCTGCTCGGTCGCCCGTCCGCAGATGCTGGCAACTCACTCGCATGCCTTCGTGCCGGCGCAAAATCGGTCGCGACGTCCAACGAGACCTGTCCATTTAGCCGGTGTTAAATCGGCTGGACGATTAAAACCCCTGCCGGTTGGAACTTTCGCCCACCCGTCAGCGTCCAAACAACCCGCAGAATCACTCCCACTGCCAGCATTCATAACTCGCACTCTCATGAGGCAGCCCATGCGCAAGCTCCCGACGAGGACGCTCTCCAACTGGGTACGGAATTCGCGCCCGGCGAAACCCCGGCGGCGAACGCAACTCCACGTCGACACTCTCGAAGACCGCCGAACGCCCTCTGGCGGGGCCTTGGATACCTCGTTCGGAACTGGCGGCATTGCCACCGTTACCATCGGGACCGACGCGCAGGCCGCGGCCGTCGCGGTGGACGCGTCCGGCAAGATTGTGGTGGCCGGACGGGTGTTCAACGGCACCAACTGGGACTTCGCAATTGCACGTTTCAACACCAGCGGGTCGCTCGACACGACGTTTGGCACGGGCGGCAAGGTCTTGATCGACTTCGGGGGAAACGACTTCGCCCGGGCCCTGACCATCGACGGGTTTGGTCGAATCGTCGTCGCCGGTGAGACGAACGCGGGCGGGAACCTGGACTTCGCGGTCGCACGGTACGACGTGGACGCGGGGGCCCTCGACCCCACATTCGGCCTGGTCGGAAAGGTCACCACCGACTTTGGCAGTCTGACCGACGACGCCGCGTATGGCGTGCGTGTGGACGCCCTCGGCCGGATCGTCGCGGTCGGCCAGACCGGGACCGGGTCCGCCAGCGACTTCGCCGTCGCCCGGTACACGAATGCCGGGGCGCTGGACACCACGTTCAGCGGCGACGGGCTGGCCACGGTCGACTTCTCCGGCGGCGCCGACGCGGGCCGGGCGGTGACCTTCGACGGGTCCGGCAAGATCCTTATTTCCGGCAGCGGGTTCAACGGCACGGACGACGACTTCGCCGCGGCCAAGTTGAAGTTGGACGGGACGCTGGACACCGCGTTCAGCGGGGACGGCAAGGCCCTGTACGACTTCGGGGGTGCCGCGGATGCCGCCAATGCCGCGGCGATGGACGGGTCCGGCAAGCTGGTCCTGGCCGGGAAGTCGGGCGCCGACTTCGCCGTCGCCCGCGTCCTGACGGACGGCTCTCTCGACCCGACGTTCAGCGGCGACGGCAAGGCCACGGCCGATTTCGGCGGCGCCGACGCGGCGAACGCGGTCGCGATCGACGGCTCGGCTCGAATCGTTCTGGCCGGACAGGCCACCGACAGCGGCAACCTCGCCTTCGGCCTTGCCCGCTTCCGGCCGGATGGGAACCTGGACCTGTTGTTCGGGACCAACGGCAAGGTGGTGACGAATATCACCCCGGGGGCCGACGTGGCCGCCGGGATCACTGTGGACGCCTCCGGCAAGTTGGTGGTAGCCGGGTGGACCGACGCCGGCGGTGGCGCGTCCGCCGTGACCGTCGCCCGGTACCACAGCCAGAACCCGAACATTCCCCCGACCTTGACCGGCGTTCCCGCCTCCGCCACGATCCCCGAGCTGTCGGCCTACACCTTTGACGCGGACGCCACCGACCCAGACCTGCCTCCGCAGGCGCTCACCTTCGGCCTCGTTGACGCTCCCGCGGGGGCGGCGATCGATCCGATTACCGGCGTGTTCACCTGGACCCCGAGCGAGGCCCAGGGGCCGGGCGTGTACACGTTCCAGGTCCGCGTGGACGACGGCATCGACGTCACACAGCAATCGATCACGTTGACTGTGACCGAGGTCAATGTCGCCCCCACTCTGACTGGCGTCCCCAGTTCTGTCACGATTGACGAGATGGTGGCGTACACGTTCACGGCCGTCGCGAC
>DATFWZ010000506.1:0-3508 GCA_035258765.1 Gemmataceae bacterium
ATCCGACTCCTATTGCTTGGCCTCGCGTGGCTGGGCGCGTGTCCGAGCGCGCCCGCCGTCGAGCCGATTCGTGCCGACAAACTTGCCGAGCTGCGGTCCCTGATCAAGCCGGCCACGGACGAGGACCGCTGGGCCACCATCCCGTGGCTGACCGACTTGTGGCAAGCCCGCAAGCTCGCCGCCCGCGAGGGCAAGCCGATCCTGCTCTGGGAAATGGACGGCCACCCGCTCGGGTGTACCTGAAACAACGGGGTCGCGGGCCGTGCGCTCGCCTTCTCCGACGCCGACATCATCAAGATGGCGACCGAGGACTACGTGCCCGTCGCCGCCGACGACTGGTACCAGCGCCGCCGCGACGACGCGGAGGGTAAGTTCTTCCGCTCGGTCGCCGACCAGGGCCCGCGAAAGGGCGAGGGCGGCGCGACCCGGCAAGGGATCTACTGCCTCACCGCCGACGGCAGGCTGCTCGCGTACAAGAACGCCGGCCAGGCGCCCGACGTCATGCGCGACGTCCTCAAGCAAGGGCTCCGCGAGTGGCAAAAGCTGCCCGCGGACCGGCGCAAGGCCGGCGCCGTCAAGGTCGATGACCCGGACAAGACCGACCCGATCTACTCGCGCACCCCGCCCCCCGGGGGGCTGATCGTCACCGTCTACACCCGCATCCTCGACCGCGAAAAAGGCGAATACTGCAAGGGCACCTGCAAGACCCAGGGCGGCGAAAAGGCCGCCCGCGACCACCTCTGGCTCACGGAAAGCGAATGGAAGTCGCTCATCCCGGCCGACGCGAAGAAGGGTGAGAAGGCGCCCCTGCCGCCCAAGGTCGCGGAGCGTATCTTGCGCTTCCACCTGACCGACAACACCCGCGGCGAGCCGCCGATGTGGCACCGTGAGGACGTTCGCTCCCAGGAATTGACGCTGACCGTCGAGGAGGTCACCGCGACGACGATCCGGCTGCGTCTCGACGGCTCCGCCCTCCTCGCGACCGATGCGGATGCGGCCAAGGCCGATCGCGGCTTCGACGTCCGCTTGCTCGGCCACATCGGCTACGACCGGGCGACCAAGGCGATCGACCGGTTCGACGTCGTCGCGGTCGGCGATCACTGGGGCCATGGCCCGCACACCGGCGGGGCCCGACCCGGCCGATCGCCGCTCGGCGTCGTGTTTGAATTGGCCGGCGGGAAGTCGGCCGCCGACCTGGTGCCCCCACAGTGGGCCCGCGAAATCAACAACTACTTCGGCCGCGACCGTACTCGCGAATGACATTGCCCTGACACCCTCTCCACAAGGACCAAGGTCATGACTCAACCGACTCGTCGGAGCTTCCTGAAACACTCGCTCGAGGCCGCGGCTGCGATCACCATCGCCGGTACCAAGTCGGCTGGCCGCGTCCTCGGGGCCAACGACGTCATCCGCGTCGGCGTGTGCGGCATCCACGGCCAGGGCAACGCCCACATCAAGCAGTACCTGGGCCTCGACGGCGTCCAGATCACCTACCTGATCGACCCCGACAAGAGCCTGTGGGAGTCGCGGAGCAAGCCGATCAAGGAGAAGTACGGCGTTGCCCCGAAGTGCGTCGCCGACATCCGCGAGGCCCTCGACGACAAGGAGCTGGACGCGATCTCCGTCGCCACCCCGAACCACTGGCACTCGCTCATCGGTGTCTGGGCCTGCCAGGCCGGCAAGGACGCGTACATCGAGAAGCCGATGGCCCATCTGGTCGCCGAGGGTCGGAAAGTGATCGAGGCGGCACAGAAGTACAAGCGGATCGTCCAGCACGGCACGCAGCAGCGGAGCAGCCCCGGCCGGGCGAGCGAGATCGCGGCGGTGCAATCCGGCAAGTACGGCAAGCTGCTCGTCTCGAAGGGCTACTGCTGCAAGCCGCGATGGAGCATCGGCAAGAAGGAGAACTCGAAGCCGCCGGCCGACCTCGATTTCAACATCTGGCTCGGGCCGGCCCCGGAACAGCCGTACCACGGCAACCTGGTCCATTACAACTGGCATTGGTTCTGGGATTTCGGCAACGGCGACATCGGCAACCAGGGGGTGCACGAGATGGACGTCGCCCGCTGGGCGATTAAGGGGGCGACGCTGCCGACGAAGGTGTGGAGCCTGGGCGGCCGGTTCGCGTACGAGGACCAGGGGCAGACGCCGAACACGCAGATGTCGGTGATGGAGTACGGCGACGTGCTGCTCGTCTTTGAGGTTCGCGGGCTGGTCGGCAAGCCCTCGACGTTCCCGAATCGCGTCGCGAACGAGTACTACACGACGGAGGGGCGGATCGAGAACGGCATGTTCTACCCGAAGAAGGGCGGGTCACCCGAGAAGCTCGCCAGGATGGACGTGAAGGTAACCCCGGGCGGGGCGTGGGGGAGCTTCCTGCACGCGGTCCGGAGTCGCAAATTGGAAGACTGCAACGCCGGCCCGGACCACGGCCACTTCTCGAGCGCCCTGTGCCACCTGGCGAATATCTCGTACCGGCTCGGCGAGCAAGTCCCCTTCGACGGCAAGGCGAAGCTCGGCGACAACACCGAGGTGGTCGAGACGTTCAAGAACCTCCAGGAGAACCTGACCGGGGTGGGTGTGAAGCTGGACAAGCTGACCTACCAGCTCGGCCGGACGCTCACGGTGGACGCCGCGAAGGAGCAATTCACGGGCGAGGGCTCGAAGGAGGCAAACGCCCTCCTGACTCGGCAATACCGCAAACCGTTCGCGATGCCGGACAAGGTGTAAGAATCAGCGTCCCGCGGGACATGCTTCCGAACCTGTCCCGCGGTCAGTGTTGGAGTCCCGGCTTTAGCCGGTCGCGGCCGTCGCCCGGAGCCGGCTGAAGCCGGAACTCCAACCCCGACGCCCCCACATACGCGCGCATTTCGAAACTGGGCAGATATCAAGGTGCCTCCATGCGACAGATGCTGGCCCTACTCCTCCTCCCAGCCCTCGCCCTCGCCGATGCCGACGCGGAGAAGCGAGTCCGCGCGATGGAAAAGAAGCTGGAATCGGCGAAGGCGTTGCAAGTCGTCTTCGAGGCCCGCGCCGAGGCCGTCAAGGAAAGCGGGACGATGAAGGGCACCATGACCCTGATGGAAGGCAACAAGGTGCACCTCGACGGCACGATCGAGATCGCGGGCAAGAGCGTGAAGTGGAAGAGGATCTCCGACGGCACGAACCTGGTCGAGGAAGGCCTGGACGGCGGCACGCGTCCCACCCCGAAGACGCTGACGGAAGACTACCGCCGCAGCCTGACGCACGGGGGCTTCATTGCGGGGTTCTACCTGTCCTCGGAGGGCGACGGCGTCGTGACGTGGCCCGCGTTTCGCGCCGCGGACTTCGAGCTCGGCAAGCCCGACAACGTCCGTACGCGGCGGGCCCAGATCGTTGACTGCAAGCTCACGCCGGCGGCCAAGGGTGGAAAGACGAACGTGACCTTCTCGGAAGCGCTCTGGATCGACCTTGAGACGGGCCTACCGCTCAAACGCGTCTTCACCGGGACGCTGGACGGCAGGAAGAT
>DATFWZ010000507.1:0-3097 GCA_035258765.1 Gemmataceae bacterium
GCCACAGTCCCACACGACCACGGCCTCCCCGCCGGCGGTCGCGAGGTACTGGCTGGTCGTGTCCCAGGCCAGGTCGCGGACCTTGGCCGGGTAGCCGGACATTTGGAGGTCCTCGCCCGACTTCACGTACCAGAAGTGGACGGCCGCGTTTTGCCCGCCGGCCGCGAGCATCCGCCCGTCCGGGGACCAGGCGAGGGAAATGATCGACGCATTTCGCGGGAACTGGCTGACCGGCCGGTCCGCGTCCGGGCGAAACAAAGTCACGCCGCCGTAGCCGGCGGCCGCGAATTCTTTCCCGCGTGCCGACCAGACGATCGCCGCGATCGTGCTGAGAGATTCCGGGTATTTCGTTGACGGGGTTCCGTCCGCGGTCCAGAGTCGCAGCTTCTTCCCGGCGCCGGAGACGAGGTAGTCTCCTTTCGGGCTCCAGGCGACGTGCTCCACCCAGGCCGCCCCGCCGTCCAGTACGGCCAGCTCCCGCCCGGAACCCGCGTCCCAAAGGCGGACCTTGCCGTCTTGCCCCGCGGTCGCCAGACGCTTCCCGTCCGGGTGCCACGAGAGCGCCGTCGTCCCGAAGCCGTGCCCCGGCAAGATGTGCTTGCACGATCCGGTCAATACGTCGAACATGCTCACCGGACCGGCCACGGACGCGGCGGCCAGGGTCGAGCCGTCGGCCGACCAGCCGACGGCGATTACATGGTCGTCGAGGGAGTGTCGCCAGCGGAGCTCCGGACGCGGCGGCGACGTCAGACGTGCCATGCGCGGGCTTTCGATAGGTCCTATGAGACGTATAGCTCCTATAGGACCTACGGGAATAACTACCACTCAACACTCACCAGCTCACCTTCCTCCCTCGGGCCTTGCCCGCTATGCTCCGGGGATGATCAGCGAGCCACTACCCTCCGTTCGCACCGAATACCCGGCGGCCCGCCTCCACGGTATTCGCAAGTGGCGCGACAAGTTCCGGGAGGCCTTTCGCGGCCTCAAGCTCGGGGTCCGCGGTCATTCCAGCTTCTCGGTGCACTTCTTCTGCGCCGCGACGGCCATCGTCGCGTGCATCGTCCTCGACTGCCGGCTCGTCGAGTGGTGCCTGATCCTGATGTGCATCGGCGGCGTGTTGACGGCGGAGCTGTTCAACAGTGCGATCGAGACGCTGTTTCACGGACTCGGGTCGGAAGTGACCGGGCGATGGAACGGCTGCCTCGACATTGCCGCGGGGGCCGTTCTCACGGCCAGCATCTTCGCGGCGCTGGTGGGAGTGCTCGTGCTCGGGAACCGGATCGGCGAATTGATGCGCTGGTGGTAAAGGGTGTCGGGGTATAGGTGCTATAGGACCCATACGTCCTATAGGGCCTATACCCCGACAAACTACCACCGGTAAAGCAACCCGAAGTTAAACCCAGTCGCCCAGAAGCTCTCCGAGTTGACCTGGTTCACCGGCCGGACGCTCGCGGCGGTCGGGATCGGCGTCCGCGACAGCAAGGTGAAGTCCGGGATGCGGGCTTCGTCGAGCGTGCGGTCGATCTGGGCCCCGGGCCGGGCGACGTTGCTCCAGTACAGGAAGGTCCCGCCCGCGAAGAGCCGCAGCCGGCTCGTCACGTCGTAGCCGACGTTGAGGCCGATCTCCGGGATGACCGCGAAGGTCTGCCGCTTCTGCACCCCGATGTTGCTGTTCAGGGCGAGCAACCCGCCCGGCAAGTTCGGCGGCACGCCGCCGCCAATCGGGGTGACCGACCCGCCAATTTCCACTCGCTGCCAGGTCATCCCGAGAGCAACCTTACCCGTCACGTCGATCGTCCAGGGACCGTGGGTGTGCTGGAAGATGGCCCCGACCTGGCCGCCGTTGAACTGGTTCTTGGTCTGGAACTTGTCCGTGACCGCGCGCTCGATGCCCGCCAGGTTACCGGCCCCGGCCAACGCCCGGGCCTGCTCGTTGATGAGCAACTCCTCGCGCAGGTACACGTACCGGTACCCGAAGAGGACGTCGAGGTGGTTGTCGCACCAGTCGCAAAGCCGGTGCCGGCAGTTCAACTCCCCGCCGTAGAAGTCGCTCTCGGAATCAAATTGAACGTACCCCGACACCACGCCCGGGCGGCCGATCAGCTGCGAAGTCTCGACGTGGCGATTCAGGCTGAAGAACGGCCGGCCGAAGTCCTGGTTCGGAAAGTCGGCAGACAAAAACCGCTGCCGGTCGCGGTCTGGACGAAGGTAGAAGGCGGAGACCTCGACGGCCCACTGCGGGGACAGCCAGTAGCCGAGCGTGATCCGCGCGCCGTATCGCGGGTTCGTGTCCACCGAGTTGACGCCGAAGAGGACGGACGTGCCCGTCGACGTCAGTGCGGCCGCGGACCCCGGCGGGCCGACGGACGCCAGGGCCGGGGCGCTGTAACTCTTGACCCACCACACGAGCGCCTCGACACTCGTGTACCAACC
The DNA here is from genome assembly GCA_035258765.1 of Gemmataceae bacterium. Taxonomy (GTDB): domain Bacteria; phylum Planctomycetota; class Planctomycetia; order Gemmatales; family Gemmataceae; genus SIAJ01. Next base: position 2,434 of record DATFWZ010000507.1, read on the forward strand.
GCATGTGTTGTTCGCGCCGGGGACCGGGCAAGGCATCTGCGGGTCGCCGAGCATCGGGCCACCGGGGATTGGCGGGCCGTATACAGCGCCCGGGGGCAATCCGTCGCTGAGCACGGGCGGGACGACCATGCCACCCGGGGGCAGGATGATTGGCGGCCCGCTGTTAATCGTTCCCGGCAGCATCGGCCCGGGCGCGGGTAGCACCGGCAGGTCGGACTTCGACGGCACGTCGGCGACGCCCCCCTTGGGCATTGGCTTCGGCGTGCCGTCTGACGGAGCTTGGGCGCGGATGATGTCCGGGTCGTGCACAGGTCGGCCGAGGGCGGCCGCGGGGTTCCCGAGCCGCGCCGCGGGGGTCGCGTCCTGGGCGAACAACCCGCCGGGCGTGAGGCCGAGCACACAACCCAGACCCAGAAGTAGACGTTTCATCGCTCCGCCCTCCGGGCAGCCAAGGCGCCGGTCCCTAGCCCCGGGCGGCCCGTCCGCGCGAAGCGCGGCCGGGCCCGAGGCATCCATACCGGGGCCATCCTTCCTTCGACGGGGCAAGTCGGGCAGGAAAAGCGAAGTGCGGGAATCTGGGCAGGCCAGGGAACTCGGCGGCGGCGCGTCTGATGTCGGCCGCGCAACCGCTACGGCAGGCGCGCAAGGCGGGATGGTTGGATCA
>DATFWZ010000508.1:0-7819 GCA_035258765.1 Gemmataceae bacterium
GGCGAACCGGATGGCGTTGGCCGTCGTGACCGCGTGCAGCGACGGGATCCCCGGCCGGCGCATGAGCAATTCGCCGGCCCCCGCCAGGACTGCGTCCCAGACGCAGTTCGCGGCCACTCCCTTGTTCAGGAGCCGTACCACTTCGCGGGCCGCGTCCTCGGCCGACGCCTGCCGGAAGACGGCGAGCAACTCGGCCGCCGCATCCGCGTCCGGCTTGCCCTCGCGCCACTCGGGGCGGATCTCCTTGATCAGTTCCCGATTCTTTTTGCCGGGCCGGTCGGCTGGATCGTCTGCCTTCGCGGGATTGCCGCCGCGGGCCGACATCAGCGCGTAGGCGAGCGATCGCAAGATGGGTTCGGAGTGCTCCCAGCCAATGACGGCAAGGGCCCGGCGGGTGTTGGACGCGAAGATGATCTTGTGGCCGATGTCGCGGTAGTCCCGCGGGGCGTACCGCCAGAACAGCTCCATCACCTCGTCCGTCCCCGCGGTGCGGACCAAGCCGGCGATCGCGACGTCGGCCGCCTCCGCGTCCCACGCCTCCACCGCCTCGACAAACGCCTGCCGGGCCTTGCGCGCCGGCGGGACGTTTGCCTCCTTGACCGGCGGCATCCGCCAACCGCCGCGCTCCTTGATGTTCTGGGCCTGGGCGTTCTTGAAGTTGTCGAGGGCCCAGAAGATGGGCAACCACCGGTCGGCGTCCGGGCCGGCCAGGCTGGCCAGGTGGGCGGAGTTCACGACGAGCACCGCGTGGAACTTGAACCCGACACTCGGTCGCGGCTCGACGTTGCGAACGCCGGCGAGCAGCAGCGCGGCCAGGACTTCGCGGTACGACAGCCCCTTGCGCACGCGGCCGGCCACCTCTTCGAGCAGCCGGTCGCGGGTCGTTTCTTCGAGCAGCCGGACGAGCGGCTCGATCCCCGGGTCGAGGCGGACCACCTTCGGGTCGAGCGTCGCGTCCTTGGCGGAGACGGGCGGGAGCTGGCGGAGGAACCCGAGGTCGGCCAGCCCGACCAGGCTGCCGACGGCCGCGGTTCGCATGAACTGTCGCCGATTTGCGTGTGCCGACATGGCCGTCCTCCCGGAGAGGAAGAGGGGCGAGAGGTGCGTCCGGTCATTGTGACCCGTCCGGGGTGAAGATGCAATGAGGGGCCCGCGCTTCGCAAGTGCACCAGGCGCGAACTTGCAACGCTGGTCGCGTCATCCTCAATCTGATCGAATTCGTGTTCGTGGATCCGACCGTCGATGTTCAAAAATCGGTGGAGCCGGTTTACTGGCCCCCCGTACAGTAGCGGCATGACCGCCTTACCACCGATCGCCGTGATCCGCCGGGCCGTGGCGCGGCGGGACCTCGATTTCGACGGCGTCTTCTACACGGCCGTTCGGACGACCGGCATCTTCTGCCGGCCGTCGTGTCCGGCCCGACCGCTGCCGCAGAATTGCGAGTATTTCGCGACTGCGGGCGACGCGATGCGCGCCGGCTACCGGCCGTGCAAACGGTGCCGGCCGTTGCTCGCCGGGGGAGCGGTTCCGGACTGGGTCGGCGCCTTGCTCGAGCGCGTCGAGACAGACCCGGCCCGGCGCGTGCCGGACAAGGCCATGAGCGGTCTCGGCGTCGATCCGGTGGCGGCCCGGCGATATTTCTTCAAACATTTCGGCATGACCTTCCAGGCCTACTGCCGCGGGCGCCGGCTGGGAGATGCGTATCGAAAGCTCAAACGGGGGGATACCTTGGACACCATTGCTCTCGACCACGGGTACGAATCGCTCAGCGGGTTCCGTGACGCTTTTACCAAGGCGTTCGGAAAGCCGCCGCGTCAGGCGAACGGGTCGTGCGTCGTCGTATCGTGGGTGGAAAGCCCGGTCAGTCCGCTCCTGCTAGGGGCGACGGACGAAGGACTCTGTGCCCTGGAATTCGTCGGGCGCACCGACCTGGATGGGCAACTCGCGGAATTGCGGGCGTCACTGCGCATGCCGGTGGTTCCCGGATCGCACCCGCACATCGACCGGGCGACCCGGGAACTGAACGAGTACTTCGCCGGCCGGCGCCGGCAGTTCACCGTGCCCCTGGTCCCAATCGGGACGGCGTTTCAGCGGGCCGTCTGGGATCAACTGATGGAAATCCCTTACGGGGAGACGCGGTCGTACGAGGACCTGGCGCAGGCGGTGAACAAATCGCCAACGGCGTGCCGGGCGGTCGGGCAGGCCAACGGACGGAACCGGATCGCGATCATAATCCCGTGTCACCGGGTCGTGAACAAGGACGGCAGTTTGGGGGGCTATGGGGGCGGGCTGTGGCGAAAGAAGTTCCTGCTCGGGCTGGAACGGAAGCACGTTTAGAAATGGAGCGCCGGCTCACTTTCAGGCAATACCTAATGGGGGAGACGTCCTCCCCCACGGGAGCCTGACGCATGCCGACCCACTCGACGGCCCAGCGCCTCCTGCCGCACTTGCGCCGCGTCGCGCTGGGCCGCGACACCGAGGTCGGGGACGGTCAGTTGCTCGGTCAGTTCGTCGTCGCACGCGATGGTGACGCGTTCGCCGCTCTGGTTCGCCGGCACGGGCCGATGGTTCTCGGCGTCTGCCGCCGGGTCGTCAGCGACGTCCATCTCGCCGAGGACGCCTTCCAGGCCACGTTCCTGGTCCTCGCCCGGCGTGCCGCGACTGTCCGCCCGCGACACCTCGTCGGCCACTGGCTCTACGGGGTCGCGTACCGAACGGCCCTCAAGGCCCGGTCGTCGGCCGCCCGCCGCAAGGCCAAGGAGAAGCAGGTGGACGCCATGCCGCACCCGCCCGTTTCCCCACCCGACGCCTGGGCCGACGTCCAGCCCGTCCTCGACGCGGAGCTCGCCCGGCTGCCGGAGAAGTACCGCGTCCCGGTTGTCCTGTGCGACCTCGGCGGCCGGCCGCAGCGCGACGTGGCCCGCGAGCTGGGCCTGCCGCCCGCGACACTGGCGAACCGGCTGGCAGCCGCGCGGCGATTGCTCGCGAAACGGCTGACCGAGCGCGGGGTCGCCCTCTCAGCGGGGGCGGTCGCGGCGGCGCTCGGGTGGCACGCGGCCACTTCGGCCGTCCCGCCGGGCCTGTCCGCGGCCGTGGTCAAGGCGGCGTGTGCGGCCGCGGCGGGCGCGCCGGTCGGGCTCCCGGTCCCGGTGGTCCAACTGTCCGAAGGGGTGATGCGCATGTTCGTCCTCGCCAAGCTGAAAGCCGTGGCGGCCGGCGTCGCCACGTGCCTCTTGCTCCTCGCGGGCCTCGGTCTTTTCGCAGCCCCGACCCTGCGCGCCGGCCCGGACGACAAGCCCGGCAAGTCCGCCAATCCCCCGGCCAATACCGACCCGGACCGGGCCAGGGTGCCGGACGACCTGGTGTTCCTCCGCCGCATGAGCCTCGACCTGCGCGGGATCCCGCCGACGTCGATCGAGGTCCACTACTTCCTGGCCGACACGGACCCAAAGAAGCGGGCCAAGATCATCGAGTGGATGTTGCCGGAGCACGGGAAGCAGAAGGTGACGGCGACGTGTGCGAGCTGCCATCGGGAGCCGGCCCTAGGGCACGGGGCGGCTCTCGGGGACTTCGACGCCGACGGGTGGTTGGACCTTTACATCACCGGGAAGTTGAACCATCGTGGCCACACCACTCCGCACGATGTGACGGTCCTTGATGAGTGGTATTCCCTCATGGCCGAGCGGGCGGCCGGAGACAAGGCCGACGACAAGTTGGAGCTCAACGTGGCGCTCTTCCGGATCGATGTCGAAAAGGCCCGTGCCGAGGTCGATAAGGCGGAGGCGGCGCTCAAGACCGTGCAGAAGCGGTGGGAGGCCCGGATCGGTTCCGACCGCGAGCGCCAAGCGCAGGTTGACCAAGCACAGGTGGACCTCCATGCCGCCCGGGTCCGGCTGAAGCAGGCTGAAACTCAGCTCACCGATGCCGAGCAGGCCCGGCGGGCGGCGGCCCGAACCAGGCGCTTTAGGGAAACCATGAGCGACCTGGAGCGGACTACCAAAGACCTCGACTCCCGCCTGCAAGGCGAATGGCAAAGCCTTCGTAAGGGCGGGCCGTCGGACGCGGAGTTCCTCCGCCGCGTCCTCCTCGACTTCGCCGGCCGGCATCCGACGACCGTTGAGGAGAAGTACTTCGCCGCGGACAAGGACCCGCGGAAGCGCGAGAAGGTGCTCGGACTGCTCGGCGGTCCCGCGAAGGGCGGTACCGGGCGCGACAAACTCGTGGACGAATTGCTGGCCGACCCGGAGGTGCAGAAGCGGTGGGTCGAATTGTGGAAGGTGCGGATGGAGCGCGACCGACAGAAGTTGGCCATCGAAGGCAGGGTCACCAAGTCGCCCGGTGACCGGCTCACGCGCCTGCTCGCCGAGTTGCTCGACGGCAAGCGGTCCGACGAGCAGGTGCTGGACGCCCTTTGTCTCGCGACGATGGCCCGGTTCGCGACGGAGACGGAAAAGAAACTGATCGTCACGGGCCTGAAGGAGCAGTCTGACCGGCGGGCCGCGTGGGAGGGCGTGTTGCGAGCCCTCGCCGGCACTCAGGAGGCCAAGGCCCACGCGGAGGGGTTATCGAAGCGCGGGCAGAAGTGAGCGGATGCCCAAACGCGAAGCGGCCGCGCCAGCTGGCGCGGCCGCTTGTTTTCCTCTGTGCGGGGAGTTCCCGGCCCCCCGGGGCGGCGTGAATCCGCCACCATGCGGCACCCCGAAAGGCCGGGACCTCCCCGCACCTGATCGGGCGACCCGCGGGCGGCGGTCCGCGTCAACTCCGCCCGAAGCGCTCCAGCGGGACCGTGCGCAGCCGCTTCAAGTGCCGGCGCAGGCGAAACTGGCGAACCAGACTCACCGCGACAACCGCAATGCAACCGACCACCGCGGCCGATACGGCCACGGCGACAGGAACGGGAAGGGACACGAGCGTTTACCTCAGCGGGGGCTAGCGCGGTCTCACTACCCATTTATTCTGAGGATGGGCCGTGAGTATTACATGAGAACCGCTTGCTGTTACCAAACTTGCGCCCGATCGAGGGTAACGACCCGTCGGGGTCGCCCCCGCGATCGTAACCGCTAGCTCGATCGCCGATTACAACCGCGGTTCCGGCGAGTCAAACCGGGGCGAGTTCACGGGCCTAGCAAGTCAGGTAACAAAGTACCGCCCACGACACGTGGTGGTTCACACGAGGTGTTCGATTTCGACCCCGCCCCAGCGGTCGCGCAGGTACTCGGCGACGAGGCGGCGGTGGCAGTGGTCGGGTTGGTCCTCGCTGCACAGGAGGCATCCACGATCGAGCAGCTCCGCGGCCGCGGTTTGCTCGATCTTTCGACTTCGGATCAGGGCCACGAAGTCCCGCTCGTAGGCTGGCCAGTCGCGATCAATTTTCTTGTATCGGTCGAGCAATTCCTGAGTGGGCGCCAGGTCAAGGACGTGAACGTACTCGATCCCGGCGATCGATCGCAGGAAGTAGGCGAGATCATCGCGCTTGGAGAACCCGGCGAGCTGGGAGTTGTTATTGAGGCGCACGTCAATGACGCGTTTGACTCCGGCGACTTGAAGCTTGGTGAAGAAGGTCTCGGCGGACTTTTTGGTAAAGCCGATGGTGAAAAGATGGATGGGGTTCACGACACAGCCTCTGCGGGCCGTGCCGTTTCAAAAGCCATGTTGAGGCAACTTAGTGGCGGAGACATGGTACCGGCACCGAGGGCGGTCAAGCGTCGATCGGTTCTCCCTTTTCGGTGCAGGGGGTGACCGCGACGATTTCCACCGCTTTGCACTGAAAAGCCGCCTGGACGCCATAGGAGGAGTCGAAACGTACGTCGAAGTGACGGTGATTCTGCAGACTCTCCGGCAGCGCCGAGACTTCGATACCCCACAACACATTCTGAATATTGAATCCGTCTAGCGTCAATTCGACGATCTCCCTGAACTGCATGTGAACCAATACTTGGTGGCGGAGGACATAGTAGCCTTCCGGGTTAATCTCGCTTGTCATTTCGAAGGCGTGAACGAGCACTTCGAGTGTCGGCCCGTTTCCCTCCCCGTGAGGGTGACGGTCCAGCCTCATCCACAGAACTTCCGCGTCGTGGAACGAGGGCCAGTAACCAAAAATGGAGAGGAGCTTCTCCGAACCGGCTATCCGCTCAACGACATCCATCGCTGACCGCGTTTTGTAGCGACGAAAGGGCAATCACGTCGACAATAGTTCGCTTATACCGCCCCCACCACCGCGTCCCCGACCTCCGTCGTCTTCGCCTTCCCGCCCAGGTCCGGGGACAGGGACCGCTTTTCCTTCAGCACCGCCTTGACCGCGTTCCGTACCGCGTCGGCCGCCGCGGCTTCCTTTAAATGATCGAGCATCAGCGCCGCCGATAGCACCGCCGCGAGCGGATTGGCGATCCCCTTCCCGGCGATGTCCGGGGCGCTGCCGTGCACCGGCTCGAACATGCTCGGGTAGGCCCGCTCCGGGTTCACGTTCGCGCTCGACGCCAGGCCCACACTTCCCGTCACGATCGCGCTCAGATCGGTCAGGATGTCGCCGAACAGGTTGCTCGCGACCACCACGTCGAACGACTCGGGCTTGCGGACGAAGTCCATCGCCGCGGCATCGACCAGGAGCGAGTGCATTTGCACGTCCGGGTAGTCCTTGGTGACGTCTTTCGCGACCGCGTCCCAGAGCGACATCCCGTGCACCAGGGCGTTTGACTTGGTGATGCTGGTCAGCTTCTTCTTGCGCTTGCGGGCGGCCTCGAACCCGGCTCGGATGATTCGCTCACATCCGCGGCGCGTGAACACCGCCGTCTGAATGGCGACTTCCGCCGGCATCCCCTCGTACACCTTCCCGCCGACCGGGGCGTACTCGCCCTCCGTGTTCTCCCGGTAGACGAGCATGTCGATCGACCCCGGGGCCTTGTCGCGGAGCGGGCACGGGACGCCGTCGAACAGGTACGCGGGGCGCAGGTTGACGTACTGGTCGAACCGCCGCCGCATCGGCAACAGGAGTTGGTGCACCGGAATGGTGTCCGGCACCTCCGGGTCGCCGACCGCCCCGAACAGGATCGCGTCGTGCTTCCGGAGCGTGTCCCACCCATCCGGCGGGAGGATGTGGCCGGTCTTCTTGTACAGCGCCGAGCCCCAGGCCAGGCGGTTCCATTCGAACGTGGCCCCGTGCTTTTTGCCGGCGGCGTCGGTCGCCCGGATGGCCTGGTCGATGACCTCGGGGCCGATGCCGTCCCCGCCGATGACTGCGATGCGGTGGTGCGCCATGAAGCTGGGTGCTCGTGAGAAGTCGGGGCGAGTCTGCGGGCGGTGCGCGGCGGGACGGTGCTGCGGATTCTGGCAAAAGGGTCAAACGTCCGGTCCGGGCCCGGCCGATGAAACCGGCACACGCGGGCGAAGGCTGGCGCCGTCGCCCCGGCCAGGCCGGGATGCGGAGAATCTAGGTGACGCGGAGGGCGGGTCAAGATGGCGAATCGACTCGGACACCTGCGGCGAAGCGGGCTCTGCGCCGCGAGCGCGCTCTTGCTCGGCGCAGCCGGGTGCGCCTTCCCGAACGGGACCACCGGCGGCGACCCGCTCCTCGGCAACTTCAACCGGCCGATCGTCCCGACTCCGCCGCCGGAGCGGGGCGGACTAGGCCCGGACTCGCCGGCGTATGATGCTGGGGCCCGCATCGGGGTCACCCCGCCGGACGTCCCGGTCCCGGGCGAGAACACGCCCGGGTTCATGACCCTCCCGAATCTGACATTCCCGAACCTCCAGTCCCGCGGCGGCGCACCGGCGGACACTGCCGACTCCATGAACACGCGCAAGGCCCCGACGGCCCCCGGGG
>DATFWZ010000509.1:0-9748 GCA_035258765.1 Gemmataceae bacterium
GATCCGGATCGGGTCCCGGGGGAGCACCGTAACCGGTTCCGGCGTCATGACCTCCGCGATCGGCAGGGAGAGGGGGTTGCCGACGGCCAGGACCCGGCACATGAGGTCCCGCTCGGTGAACAGCCCGATCAGACGGCCCGCCTCGCACACCAGCACGCACCCGACGTTCTCCCGGCGCATAAGGTTGACCGCGTCGGCCACCGTGGCCGACCGTTCCACCGACCAGGGCGGGCTGGGGTCCAGCCGGGAGACGGGATCCTTGCGGAGGTTGCGGGCCAGCTCCATGCGACGAAATTACCTCGCCGGTCGGGCGTCACGGCATACGGTCGCGGCGTCCGGCGGACATGACAACGAGCGGTCGGCGGACGCGGGTCGGTCTAACCCGCCTGTCGGAAGGTGCTGTCTGGACAAGTGTGTCATCAGACGTCGCCTACGAAGAAAATTCTCGACACCCGGCCCGCGCGCGGCAAGGGGTCCGAAAAACTCGCGACCCGGAATTCGGAACGCGAATTGAATTCCGGCTTGCGGCGGAATCGGGTTGCTCTCGCGCGCAACGTGTCGGACACTACATTACCCATTCCATCCGGCCCCCCGCGTCGCGCGCCTTGCCTATGCCCGACCCCGACCGACTGCTCCGGACTCTGTACAAGGCGGCCGACGCCGTCCGCCAGACGCCTGGGCGAAAAGGCCGCTTTGTGCAAATACACGACGTCGAGGAAGTCCTGGTGGCCGGGGACTTGCACGGGCACCTGGGCAACTTCCAGGCGGTGTACAAGCTGGCGGACCTCGCGAACCACCCCCGCCGGCACCTCGTCCTGCAAGAGGCGATTCACGGCAAAACGCGATACCCCGGCGGGGGCGACAAGTCGCACCAGCTCGTAGACCTGTTCGCCGCACTGAAGTGCCAGCTCCCGAGACAGGTCCATCTACTGATGGGCAACCACGAGCTGGCCCAGTGGACGAACCGGATGATCATCAAGGACGAGAAGGACCTCAACGCGCTCTTCCGCGAAGGGGTGACGGAGGCGTACGGAGCCGAAAAGGCCCCGCAAATCTACGACGCCTACCTGCGCCTGTTCGGCCTGCTCCCGCTGGGCCTGCGGACCCCGAACCGCGTGTTCATCAGTCACAGCCTCCCGCGAGAGAAGGCCGTCGACCGGTTCGAGCTCCGGCACCTGGAGACGGACTCCTTCCCGGCCGAGGACCTGACCCTCGGGGGCTCGGTTTATGAGCTCGTTTGGGGCCGGGACACGCGGGCGGAAACGTGCGCCGCGTTCCTGAAGAAGGTCGATTGCGACTGGCTGGTGAGCGGCCACGTCGCCTGCGAGGGCGGGTACGCGAACCCGAACCCGCGACAGATCATCCTCGACTGCTGCGACAACCCCGCCGCGTACGCCCTGCTGCCAGCCGACCGGCCGTTGACGGCTGAGGAGTTCACCGGATCGGTTCGGGTACTCGAGCCAGTAGGATGAATTCTTCGAGAATCTTGGCGACCCGCATGACCCCCGGCGAACCCGCCTTTGTCGAGACCCCCCTCGCCTCCATCCCCGACCGGCAGGTCGAGCGGATCATTATCGATCAGTTCAAGCTTGAGGTCGAGCGCCCGGCGGACTCGTACGCCCTGCTTGACGACCCGATCGTCCGCGAGGCGCACGATCGCGACGAGTACATGCCTTACTGGGCCGATATCTGGCCCGCGGCCCGGATGCTGGCCAAGGCCGTCGCCCGCGAAGACTGGCACCACTACCCGCGAACCGGCGACAAGCTCGATGCCCTCGAACTTGGTTGCGGACTCGGGATCCCCGGCCTCGCGGCTCTCGCTCGCGGGCTGCGCGTCACCTTCACCGACTACGATCTGACCGCAGTGCGCTTCGCCGCGAACAACGCCCGCCGCAACAAGCTTTACGACTTCCGGGCCATTCCCCTGAACTGGCGGTTCCCGCCCGCGGACCTGAAGGTGCCCGTAATCCTTGGGGCGGACCTGACGTACGAGACCCGAAACATCGACCCGCTGGTGAATTTGATTCGTCGGGTTTTATTGCCCGGCGGGGTGTGCCTGCTGACCGACCAGGACCGGACTCCGGCGCCACTGCTACGCGAGCAACTCGGCTACGCGGGGCTGCGGTACGACCAGGAGGTCGTGCGCGCCGGCGAGCCGGGAGGCTATCGCATCCGCGGGACGCTCTACCGCATTCGGCACCGCGGGTGAGCCCGACGCGCAAGCGAGGGCAAGCTACTCCCTCGCTTGCGCGTCGGGCTCCGCCTCACTCGCTCCGTATTACGATTGGGAAGGTCAAAGCGATCCCGGAGACCGCAAGCGTGAAGTCATGAACCGCAATCTGGCCGGCGCGTTGGTAGTAGCACTGCTGTTCGGCGGCTTGCTCCTTGTGCTGGCGCGGACGCATTGGAGTAGGCGGCAAGCGCCGGGGGCGATCCGTCAGGCACTTTTTCTGGCCGGCATGGGAGCCGGCTTGGTGACCGGTCTCTGCGTCGGGCTGGCGATTTGGATTATTACGGACGACCCCACAGACACGGATGCGCTGCCGGGCCTCCAAATTGGCGGGTTCCTCGTCGTCGGTCTCGCTGGGCATTTCTTGGGCCTGTGGCTCGAGAGACGCCGCGTTCGCCGGTGCCCCCTTGCGGAGGACTATGGCGACGATGAGCACGGTAGTTTGACGCCTTGAACTGACCAGTTCGCGCCCGGAGCCCGTCGCGCACCAAGCCTCTGCGAGGTTGCCTGAGTACTCGATCATCAGCGCGGCGGTGCTGCTGGTCGCCGTCCTGCGACTGATCTGAGCCTGGCGCCGGACCACCGTCGATCAACGGCGGCTCCATGTCGCCAATTCCGTCGGGGCGATCGTCGTTTGGTTTGCCGGCGCGGCGATCGTGGTGTCCGTGTGTCTGCTCGCGACCGGCAGCCTGGTGGAAATCACCTATTGCGCCGAGACGATTTCCTTACTCGGCCTCTGCGTGGGATGGTTCGCGGCGAAAGTGCACGGGTGCCGGAGAATCACCCCGGTCCGGCCGCCGGAAGAATAGCATGTCGACGAGGCGATTGGCCGGGGTCAAAGCAACGGGCCCGGCGGCGTCTCGCCGCCGGGCCAGCGCATCGGGACTTGATCGGAACGCCGCGGCTGGGTCACTTTACAGTCAGGTAGGTCAACGTCTTGCTTTCGCCCGCGTCCACGGCCACGACGCGGGCCCGCTCCTCGGTCTTGTCGCCCTCGCGCCACGAGACCTTCACGTCGAACGTGTACTTCTGGCCCTCCTTGAGCACGGGCGACTCCAGCACGAGGGGCTGCGCGGCCGTGTCCACGTCCTTGCCGGCCAGTAGCACCTTGGCGTTCGGTGGGACGTTGAGGTTCAGCCGGGCCCGCAGCTCGGGCGGCTGCTCCGGAGTGGTGACGATCAGGTTCGTGACGTTGGTCACCGGCTGCGGGGGCGGGACGGGGGCCGCGACGGCCGGCTGGTAGTAGTACGGGTCGTCGTAGTAGTACGGGTACAGGCCGCCGTAGCTGAAGCCGCCCGCCCACGGGGTCAACCCGGGGAACAGGTTCGTCGACCGCCGCGGGAACGGCGTGATCGGGCTCGTGGGGCTCGGCGGTGTCAGGGACCCGGTGATCGGGAGCGACACGGGACGGATGACGCCCGCCGGCTGCGGCGGGATGTGCGTGGCCGGACGGGGGAACACTTGGCCGTGGGCGGCGGCACCAATGGCCAAGGCCGCGGCACTGGCCGCCAAGGAGCGCATCATGGGAGTCAACCGGGTTCGAGGGGGGATCAGTTCTCGCTGAAGTCGAACTTCTGCGCCTCGCGATTCAGCGGGTCCGCGAGGAACTTTTTGTGACATGCTGGGCACAAGTCATAGCGCAACTTCGTGTACGCCGGGGCCGGTTCCAGGTCGTCCTCTTCGGCCTCGCGCAGGAGTTGTCCAACCTCCTCCAGGTGGTCGTCGCCCAGGTCCTCGTCGGTGAGTTCGGCCGGGTCATGGGCCGGGAACACTTCCATTTGCACCACGTAGCGGCCGTCCGTGTTGTCCGTCAGGTCTTTCCCGCACAGGTCACACGAGAAATGCAGCATGCCCCACCACTTCCTTCTTGGCCCGCCGGGGGGTCCCGCCCCGGCAGCGTGATGACAGACGTACCCTTTCATCCGTCGCAGTTTTGGGTGCCGTTGTCAAGTTGAATCTCTGGCATTTTCCGCATTCCCGGAACGACCCGCCCACCGCGTTCGCGGTTGCAAGTTGCAAGCTTCCAGCTCCCAGTCTTAAGTTCCAAGTTCCCAGTTCCAAGTTGAAAACGACGGCGGTAGGCAACATGCCGCGAACCAATTGGAGTCCGACTCATCTTGGAACTTGGAGCTTGAGATTTGGACCTGTTTCGGCAGACCCAACCCCACCCGCACAACTTGACTCGCCGCTACGCCCCGCAGGAGCGCCAGGACCAGCAACAGCAGCGCGAAAGGCGGTCGGTCGCGCGGCCTGTGCGTCATCCGCCCCGATCCGGCCGGTCGATAAATCCGTCGCAGACAGGCCGGGCCGTACCCGCGGAGCGGGCCGGCCCACAGACACGTTCCGCACGACCGGGCGCCGACGCGGGAGACAAATACCGGTCGCGGCCTGGTCAGGCCGGCACGGACGCCGGCCGGAGGCGACGTCATGACGATTTCTCGGGGCACCCCGCTCGCGGCCCTCGCCCTTGCCCTGACCCTTTCCGCTCAGGCCCGGGCCGGGCTCGGCGGCCTGTGCGGCAGTTGCGCCAACCCGTCGGCCTGTGGCGACGGCCAGTGCCAGTTCGCCGCGTGCGGCAATCAGCTCCAACCCACCTACAAGGTCGTCTACGACACCGTCCACGAGAAGCGCTTCCACGTCTGCTACGAAACGGTCAAGGAGACGGTCCTCAATCCGGTCGCGAAGACCTGCTACCGCACCGAGTGCCAGACCGCGTACAAGCCCGTCCCCGCCGTCGAGTACCGGACCGTCCAGGAGACCGTCTGCCGGCCGTGCGTCGAGACCGTCATGAAGGAGGTCCCGTACACCGTGTGCCGCCCGGTCCGGGAGACGCACTACGAGAAGCGGTGCGCGACCGTCTGCATGCCGGTGTGCGAGACCACATACCGCGAGTGCACGTTCACGATTTGCCGGCAGTTTCAGGAGATCTGCTACAAGGACTGCTGCCGCACGGTCTGCCACCCGGTGTGCGAGACCCACTGCCAGGCGGAGACTTACCAGGCGTGCAAGACGGTCTGTGAGACCGGGTGTCGAGAGCAATGCGAGGTCGTCTGCCGGCCGGTGACCGAGACGCGGTACAAGACGGTCTGCACTACCACGTGTAAGCCGGTCACCGAGACGGTCATGCGGACCGTCTGCAAGACCTGCTACCGCGAGTGCACCGAGACGGTGATGCGGGAGAAGTCCCACACGGTCTGTGAGTCCATCTGCACGATGAAAACGGTGACGAAGAAGGTGCCCGAGACCCGGTGCGAGGTCTACACCGTCCCGGGGAAGCTCGAGCTCCGGTCGGCGCCGAAATTCGTTTGCTACGTCGATCCGTGTACCGGTGAGTCGGTCCAGAAACCGTTCGGGATGAAGGTCTGTCTCGCGCGGGGGCCGTGCGAGACCAAGGTCCGCGAAGTCTGTGGCTACCGGACGGTCTGCGAGCAGGTTCCGACGACCGAGTTAGTCAAGCGGACCGTGTGTGAGAAGGTCCCGGAAACGGTCTGCAAGAAGGTGCCGTACACGGTGACCGAGCAGGTCCCGGTCACGGTGACGCGGACGGTGAAGGAACAGCACGTCGAGCAGGTGCCGTACACAGTGACTCGGAACGTGACGGAAGTGGTCAAGAAGGTCGTCCCGTACTGCGTGACGCGGGTCGTGAAGGGCTGCTATTGCGAGCCCGGGCTGTGCGGTGGCGCCGAGCCGGGGCCGAACGGGATCGTCACCTGCCCGAACGCGGGCGCCATCCAGGGGTACGACTGCGAGGGGCCCGGGCGGGTGTTCGTCGAGGGGGGCGTTTGCAAGCGGACGCGGGTCTACACGACGGCCCGGATGGTCCGCGAACAGGTCATCGAGCGCGTGCCGTTCGTGGTGACCCGGAACGTGCCGGAGACGATCGTGCAGCGGCTGCCGGTCACGACCACGCGGATGCTGCCCGTCACCGTGGAGAAGGTGGTGCCGGTCACGACCTGCCGGATGGTCGAACAGACGTGTGTCAAGCAGGTGCCGACCAAGGTGTGCACGACGAAGCAGGAGGTGGTGTGCAAGCGTGTCCCGGTGACGGTGTGCAACATGGTCCCGCAGACGGTGAAGACCAAAGTACCGTACACGGTGACCGAGCAGGTGGCGACCACAGTGTGTCGGAAGGTGCCGGTGTACAGGGAGTACGAGGTGTGCGTGCGGAAGCCGCGGGTGGAATGCGCGTACGAATCGTGCCAGGCCCCGGCGTGCGCCCCGACCTGTAAGCCGGCATTATTCGACTGCTTCTTCAAGAGGCTTTTCAAGTGCCGGTTGGCGTGTGACCCGTGCGCCGCGCCGCAGTGATGGCGCGGAGTCGGGCGACCAACTACGCGTATCGTGAAGTCCCGACATGTCGGGACTTCACGACGGGCGGGGTGGAATCAGTCCTTCATTCACCGCCGGCCGGACCCGGTTATACCCCAGCCCGGAGGCTCAGCCCGATACCGGGTTATGGCGAACCGGCATTCTCTAATTAAGAATTATATACCAAACTCAACCCTTATCATCACATCACACGACATCGAATGAACATCCGTTTATGCGATCGGCGTGTACACTGTCTCCTTAAATCCATATGTAGAAACGACCTGCGCACTTTCTCGGAAAACCGCACCCCTCCGGCTTGACACGCATCAGTAACCTGCAATACGATGCCCTCGGATTCACCAATCCGCTCTCGGCCCCTTACCCTCTCCTGAAGGCGGGGCTCGCCGCCCGACATCTTCTCGTTCGGGCGAGTGTTATAAACCGGCCGGCGTACCGCACACCTCCCGGCCCTGATTGCCTAAGCCCAGCGCTCCGCGTTGGTCGTTCGTACGACGGTACCCGTGTCGCCTCTCAGCTGGAGAAGGTCATGCAGATCGCACCGTGCCTTACAGAGCTGCGCGACGGGTGGTTCCCCCATACGACCGACGCCGGGCTGGACCGGCTGATCGATTTGCTTGAAACCGGCAATCCAATGCTTATCCACGGCGCGTTTACGCGCGCTTTGCCCATGGGCTGCCTCGCGACGCACATTGCCTGGCACCACCCCGCGACCGAAGGGCTCTCGATCGAGGCCGGGATCACCTGGCTGAGCCACGTTGCCGGTCTAAATCCGGCCACTTCTCAGGTCATCCGGGCCTGGGATTGCGGCGGACACCACGACTGGGAGCTGCGGTGGGCTCTGCTGGCCGCGTGCAAGGAAGAGCGGGCCCGCCGACAGGAACAGGCCAGGTCGACTCAGCCTCCTTCGAGGTGTAAGCTGGAATTGGTAAAAGCCTGATCGAATGAACAACTGAGCATTAATAGGCCCGGGCGACAGCCCGGGTCTTTTCATTTGAGTCGTTCCAGGATTGTGGGATGTCGCCAAAAGTGCACATCGAAAACACAGCCGCCGCGGGCGAGTGACCTCGTGATTTCCGGCGCGGCGAGTGGCGGAGTGTTCGATCCTTTTCGGCCCCTGTCAAGTTTTGGACCCCCGGAAAGTGCTCGGAATTCCTCAGGCCGCCACTCGGTGTGCATGTGTGGCGGCCTGAGGCGGCCTGAGGCGCCGCCCGTGCCGGTAAGGACTTGCGCCCATTCGTCCGGGCGCCAGAACGTCGTTACTGGCGGCCTGAGAATTGACCGCTCGAAGGTGCGGCGTGAGTTCAGCCTCGCGCTGGATTCCCCCGGGGGATTATCGGACGACGGCTAACTCGTCCAGATCTGCGCCAGCTCCACCAGGACCCGCACCGCCGATTGCATCTCCTCCAGGGAAGTCCACTCGAGCGGCGAGTGCGGGTTGTGTTCGCCGGTCGAGAGGTTGGGAGTCGGCAGTCCCTTGGCCGTGAGTTGCGACCCGTCCGTCCCGCCGCGGATCGAACCGAGCTTCGGCTCCAGCCCGGCCCGCCGTGTCGCCTCGACCGCGAACTCAACCGCCCGCGGCTCACGTTTCATCCCGTCGGCCATGTTCCGATACTGCGCCTCCACCTTCACCTCGATTGCCGACCCCGGGTACTCCGCCTCCACCGTCCGGGCGACGGCGCAAAGCAGATCCGCCTGTCCGGTCAGGTTCGCGGTCACGAAGTCGCGGAGCAGGATGTGGACGTGGGCCTCCGCGACGCCGCCGTCGATCCGGTACGGGTGCAGGAATCCTTGGCGGTCGTCCGTGGTCTCGGGTGACATGCTCGTCCGCGGCAGGCGGTCGAGAAACTGCCCGGCGAGGCGGACCGCGTTGATCATCCGGCCCTTGCCGATCGACGGGTGGATGTTCTTGCCGCGAATCGTCACCGTCGCCTTGTCGGCCGAGAACGTCTCGGCCTCGATTTCCCCCTGGCCCGCACCGTCGAGGGTGTAGCCGACTACAGCCCCGATCGTGCTTGGATGGGCGTGATCGATGCCGTGGCCGATCTCCTCGTCGCAGGTGAAGACGACGCGGATGTCGCCGCGGTGGATCTCGGAGTGCTTGAGCAGGTACGTGGCCGTCTCCATGATGACCGCGACGCCGGCCTTGTTGTCGGCTCCCAGGAGCGTGGTCCCGTCGGTCGTGATCAGGGTCTTGCCGACGCACTTCAAGAGGTCGGGCGAGTCCGCGACGCGGATCACCTTGGACGGGTCGCCGGGCAGTACCACGTCCTTGCCGTCGTAGTTGTGGTGAATGGTTGGCTTGACGTTCTTGCCGGTCGTCTCGGGAGAGGTGTCCAGGTGGGCGATCCAGGCGATGGTCGGCTTGCCCGGGACCGTGGCCGGGATCGTGGCGGTCACGATCCCGAACTCGCTTTGCTTGGCGTCCTTGAGGCCCAGGTCGCGGAGTTCCTGGAGGACCATCCGTCCCAGCTCGAGCTGTCCGGGCGAGCTGGGGTAGGTGCCCGCCCCCTCGACTGCTTCCGTGTGCACGCGGACGTAGCGGCAGAAGCGGTCGAGGAGCGTCGGGGTGGGGATGGACATGCGCGGGTTCCGGGACGGGCGTAGAGCGAGTTATAGCGGCCGCCGTTCTCGATCGCAGCGCAGCCGAAGTCGCGAGCCTTCGGGTCCTCTTTCGACCCGCAGGCTCGCGACTTCGGCTACGAGCCCGGTCAATTGCCCGCCTTGCGGAATTTCGTGTTGGTCAGAGTCGTATTGTCGGGGACCATGACGCCGCCCACGGTCACGGTCCCATGGGCCCCGGCGTTGCCGTAGGCGACGCCGTGGGTTTCCGTGTCGTCGGCGATGCTCGCCTGGCCCGTGATGCTGATCGTGCCCAGGCTGCCCGCCGCGACATAGCTATCGCGGAAGGCGGCGCTGGCTGCCTGGGTCGCCGGCGGCGAGCTCGGGCCGCTGAACGGCGCGGTCAGCTTGAGCGTGCCGATCTTACGAAGGGTCGGGGCGAAGACGACGGCGGCGTCCACCGTGTTCCCCTTCGTGTATCGGGCCCCGACCTGGACCGTGCTGTCCCGCATCCGGGCGGCGGTGAACGAGGTCACGTCGCCGTCGGTCACGTCGATCACCGTCCCGTCGAGGGTGCCCCTGGCGGTGAACGTCCCGAGGCCCACCCCCGCGGCATTCCCGAACACG
>DATFWZ010000510.1:0-11866 GCA_035258765.1 Gemmataceae bacterium
GGGTCGCGGCGAGTAAACCGGCCTTCCCGGCGGTGACGCCCGCCAGGACAAGCCAAAGCCAGCAGATCAACCCCGCGACGAACGGCGCCGCCGCGAAAAGGAACGCTGACCCGACAAGGGACATCCGTCGGGGGCGAACGGGCTGGATCGTCTTCATGGTGCGCCTCAATTCCGTCACGTCCGGCTTCCGCCTTCGCGCCTCGGAGGGGTCTTGGCAATCTCGGCCACGATCGCTTTCGTCAGGCAGTCGGCGACAACGAACTCGGCCCCCTGGCGGTGCATGGCCGCGAGGCAGGCCCGGCCCGCGACGTCAACGAACGTGACTCCCGTCATATCCACGCGAACTCTCGGCCGGCGGCCCGCCAGCGCCGTCTGCCAACACTCGCGCAGTTCCGCGACCCAGGGCCCAGCCAGTTTCCCTTCGAGCTGGAACGTCACGGCCCCCGGGTCGTCGTGGATGATGATCCGCAGCACGGTTCACCCCCTCGGTTGACGCCCGACCGGAACCAGCTCGCCGGACCGCGTCGTTCGCGATGCCGATTTGCGCCGGCTCCAGGCCGAAATCGTTAAGGGCACGATCACACACGTCGCACCGAGGAGCGCGATCCCAGCGATCATGCTCGTACTCGGCGCATCTGCCGGGCGTATTGAGCCACCGGGGAAAGTGGTCCCAGGCCGGTACTCGAGGAGTTGGTTACTGGCCGGAGGGCTGAGCCCGCCGGTCTTCTCGGTTGGCGGGGGCGGGCACTCGATGGCGGGGGCCTTCGGACGGGGTGACTCTGCGGCCACCGCGGGTTGCCGGTCGAAGATCAGCATTTCGTCCGCAAACAGAGTGAACCGACGATCCTGCACCCAATGCAGCGTCTCGCGAGTCTCGGCGCGGTCTCGGGCCATCAACAACACGCCGTTGGCGTAGCTGTACCGGCCCTGTCGGGTCTGCGGCCCGGATTCGTCGTGGGCCGACAATGTGAAAGTGCCATCGACCTCGAATCGACATTCGCCAGACTGCTGCTCGCCGTCCAGATTGATCAGTGTCACCTTCCACGGTCCCTGAACTGGCGGATACTTTTGCTCGGCGGCCGCGCCTGGAGCCGGTTGCGGCCGGAGGCCGATCAGGGCGCCCGCCAAGGGTTGGACCTGATTCCAGAAGGCGACACTTAGCAGCGCCTTCACCTCGCTGACGTCCACGTTGAGACTCACCAGGTTGCTTTGCTCGTCCATGCTCCGCACCACGCCGACCAACTCGCCCCGGTCGTTGACCAGCGGGGCGCCGCTGTCGCCGGGGTTGATGGCGGATTGGGTCTCCACGAAGCGAGCGTCCACCGTGACGTTCGGCCGGCGGAGCCGGGCGCGGTACACCGAGCGGACTTGCCCGGCCGTGTACCGCCACAGCCGGCCCTTTTCGACACCGGAGTTGCCGATCGAGTGGACCGTGTTGCCGGGGCGGGCACTCTGCTCGGACAATGGGATCGCCTCGACGTCATCGGGCAATGCCTCCAGGCCGAGCAGGGCCAGATCCTTGCGGACCTCGCAGTGGATGACCCGGGCGCGAACGGCCGCCACCCGCTGGTGGTAGTACGCCAGCTCGGTGACGGCGGCGGCGTCCCGTCGGACCGGGAAGTAAACCACGGCGTCCGTGGAGTCGCCGATCACGTGCTGGGTGGTCACCGCGAGACCTCTTCTACGGTCCACCACCCAGCAGGTCCCGTAAGTCACCGACCCCTGTCGATCGGGCACCTCGACGAGCCCCGTCGATCGCAACAGGCCCTGATAGACGCGGGTGTCGGCACGGCCCACGCCGGCAAACGCCAGGCAAAGGGCGGCAACAGTCGTCCCCGGCAGGACGCGTCTCGGGACCCAAGTGAACCGTTGCATCGCTGACTCCCCGTCGTCGATGACATGAGCGGTTTGACCACTCCTGGTAAAGCGCATCACGTGCCGAATACGCGATGGCCTTCGACGCGCGCGCATAAGGGGCGCGGCCGATGCGACTTGGGAGTGCGGCCGCAAGTGGGCCCTATCGAAGTGGGAGTCGAGTGCCGAAGGGAAACGTGCCGAGGGCTCGGCAGGTGCCGAGATGTGGGCACTAGACCGGTCGGAGGATGCCCAGCTTTTTCATTTTCGATTGCAACGTCGTCCGCTTCATCGCCAGCCGGGCCGCCGCGCCGGTCGGGCCGCCCAACACCCACCCGGTTTCGCGGAGGGCGCGCAGGATGTGCTCCCGTTCGGCCTCGGCCAGCGCGACCGGGGCGCCCGGAGACACTGCGTGCGGCGCCGCGGCCTTCAGGTCGCCAAGATTGACATGCAGTTCCGGGCCCCGGGAGAGAATGACCGTGCGCTCGATGACGTTCTCCAGCTCGCGGATGTTCCCCGGCCAGGGATACCGCACCAGGGCGTCCATGGTCTCGGCCGGAATGGACTCGATCCGCCGGCCCATGCGCCGCGCGACCTTTTGCGCGAAATGGCCGACGAGCCGGGGAATGTCGCCGTTCCGCTCACGCAACGGCGGCAAGGTGACGGGGAACACGTTCAAGCGGTAGTAGAGGTCGCTGCGGAAGCGGCCGTCGGCGACCATCTGCCCCAGGTCGCGGTTCGTGGCCGCCACCAGGCGCACGTCCACCCGCGTCGTCCGCGTGCCGCCGAGCCGCTCGAACTCCTGCTCCTGGAGCACGCGGAGCAGCTTCGGCTGCAGCTCCAGGGGGATGTCGCCCACCTCGTCAAGGAACAGCGTCCCGTGGTGGGCCAGCTCGAAGCGGCCGACCTTCTGGGTGATGGCGCCGGTGAAGGCGCCTTTCTCGTGGCCGAACAGCTCGCTCTCGAGCAGCCCGGTCGGGATGGCCGCGCAATTCAGTTTGACAAAGGTCCGCTCGCGGCGCGGGCTCAGGTTGTGGAGGGCGCGAGCGATGAGCTCCTTGCCGGTGCCGGTCTCGCCGCGGATGAGCACGGTGGACCCGGTCGGGGCGACGGTCTCGACCTCCTTCAGCACCCGGCACAGGGCGGGACTCTCGCCGACGATCTCGTCGAAGTTCTGCTCGGTGCGGATCTCTTCTTCGAGGTAGACCTTCTCCTTGAGCAGTTGGTCTTTGAGCCCCTGGATCTCCTCGAAGGCCAGGGCGTTCTCCACGGCGAGGGCCACCTGGTTGGCGACCTGTTGCAGGAAGTCCACGTCCGCCGCGTCGTAGGCGCCGGCCTCCTTACACCCGAACGTCAGAGCGCCCAACCGGCGGCGCGCCGTTGTAAGGGGGAGGAAGCAGCCGCTGTTCACCCCGAATTGCTTCCACCGCTCCAGGAATCTCGGCCAACGGCTCACCCCGGCGAGGTTCGAGACGACCGCCGGGTGCTGGGTCTGCAGGACCATTCCCCCGGGGTGCTCCTCGACCGAGAAGACGGTACGCCCCTTGACCGAAACCGGTTCCGCGGCCTCCAGGACGTGCAGGCGGATCGTGTTGCTGGCCGCATCGTGCAGGTGGCAGACTAGGTAGTCGAAGCGCACCACTTGCCGAAGCTGGTTTGCCAGATCGTGGAAGAGGGCCTGCACCTCGCGGTGGGAAACGATCGCTTCCGTAACCGCCAGAAGGGTTCGGTACCGCTCGCTGGCGGAAAGTACTCGGCCGTTTCGAAGAACCTCAACCATGTCACCAACTACCCTCGGCAAGACGCGCGCCGTGCGCGGCGAGACGCAATCGAACGAGGGTTATTCACGGGAGAGTTTCGCGACCTCACCTCAGGCATCGCCATGTTACCGATCTCAGGGACCGACCTGGGCGCGATCGCGCATGCCACCGTCCTGACAAGGTGCCCCTCAATTAAGGATTCATTTGCAATCGAGTCTCCTTACAGCGCTTCCGTCAGGCTCGGAGCTCGACGCGGAAGCCGAGCAGACCGGCCGTCGCAATACTGAGCGTGACGCGTGGACATCGCGCGTCGCGTGCCTCACGCCTGGGCTAGAAACTGGCCATGTTGGCAGGTACGTGACCATGACCGAGGCATTGGGTCGCGTCCTAGGCCAGTACCGGCGAGCTGCTGTGGCAAGACTTATCACTTCTTCGAAGCGGGTTGGTCCGGGCTCGGAGGGGGCGGCTTCGGGCAGCAGGCGAGGCACACGATCGGCGGGTTCCCGGACGGTCTGCCTGTGCCCGGCCGCAGGAGCGGGAACACGAACGCCGCCTTCCGCCCGCACGACGGGCACACCGTGTCGAGCTTGATCACTGGGTCGGGCTCCCGGGCGTCCCGCCCCTGGGATGGGTCGGTGGGTTTGGTCATTCCGGAAGCGTACCACGGCGCACGGTGGCGCGCCGGTTTGTCAGGACCGGCCCGAACGCCCCTGCGAGTGGCGGCCGACTTTCACTCGCGTTTGAGATAAGGCGCTGCGCGCCGACCGATCTCCAAACGGCCGCGTCTGAACCAGCGCGATACTCGGTCCACGATCATTGCTTCCGGGTACGGCCAACGGTACCTTAATTGGTCAGCAGTCTTTCTCGCAAAGCAATATTCTCCTTCCAGTGCCACCTCGCAGGGGGCCCGTCCATGCAATCGCGTCGTCGGATTCGGCCGCAGCTCATTTGCCTCGAAGACCGGACCGTTCCCGCAAACATCCTGCAGGTCGAGCCCATTTGGATCAACCCGCCGCACATTCGCGAGTTCGCTCCCGACGGAACGCTGGTCCGGCAGATCACCGCGCCATCCGGCGACCCGCGCGACGTGGTGGTTTCGCCCAACGGCGAAATCCAACTGTTTGACGGTACATTCTCCCCGCGACTCGCCACGTACAACCAGACGACCGGCACCTGGAGTTTCCGGACCACTCCCGGCTGGAGCACGGTCAACAACCTCTCCTACGGTGGCATCGCGGCCTATGGCGACTACGTCTACGTCACCGACATGGAGACGGCCTACGAGACGCCGCCGTTCAACGGCCTCATCCGCTTCAACATGGCCGAGGGCACCATCGACCGCTTCGCCGAGGGGCACGATTACATCGCCCTGTGCCTCGGCCTCGACGGCTACATCTACGCCATGGGGGGCCAATCCGGGCTCGGCAATCCGATCGACAAGTACGACCCGGTCACGATGGAATATCTGGGAAGTTTCACCGCCCCGGTCCCCGATGGGCGTGGCGTGGCCGTGGCGGCCAATGGCGATTACTACGTCGCCGACTGGGGAAACACCGTCTCCCGCTACGACTCGGCCGGCAATCTCATCCGGTCCCAAAACGGCGGGAACGGCGGGGTCGACATCTCGACCGACGGACAAGTGGTCTCCGGCACCACGCTCATGGACCTCGAGCTCAACATCACGGGCACCGTTGGCGACGGGAACTACCACGCGGGCTTTGCCACACCCCAGGTCCCGGTCCGAACGCCCGTCCTCAGTCACGTCGAATCGTCGGCCTTGTCTTACCTGGAAAACGCGCCGCCCACTGTGGTCAGCCAAACGATCGAACTGACCGACAGCCACAGCCCAACCATCGCCGGGGCCACGGTCGCCATCGTCGCGAACTTCGCCAGCGGCGAGGATGTGCTGTCATTCGTCAATGCCAACGGAATCACCGGAAGCTACAACCCATCGACCGGAGTGTTAAGACTGAGCGGTACGGCCAGCGTGGCGGAGTATCAGGGTGCACTGCGTACCGTCACGTATCAGAACACGAGCGAAAACCCGTCCACGGCCGCCCGCCGTGTGAGGTTCCAGGTGGACGACGGGGCCGCGACGAACAACCTGAGCAACACGGTTTCGCGGACCATTAACGTCTCGGCTGTCAACGACGCCCCGACCATCACGCTCCCCGCGGTCGAGCCGGTGGGGAATACCGGTCAGGCGGTGCCGGTGGACGGGATCGTCGTCGCGGACGTCGACGCGCGGAGCGGCCGGGAGCGGCTCCTGCTCAGCGTTTCCCAGGGCGGGGTGCTCTTAACCGACCTGTCGTCCGTGACCGTCGTGGGAGGGGCGAATAACAGCCCGATGATCGAGATCGAGGGGACGATCGCCGAGCTAAACCAGGCCTTGCGCGACGGCAACCTCAGCTTCCAGGCGGTGTCCGGGTTCGCGGGAACCGCCGTCCTGAGCGTCACGCTCGACGATCGGGGCAATACGGGCGCCGGAGGCGCGCAGACCGACAGCGCGAGCCTCACCCTTCACGTCAACCCGGTCCCGATCCCGCCGAAGCTTACCTTGGTCGAGCTCAGCCCCCTGATTTACAGGGAGGGAAGTGGGCGGCGGCGGGTCGCCCCGCGGATCCGGGCGACAGCGGGCAGTGCGACGATCGCGGAGGCGAAGGTCGCCATCACGGCCAACTATGTCGCCGGTGAAGATGTCTTGTCCCTGCCCGCCCGGCCCTTGATTACCAGCGCCTTCGATTCCGCGACCGGCGTCCTGACCCTCTCCGGCACGGCCACGGTGGCGCAGTATCAACGAGCGCTTCGAGCGGTCCGCTACGCGAACACCAGCCAGAACCCGTCCGCGGACTTGCGCGTCGTTTCGTTCCAGGTCCGCGACGGCGTTCCGGGGAATGGATGGAGCAACGTCGTCACGCGTTCCGTTCAAGTGGTGGCCGTGAACACCGCGCCCGTCCTCACCGTCCCGCCGACGGTGACGACCGCGCGAAATATCGGCGTCGCGATCAACGGCATTGAGGTGGCCGATGTCGATTCCAATGGCGGCCTCGCCCGGCTCACGCTTCGCGTGAGGCGCGGCACGATCGGGTTTGTCAACCTGGGCTCGGTGACGATTTCCGAAGGGGCGAACAACAGCCAGATGGTCGCGATCGTCGGCACGCTGGCCGAGTTGAACGCCGTGTTGGCCGCCGACAACCTCCTCTACCAGCCGCCGCCCGATTTTGCCGGCACCGCGGCGCTGCGCCTGACGCTCAACGACCTCGGGCACACGGGGATCGGGCCGCCGCGGCAGCGGCACGGGGCGGTTCGCGTTCGCGTGGTTTGACCGGCAATTGATTTGGCACGATGCCGCCGCCGGAGGCACTTGATATGTCAGTCCCGGTGGAACCCTCCCCCGGGTGAAGCCACTACCCTCCCTAGGTGAACCTGTTGGCCGAAACGGATATCGGCGGATACGCCTTCTCCCCGACCTTACTTCTTCGATCGGACGTTGACCGTGACCTTGGCGCCCAGGTCAATGACCCGTTCCGGGCCGCGATCCGTCCAGGTGGTATAGTTGATCACCCCCGGGGCCGCAGTATCGGACTCGCTTGTCTTCCAGACGCCGGCCCCGCGGAAGATCCCGTCACCGCCGCGGCCCGGTCACCGCTGGGACCCGCGAACTCCCGCCCCAACAGACACCCCAGACCGCGCGCCCGTGGAGACTCTTCGTGACTCGTGCCCTCCTCGCGGCCGCCGCGGCCGCCGCCCTCGCCCCGATCTCCGCCCCGGCCGCCGACCCGGTCGTGTACAAGGTCGGCATCCCCAAGACCGCCTTCCGGGACGTCCCCGCGGAGTTCCAGCCCATTGCCACACTGTTTCTCCTGGAACTGATGAAAGAGCAGACGGGGCTCGACGGCGAAGTCGTCCGGCCCAAGGACGCCCTGGCCGTGGCCCGGGCCCTGGACGAGGGGGAGCTCGCCATTGCGATGCTCCGCGGGCAAGAATACGGCTGGGCCAAGGAGAAGTGCCCGGAGTTGGTCGCCATTGCCAGCGCGGTCGAGCGGCCGAAGGAGATCCGGGCGTTTCTCCTGGTGCGGTACGACTGTAAGGCAACCGGGCTGGGGGACCTGAAGGGGGGCAAGCTGGCCCTGGCCAAAACTCTGAAAGACCATCCCCGGCTGTTCCTGGCCAAGCGGCGGTCGGACGAGATGCGCGGGGGCGCGTTTGCCGAGACGATCAAGACGGACACGGTTCACGACGCGATCCACCTTGTGCTCGACGGAAAGGCGGACGTGACGGCGACCGACCAGGGGGCCTGGACCACCTTCAAGAGACTATACCCTGGGGCGTCCAAGAACCTGAGGGTGTTGAGCGAGTCCGACCCTTTTCCCCCAGCGGTCCTAGTTGTCAAGAAGGGGGGGCTGGACGAAGCGATCGTCCGGAAAATCCGCGAGGGATTCCTGGCCGCCGACAAGACGGCCAAGAGCGTGCGCCTGATGACCTTCATGCACGTCGAGAAGTTCGAAGCAGTCCCGGCCGGGTACGAGAAGGCCGCGGACAAGTGCCGGAAGGAATACCCGGCCGCGCCGGCGGACGAGTAGTGTTTCGCCACGGCTTATTTGGCGGCGGGCACCCGCGTGGGCCTGGGCGACCTATGGAGCGGCGACCGCCGTCCGTCCGGACGCGAAATTGCGCTCCCCCGTCCGGCCGGCCACTTCTCAGGCCGCCAAATGCGACATTCTGCCCTCCGGACGAATGACGCTTAAGTGCTTACCCGGGGCCACATACCCAGGCCGCCTCAGGCCGCCACACACATACACACCATGTGGCGGCCTGAGGAATTCTGGACACTTTCCGGGGGATCCGACCTTGACAACCGGGCTCCCAGATTGACTCCGCACGTCGGACCGCCCCGCATTGTCGAGTTCCGCGCCACCCCTGGTCGAGGCCTGTCGGAGCTTCCACCGCCCCACCCTCCTGCAGGGCACCAAGGCCGAGTAGGAGCAGGATTAGGCTTTGGAATTGGAAGAGGAGTGAGAGGCAGAGCAGGAGTACGAGTAGGAACTGTACCGGGTCTAATGCTCCTCCCGCCCCTACTCTTCAATTTCTTCCCCGTAGTACCCGTGGCTGAATCGCCCGCATGGTCTCGCGCTTCCGCGCCCAAAAGTGGTCGGTCGGTCAATTCCGGGTATATGATGAGGAAGTCGCCCCCGGCCCGAATATCTCCGTAGGGGCGCCCGCGCGGTCAGGGCGGGCGCCGGCGATTCTGCCGCCGGTAGCGCCCGAACAACGAGACGCCCCGTATGGCTTCCCAGAAGCTGCGGTGCCCCTGTGGGCACAGCTGGGAATGCCCTGATCCCGGCCAAGTCCCCGCGGACGTCCGCGAGATTTGTCCCGTCTGCACGCCCAGCATCCGGGCGGCCACGCACCCGACCGTAACCGGGCCGGACCCGGCGCGCACCGAGCTGAAGCCCGGCGACGAGGTCGCGGGGTTCGAGATCATCCGGCCGCTCAACCGCGGGGGCATGGGGGTTATCTACAAGGCCAGGCAGAAGGGACTGAACCGGCCTGTCGCCCTCAAGGTCGTCGCCCCGGAGCGGCTCGGCGGCGTCGACCACGCGGAATATCTGGAGCGGTTCCGGCGTGAGGCCCGGGCCGCGGCCCTGCTCAACCACCCGAACATCGTCACCGTCTACGCGACCGACCTGGACGGCCCGCAGCCGTACTTTGCGATGGAGTACGTCGAGGGCATCGACCTGGACCGGCTGGTGCAGCGCGTCGGCCCGCTCGAGTTCCTGGAAAGCTGCGACTACATCCGCCAGGCCGCGCTGGGGCTGCAGCACGCCTTCGAGTGCGGCCTCGTCCATCGCGACATCAAGCCGCAAAACCTGATGGTGACGCCCTCACCCCTCGGGTCGCCGCCCGAGAACACCCCGCGGCGCGCCCCGACGGTCAAGATCCTCGACATGGGGCTGGCGCGCCTGGACGCCCCGGACAAGAGGATCGAGGAAGGGCTGACATGCGCCGAGGCCTTCCTCGGCACGCCCGACTACGCGGCCCCCGAGCAGGCCGAGGACTCGCGGCAGGTGGACATCCGCGCCGACCTTTACAGCCTGGGGGCCACCTGGT
Organism: Gemmataceae bacterium; assembly: GCA_035258765.1. Lineage (GTDB taxonomy): Bacteria > Planctomycetota > Planctomycetia > Gemmatales > Gemmataceae > SIAJ01. The sequence goes on from DATFWZ010000510.1 coordinate 9,726, forward strand.
TCTTCCTGCTGACCGGTCAGGTGCCGTTCCCCGGCACGTCGCTCATGCAGAAGCTGCGGCGGCAGCTCACACAGCCAACCCCGCTGGTCACGGACCACCGCCCGGAAGTCCCGCCGGTCCTCGTCGCCATGATCCGCCGGCTGATGGACAAGGACCCGGCCCAGCGATTTCAAACCCCGGCCGAGCTCGCCGACGCGATCACCGACTTCGCGCGCGACCCCGCCAAGTGGCCGGACTGGATGACCGAGACGGAAGAGCCCGTGGTCGTCCGGGCGCACGCGGGGGGCGTCGCGGCGCTCTGCATGAGCGGCGACGGCCGGCTGCTGTTGTCGGGCGGGGACGACGAGACACTGCGCCTGTGGGACGCGGGGCTGGCCGAGCTGCGCAAAGTGTCCGGCGACGTCGGGCCCGTGACCGGTGTCGCCATGACCGGCAGCGGCAAGTGGGGGGCGTCGTGCGCGCTGCGGCTACTCCAACAGGACATGACGGTGCAGCTCTGGGACCTGGGGAGTGGCGAGGAGCGCCGGCGGCTCCGCGGCCCGCGGGACAGCCTGGTCTGCGTCGCGCTCACCCCCGACGGCCGCAAGGTGGCGGCGGGGGCCCGCGACGGCACGGTCCACCTGTGGGCGCTCGACCCCCCCGGGAAACCGCCGCAGTCCGTTACCGGTCACACGGGCCCGGTGTCCGCGGTGGCGTTCACGCCCGACGGGTCGGCCCTCCTCGCGGGCGGGGTGGACGGCATGCTGCGCCAGTGGGAAGTCCAGTCGGGACGGAGACAGGACCTGTTGCGGGGCGAAGCCGGCGCCGTACGCGCCGTCGCCTTTGCCAAGGCAACCGGGAGCCTCGCGGTGGCAGGAGCGCGCCTGCTGATCCGGGAACCCGACGGCCGCGTGGTGAGCCTCGAGGGCCACAAAGACGCCGCCCTATGTGTCGCGTTCTCGGCCGATGGGACGTTGGTTGCCTCGGGCGGGTCCGACCAGACTGTGCGCGTGTGGCGCACAGCCGACGGCGTGGAGGTGGCCCTGTTCGAAGGTCACGAAGGTCCGGTCCGGGCGGTGGCGCTCAGCCCGGATCGCCGGTTCGTCTACTCCGGCGGCGCCGACGGGACGCTACGCCGATGGGCGGTCCGGTCGGCGACCACCTCCCGGCCGAGCTTGCCGAAGGCCGGCCCCGAGGTGGCCGGGGTGGACGTGTCGGCGCGGACAACTCCGGGGCCGGGCCGCGGCTCCCCGACAGCGGCGCGGCGGGCGGGCGAGTCGTCGCGAACCGCACGGCCACCGGCCGGCCCGCCTGGTGGGGCCGCGGAATGAGTTCACCCGCGCCGCGGCCGCCGCGGCATCGACTGCAACGACCGGTCAGGCGGAGCCCGACGCGCCAAGCCGCGCCAAGCGAGGGCGACGCCGAACGCATCGAGGGGTACTGGGAATTCGCCCGGATCCCGATCGGTAGGCGTCGCCCTCGCTTGGCGCGTCGGGCTCCGCCTCGCGGGGCCGCTACGACGACGTGAAGTGCGCTCTAACTCCCGTACCCCGAAGCGGGGAGGGGGGAACCATACCCGAGACGGACTCATCTTCGGTTGGCACTCTCTCCTTTGACCATGTGAATGCAGACTACCGCTCGATGGCACCGATGTCCGTGACGGCGATCCTGTTCCCGTCGCCGTCCCTGGGTCGGGCCACGCCGCGCTGATCGAACGCGGGGGCGCCGGTGTTACTTCCGTGATCGATGGCCGGGCTGCCGGCCAGCAGGGCGTGCGTCCTGGTCGGCCCGCCGTTGAACGCCAGGTCGCCCAGCTGCGGGTCAATGGGAACGTCCACCGTCCCGACCAGGTCGCCCGCGGCCCCGAACCCGGAGGCGGTCCCATCAGTCTCACCGATCAGGTTGTTCCCCTGGCTGAGGAAGGCTCCCGCGACATCCTGCTCGTCGCCGAACGCGTCGAGGTTCCGGGCGATGATCGTGTTCTTGACGAAGATCGGACTCGTGCTACTGGCTTGCGAAACCACCCCCGCGCCGCGGCTGGTCAGTGACCCGACGAGCCGGTTCTCGACGATAGTGCAGTTGAGAAACGACCCCTGATTCGCGGAGATGCCGCCGCCTTCGCCGGACCGGTCGGGACCGGCGCCGGCCGTGTTGCCGCTGAC
>DATFWZ010000511.1:0-46771 GCA_035258765.1 Gemmataceae bacterium
GGAGGGCCGCCCGTACTTCGTGATGGAACTGGTCAAGGGGACGCCGATCACGGAGTTCTGCGACGAGAACCACTTGACCCCCCGGCAGCGGCTGGAGCTGTTCCTGCCCGTCTGCCTTGCCATCCAGCACGCCCACCAGAAGGGGATCATCCACCGCGACCTGAAGCCGTCCAACGTCCTGGTCTCGCGGCACGACTCGACGCCGGTCGTCAAGGTGATCGACTTCGGTGTGGCCAAGGCCCTGGGCCAGCAGCTGACGGAGAAGACGGTGTACACCGGGCTGGTCCAGATGGTCGGGACGCCGATGTACATGTCCCCCGAGCAGGCGGGCATGAGCGACCTGGACGTGGACACTCGGAGCGACATCTACTCCCTCGGGGTGCTCCTGTACGAGCTGCTGACCGGGACCACGCCGTTCGCGAAGGAGCGGTTCCACGAAGCCACGTACGACGAGATCCGGCGGATCATCCGGGAGGAGGAGCCGCCGCGGCCGAGCACCCGGCTGAGCACACTGGGTCAGGCGGCGACCACCGTGTCGGGGAACCGCGGCACCGAGCCGCGGAAGCTGTCGACGCTGGTCCGCGGCGAGTTGGACTGGATCGTGATGAAGGCACTGGAGAAGGACCGCAATCGCCGGTACGAGACGGCCAATGGTCTGGCGATCGATATCCAGCGTTACCTCGCCGGCGAGGCGGTGCTGGCCGTCCCGCCGTCGGTGGGATATCGGCTGCGGAAGTTCGCCCGGCGGAATAAGCGAGCGCTCGTCAGCGCAGCACTTCTGGTCGGGATGCTGCTGGTCCTGGTCGGAGGCCTCGCGTGGGTCGTAACCGACCGGGCCGCGCGGCGGGCGCGGACTGCGTTCGAAGTCAACCAGCTCCTGCAACGGGCCGACTCGCTGTACGCAGACAACAAACTCCCCGAGGCGGTGGCGGAGGCCCAGAAGGCCCGCGGCGCCCTCGGAACAGGCGGCGACGACGAGGGTCTGCAGCGGCGAGTGCAGCAGCGGCTCACCGAACTCGAGACGGCCGCAAAGCTGGAGGAGATCCTGATGGACTCTACGGACGCCGCAAGTCGGGAGCGAGCCGATGCCGAATATGCTCGGGTGTTCAAGGATTACGGCATCGACGTGGAGGCGCTTTCGACCGAGGAGGCGGCGGCTCGCATCGCGGACAGCAACATCAAGCTCGATCTGGTGCTCGCCCTGGACCGGTGGGCCTCGTCCTTGGGGTCCGACTCCCGACCGCCCGACTCCGCCCACTGGCAGCGGCTGCAGGCGATCTCGCGGGCGGCCGATGCCGATCCGTGGCGGCTGCGTTACAACGCGGCGGCTGAGGCCAAGGAATTGAAGACGCTCCGGCAGCTTGCTGATGAGGCGGACCCGAGCCGGCTGCGCACCCGCGTCCTGGCCGCCTTGGGCGACTCTCTGAGGGCGGCGGGCGACGTGGAGGCATCGGTCGCCTTCCTCCGCAAGGTTCAGAAGCGGCATCCCGCCGACTATTCCATCAATGCCAGCCTGGCATGGAGCCTGAGAAGCTTGAATCCGCAGCAGTGGGACGAAGCGATCACTTTCCGCAGAATCGCGGTCGCCGTCCGGCCCCAGAGTTCCATTGCCAACTGGTACCTCGGCTATTCCCTGCAGACGGTGGGAAAGCTGGACGAGGCGATGGCCTACTACCAGACAGTCATCGCTCTCGATCCGAGTCACGCACCGGCCCATTTCAGCCTCGCCAATATCCTGCGCGTTCGGGGAAAGCCGGATGAGGCGCTTGTCCACTTCCGGAAGGCCGTCGACCTCCTTCCGACTGACCCCAACCCCCTGAACAGCGTGGCCTGGGAACTGGCCACGTGTGCCGATCCCAGACTCCGCGACCCCGCCAAGGCCGTTGACCTGGCCAAGAAAGTGGTGGACCTGTCGATCAGGCAAGGAGACGACCGGGATAAGCCCGGCCGCGGTAGGCTCGGCAACTACTGGAACACGCTCGGCGTGGCCCACTACCAGGCCGGCAACCTGGAAGAGGCGATCGCCGCCCTGCAGAAGTCCCTGGAGATCGCGAAGGAGTTTGCTAACGGCGACGACAGCCGTTATGTCTGCGAGGACTGGCTCTTCCTGGCCATGGCGAACTGGAAGCTGGAACGGAAGGACGAGGCCCGCAAGTGGTACGACCAGGCGGCGAAGTGGGCGGTGAAGAAGGCGCCCAAGGACGAGGAACACAAGGAACTCCGTCGCTTCCTGGCGGAGGCAGCGACGTTGATGGGCATCGAAGAGAAGGAGTGAAGCGTCCTGCCGGTTCAGCAAACGGCGGCCGGCGGGGTCCTGACCGCCACGGCCCGGGATGTGCACACCGTGATGGGGAATCGGCCTGGCTCAAAACGCTGTATCGCTTTGGGCTGGCCGGCAAATCGCGCAATCGATCAGTCGTCGAAGGGAATGGTCTCTCGCGGGAAATCTCTTGCAATGACACCCACCGGGGTTAATCTCAGGGGATGTGGGCGATACCGCGCCTCCAGTGAGTTTCTTCCGGCATGGCTCAACGGTCTTTCGGGATGATGCGTGTCCGGACCAGTCTGATTCTGGCGGCCGCCGCGACAATTTCGCCGTCAGGTGTGGCGCTTGGCGCCGAACCGGCATCGGTGCGGACCGTCGTCGGCCAGTATTGCCTGGGCTGTCACGGGACCGATGCGCCCAAGGGCGGGCTCGATCTGGCGGGCGTTGTGGACGAGGACGTGGGGCGGCATACGCAGGTATGGGAGAAGGTCGTCCGGCGGCTGCGGGCGCGGCAGATGCCCCCGGCCGGGCGGAAGCGGCCGGAAGACGAGGTCTATGCTTCGGTCCTGTCGCAGCTCGAAACGGCGCTCGATCGCGCCGCGGCCGAGCGGCCCAATCCCGGACGCACCGACACCATTCGTAGACTGACGCGGACCGAGTATCAGAACGCCGTCCGCGACCTGTTGGCCCTCGATATCGACGCGACCTCGCTCCTGCCGGCCGACGAGTCGAGCCGCGGGTTTGACAACGTCACGGTGCGCGAACTCTCGCCGACGCTCTTGGACCGGTACATCACCGCGGCGCAGAGAATCAGCCGGCTGGCGGTCGGCGGCGCGCGGCGAACGCCCGGCGGCGACACGATCCGCGTACGGCCCGACATCACCCAGGAGGACCGCGCCGACGGCCTCCCCGTCGGCACGCGCGGCGGGACCCTGATCCAGTACACGTTCCCACGCGACGGCGAGTACGACGTCCAGGTCCGACTGACGCGCGACCGCAACGAGCACGTCGAGGGGCTCCACGGGCCGCACGAGCTGGAGGTGCTGCTCGACCGCGAACGGGTCCAGTCGTTCATGGTGCGGCCGCCGTCGGGTGACAAGGGGCACGAGCAGGTCGATGCCCACTTGAAGCTCCGCCTGTCCGTGAAAGCCGGGCCGCACGACCTCGGGGTGACGTTCCTCAAGGAGCCGGCGGACCTGCAGGAGACGCTGCGGCAGCCGTACAACGCCCACTTCAACATGCACCGGCACCCGCGGCTGTCGCCCGCGGTCTACCAGGTGACGATCACCGGGCCGCTCGACGACAAGGGACCTGGCGACACGCGAAGCCGGCGCCGGCTCTTCGTCGCCCGGCCCAAGTCGCCGGACGAGGAGGAGGCGTGCGCCAGGAAGGTCCTCGCGACGGTCATGCGCCGGGCCTACCGCCGGCCGGTCGCGGACGCGGACGTCGATCGCGTCTTGCCGTTCTACCGCGAGGCCCGGCGCGAGGGGGACTTCGACGCGGGCGTCGAGGCGGCCCTCAGTGCCGTTCTGGTCAGTCGCGAGTTCCTGTTCCGCATCGAACGGGACCCGGCCGGCCTGGCGCCGGGAGCCGCGTACCGGGTCAGCGACCTGGAGCTGGCGTCGCGGCTTTCGTTTTTCCTGTGGAGCGGTATACCGGACGACGAATTGCTGGAGGTCGCGGAACGCGGGGAACTCCGCAAGCCGGACGTGCTCGCCCGGCAGACTCGGCGGATGCTCGCCGACCCGCGCTCGCGCTCGCTCGTGACCAACTTCGCCGGGCAATGGCTGCACTTGCGCAATCTCGAATCAATTACGCCGGACCCGCGCTTGTTCCCGGACTTCGACGACAACCTGCGGCAGGCGATGCGCCGCGAGACGGAACTACTGTTCGAGGAAGTGGTGCGCGACGACCGCAACGTGCTCGATCTGTTGAAGTCCGATCACACATGGTTGAACGAACGACTTGCTAAGCACTACGGCATTCCGAATATCTACGGCCCGCGGTTCCGCCGGGTCGCGCTCGCGCAGGACAGCGACCGCGGCGGGCTGTTGCGTCACGGGAGCGTCCTGACCGTCACCTCGTACGCGACGCGCACGAGCCCGGTGATTCGCGGCAAATGGGTTCTCGAGAATCTTGTCGGCACGCCCCCGCCTCCCCCGCTGCCGAACGTGCCGGCGCTGGACGACAACATGGTGAGTGCGGGGCTGCCGGTCCGCGAGCGACTGGCGGAGCATCGCAAGAACGCCACTTGTGCGAGCTGTCACAGTTTCATGGACCCGGTCGGGTTCGCGCTGGAGAACTATGATGCGGTCGGCCGATGGCGGGCGGTCGAGGAAGGCCGGCCGGTAGACGTTTCCGGCGGCCTGCCCGACGGCAGCCAGTTCACCGGCGTGGCCGGGCTCGAGGCCGGCTTGCTGAAGCACCCGGAGGTGTTCGTCGGCACGCTGACCGAGAAGCTACTGACCTACGCCCTCGGCCGCGGGGTCGGGCCGGCCGACGGCCCGGCGGTCCGCCAGGTGTTGCGCGCGGCGCGGGCCAACGACTACCGCTTCTCGGCAATCATTGAGACAATTGTCCAGAGTGACCCATTCCAGATGAGGGCCGGCCCGTGATCATCACTAAGAAGGCGATGCCGCGGCGGACGTTCCTCCGGGGCGTCGGGGCAACCCTGGCCCTGCCGCTGTTGGACGCCATGGTCCCCGCCATGACCGCCCAGGCGAAGACCCCGGCCGCCCCCTTACGCCGGCTGGGCTATGTCTTCATGCCGATGGGTTGCGACGTCACGCGCTGGACGCCCCCCGGCACGGACAAGCTCGACAAGCTCTCGCCGATCCTGAGCCCGCTGGCTCCGGTGAAGGACCACGTCACGGTCATCACGAACACGGAGCTGCAGAACGCTTACCCGGGCACCCACTCGTCGTCGAACTCGACGTTCCTGAGCTGCGCCCGCGCGAAACACACCGAGGGAACCGACTATTACCTCGGGACGACGGCGGACCAGATCGCCGCCAAGCAGCTCGGCCGCGACACGCAGCTCCCGTCGCTCGAATTGGCGATGGACATGATGCAGGTCGTCGGCCAGTGCGATAACGGGTTCGCCTGCGTCTACCAGAATAACCTTTCGTGGTCGTCGCCGACCACGCCACTGCCGGCCGAGGCCCACCCGCGGCTGGTGTTCGAGACGCTATTCGGCGAAGGGGGCAGCAAGGGAGACCGGCAGGCCGCCCTCCGCCGCCGGGCCAGCCTGCTGGACTTCGTCAAGGACGACCTCGGCCGGCTGGAGCGGGAGCTCGGGCCGGCGGACCGGGCCAAGGTCGGCCAGTACCTCGAGTCCGTGCGCGACGTGGAGCGGCGCATCCAGAAGGCGGAGCGGGACGTCCGGGACAACCCGCTCCCGGACCTGGACCGGCCGATCGGCGTGCCGGCCGCGTACGCGGACCACGCGCGGCTGATGTTCGACCTGCAACTACTGGCCCTGCAGGGGGACGTGACGCGGGTCATCACGTTCCAGCTGGCCCGCGAGACGAGTAACCGGACGTACCCCGAGATCGGCGTACCCGACCCACACCACCCCCTGTCGCACCACGGCAACGACCCGGCGAAGGTCGCCAAGATCGCCAAGATCAACCAGTTCCACGTCTCCCTGTTCGCGGAGTTCCTCGGCAAACTCAAGGCGACCAAGGAAGGCAACGGCACGCTGCTCGACCACGTGCTGATCCTCTACGGCAGCGGCATGGGCAACCCGAACGTGCACGACCACATCAACCTGCCGATCCTGGTCGCGGGCGGCGCGGCCGGGGGCATGAAGGGCGGGCGGCACATTCGCTTCGACAAGGCCGTGCCGCTTGCCAACTTGCACCTGACGCTGCTCGACAAGGTCGGAGTCCGGCTGGACAAATTCGGCGACAGCAACGGCAAGGTGAAGGGATTGTTCGAACCGGTGCCGCTGTAAATCGGTTCCCCCCTCCCCGATTCGGGGGGCTTAGGGGGAGAGGTCTGGGCTCGCCGCTCCCGAGTCCTGTCCCCCCTGGCCCCCACTCCGAAGCGGAGAGAGCGGAAAAACCCCGGAGACTCTTGGTGGCGAGGTTCGCAACTTTTGTGCTGGCCTTGTGTGCCGCGTCCCCGGCGGTCGCGGCCGATTCCCCGCTCGCCGACGCGGCGGAAAAGGCCGACTGGTCACGCGTCCGGACGTTGCTCAAGGAGCGGGCCGATGCGAACGCCGCCCAGAAGGACGGGATGACAGCCCTACACTGGGCCGCGCACCATGACGATGCGAAAGTTGCCAAGTTGCTGCTGGCGGCCGGGGCGGGGGCGAAAGCGGAGAACCGGTACGGAGTGACCCCGCTGTCGCTAGCGTGCACAAACGGTAACGCGGAACTCGTGCGGATGCTGCTCGCCGCGGGCGCGGACCCCAACACGACTCTTCGCGGCGGCGAGTCGGCGCTGATGACCGCGGCCCGCACAGGTAAGGCCGGCCCGGTCAAGGCGCTGATCGAAGCCGGCGCGAAGGTGGACGCAGCCGACCGCAAGGGACAGACGGCGCTCATGTGGGCCGCGGCCGACGGCCACGCGGAGGCGGTCGAGCTGCTCGTCAACGCGGGCGCGGATCCAAAGGCGCGACTGAAGTCCGGCTTCACCCCCATGCTCTTCGCCGCGCGCGAGGGCCGCATCGACGCCGTGCGGGCGCTCTTGAAGGCCGGGGTGGACGCGAACGAAGCCATTGACACTGAAAGAAAGGGCGGCGGCTATGCGGCGAAAAACGGCACGAGCGCGCTCATCCTGGCGGTCGAGAACGGACACTTCGACCTGGCGATGGCCCTCGTGAAGGCCGGCGCCGACCCGAACGACCAGCGGTCCGGCTTCACTCCCCTGCACACGCTAACCTGGGTGCGAAAGCCGAATCGCGGCGACGACCCGGACGGTCAACCGCCGCCGACCGGTTCGGGCAAGCTCAGCAGCCTGCAATTCGTCCGCGAGCTGGTGAATGCCGGCGCGGATGTGAACACGCGGCTCGAGAAAGGGGCCACCGGCCGCGGCAAACTGGGCATGCCCGGCGCGACGGCGTTCCTTCTGACATCCAAGACGGCCGACCTCCCGTACATGAAGCTCCTGGTCGAGCTGGGTGCAAGCCCCCTGCAGCCGAACAAGGACGGGTGCACCCCGCTCATGGCCGCGGCCGGGATCGGCACGCTCGCGCCCGACGAGGAGGCCGGGACCGAGCCGGAGGCGCTGGCGGCCGTCGAATACCTCCTGACCCTCAAGGCCGACGTCAACACCGTGGACGAGAACGGCGAAACGGCGATGCACGGCGCCGCCTACAAGAGCCTGCCCAAGATTGTTCAATTCCTCGCCGATCACGGGGCGAAGATCGACGTCTGGAACAAGAAGGACAAGTACGGCTGGACGCCGCTCATGATCGCGGAGGGGTTTCGGCCGGGGAACTTCAAGCCCTCGCACGAGACGATCGACGCGATTCACCGTGTCATGCGCGCCGCGGGCGTGACCCCGCCACCGCCGACCCCCCGGCCTGTCGTCGGCGAGGCCGGGTATGAGCCGAAGAAAGGGAAATGAACCCGAGTCGGCGGGCGGGCACAAACCTGTCACTTCACCCGCCTCGCATGGGCCCCCTTGGCGCGCTTTAGCAGGCGATACCGCCGGTCGTTGATCGACTGCGGGGACCGCCCGGTCTTTGCAGCGGCCGCGGGAGTGGCGAGGCGAAGGACAATCTTGTCTTCCTTCGGGGTGTAATGGCGAACCACGGGGGGGACGCCGAGCTGCCGACGCCGCGCTTGCACCGCGACCGCGGACCGCCCGGTCCGGGCGACGACCGCCGCCGTTCGCAGCGTCCGGACGAGCCTGTCTTCCTTGGCCGTCCAGGGACCGCCGGGCGTGCCCGGCTTCGCCGGGTTCGGCGACCGGCGGCCGTAGATGAGGTAGCTCATGTGCTGCCGGCTGACCCCGTGGCGGCGGGCCAGCTCGGCAATGGGCGTCGTCGCGACCGCGGCGCGGAATTCGGCGATTTGGTCCGCGGTGAACTTACCCGGCCGGCCGAGTCGGCCGCCGTTGTCGATGACCACGACCTCGCGCCCGAACCAATTGATTCTCCGCACCTCGGCGGGCGCGGGTTGTGACTCCGGTTCGCGTTTCATAGGTTCCGCCATCCTCGGCTGAAGTGTTTCCCGATTGCACCACGCGCCAACTGAATTATGAGCGAGGTCGCGAGGAAAAACGAGGTTGAGATGACCACCGCGAATTTGGGTAGTCGAGTCCGCCTCCTGGCGACAGTTCAGTTCTCACCAAAAGAGAATTGACTGGAATTAAACAGTCGATTTTGCAATAATCTTCTCATCCGATCTAATGCCTTGTCGCGCAAGACGAGGCAGGCCTTGGTTGCACTGCCACCCGTGCTCCCACACCGAGTTTCCGCGGTGGGAGGCTGGATTTGGCTCGCCCGATATCCCCACGCTGCCTGCCTGAGGCCGACCATGAGAACGCCAACTGGACCGGACGTCCCGACCGTCGCCGGCGGCGCCCAAGACATCTTGCTCCGCTTCGAAGACAGCTGGGTGAACGCCCTGTCGGGCGCCGCCCGGCCCGACCTGGAGGCGTCCCTGGCCGAGACGCCCGCGGAGGACCGCGCAAGACTCCGGCCGCAACTCGAGCGACTGGATCAGGAATATGCCGCACGCCTCGCGGCTGGCGGCGATCCCGGGAACGTCAGAACGATTGACCAGCCGCGAGCCGAATTGCCCGGCGATCCGGGCGACTCCGGGTGCCTGATCCCCGGGCCCACGATTGCCGACAGACCGCAAGGCAGGGACACCAAACCGGAACTGGACCTGACGCTGGATAGCAGTTCCGGCACCCTCAACGGACCAACCGGGCAGAAGGTCGGAGGCCGCGGGGGGCAGCTGGTGGCCGGGTACGAGATCCAGGGGGAATTGGGCCGCGGGGCCATGGGTGTCGTGTACAAGGCCCGGCAAATCGGTCTCAACCGCACGGTGGCCCTCAAGATGGTCCTGGCCGGGGTTCACGCGAGCCGGCAGCAACTGGACCGGTTCTGCCTCGAGGCCGAGGCCGCGGCCCGGCTCCAGCACCAGAACATCGTCCAGATCCACGAGGTCGGCGAGCGCGACGGCCTTCCCTTTTTCTCGCTGGAATTCGTTGAGGGCGGAAGTCTTTCCGAGCTGATCCGGAAGGAGCCGCAGCCCCCGGAGCGGGCCGCCCGGCTGGCCGCGATGCTGGCGCACGGGATCCAATACGCCCACGACCACGGGATCGTGCACCGGGACTTGAAGCCGTCCAACGTGTTGATGACCCCCGATGGGGTGCCGAAGATCACCGACTTCGGGCTCGCCAAGAAGCTGGACGACGGGGCGGGCGGACACACCCAGACGGGTGCCGTGGTTGGGACGCCGAGCTACATGGCCCCGGAGCAGGCCCGCGGCGAGGCCCGCGGCGTCGGTCCCGCGGCCGACACGTACTCCCTCGGGGCCATCCTGTACGAAATGCTCACCGGGCGGCCCCCGTTCCTGGGGTCCACCGTGCTCGAGACGCTCGAGCAAGTCCAGTCGAAGGACCCGGTGCCGCCGCGACAGCTTGTCCCCAAGATCCCGCGGGACCTCGAGACGATCTGCCTGAAGTGCCTGCAAAAAGACCCGGCGAAACGGTACGCTTCGACCGGTGCGCTGGCCGACGACCTCGACCGGTTCCTCGCCGGCAAGCCGATCCTGGCCCGGCCTGTCGGAAGCGTGGCAAGGTTCATTCGTTGGTTCAAGCGGAACCCCCGGATCGCGGGGCTGACCGCCGCCGTTGTGGTGCTGCTGGTTGCCGGGACGGTCGTGTCAACCACCCTGGCCATCGGCATGGCCCGGGAGCGGAGTCAGAAGGAAGAGGAGCGAGAACGGGCGGAGCAGGCTCGAGTGCTGGCCGAGGAGGCCCGGGCACAGGCCCAGAAAAACGCCGACGAGGTGATCAAACAGGGCGGGTTGGCACTGCGCGCTTTCGGCACGCTGATCGACGAAGCCCAGAAGGAGATTGGGGACCGTCCGGGCATGCAGCCGCTCAAGCTGAAATTGCTGGAAAGTGCACTGGTCGGCCTGGACAAGGTGGCCAGTGGCGACGAGGACTCCCGCCTGCTCGGCCAGAGCACGGCCGCTGCCTACCTGAAGTTGGGCCAGCTGTTCCAACAAATGGGGCAGACCGAGAAGGCTTTCGCCCAGATTCAAAAGAGCAATGAAATCGCGCGGGCCCTGGCCAAGCGCGACCCGGAGGGGCCGGTCGCCATGGCGAACCTGGCCGCCACCTTGACCGCGCTCGGCCAGATCACCCTGGAATTGAACCGTGACGTGCAGGTTTCCCTCGGCTACTACCAGGAGGCACTGCGCCTGCGACAGTCGGTGGTCAACAGTCTGCTGGATGGCAAGCTGGACCCGATCAGGGTCCGGCAGGACCTGGCCGAGGCCCACACCCGGGTCGGGGTGACCTTCCTGCGAATTGGGGAGCCGGACCGGGCGGCGGGATATTTCAACGACGCCCTCACCATCCGTGAGGAGCTGGCTCGGGCGCACGAAAAGATCTTGCCGCTGCAGCTCGACGTCGCCCGGTCGCACATGGCCCTGGGTGAGCTCCGGTTCCGCTCCCGGGACTGGCCGGCGGGCAAGGAGGAATTCGGCCGGACCCTGGCCATCTGCGAGCGCGTCCACCAGGCCGAGCCGAAAAATCCGCAGTACAAATTGGAGCTGGCCCACAGTCTGGGGAACTTCGGGATGTTCGCCCTGCGCACCGCTGACCTGGCGACGGCCAAGGAGCACCTGCTCCGGTGCCAGGGGCTGATGGACGAACTGGCCGGGTGGGACAAAAAACACGTGGATTACCAACGGTATCTGGCGCTGGCCGACTACCGGTGCGGGAGCCTGGCCCGCCGACTGGGCGATCCCGAAGCCGCCGGCCGGTGGAATCGCAAGTGCCTCGAGATTCGCGAGGTCCTGGCCGCCAACTCTGAGAACGTCCGCCGCCAGATCGAGCTACTCCTGGTTCAGTCGCGGATCGGTGGCCACAAGGCCATGGCCGAACAGGCCGCCCGGATCGAGTCCCGGCAGAAGCTGGACCGCGAGGTGCTGGTGGAGCTGGCCCAGTGCTTCTCCCAGGCGGCGGCCGGATTAGTTGACGATCCCGAGCTGCGAAAGCAGTATTTGGACCGGTCCCTCGACATGATCCGGCGGGCGCTCGAGCAGGGGTACAAGGACCACGTTTTGCTCGAGACGGACCCGGACCTGGACGCCGTCCGCGAGCGGCCGCAGTTTCAGGCGCTACTGTCAGCGAACGCACGAGCCCCGGGCGGTTGAGGCGGCGGGTGTCGTCGCCGCCGCCCGGCCGGGCGGCGGGGCCCGACGCGCCAAGCGCGGGCGACGCCGAGCCCCGGGTAGTCCTCCGACCAGACTCCACCGTCCGGCCCAGGCCGGCGTGGCCCTCGCTTGGCGCGTCGGGCTCAGCCGAACCTGGCCACTGCGAAACAAGCCAGGCGCAACGGAACACTACAACGAGAACTCTGCCGGGGCTTCGCGGTCATTCACCTTGTCGCCGACGAATGAGAAGAACAGGTCCAGGCCAAGCCCGCCGGTCATAGAGTCCTTGACCTTGTCGTCGTCCAACACCGTCGTCCCCTTGATCAGGAACGTCGTCCCGTTCAGCCCGCCGGCCTGGCCGGTCAGGTGTGCGACCCGCTGGGCATAAGTGCCTGACCCGGTCCATTCGGCCATGACCTGGTCGAGGGCAGCGGAATTGGCGTCGTAGGTGGTCCGCCCGCCTATCAGGATGTCGTCACCTCCCAGCCCGCGCAGGGTGTCGAGGCCCAATCCGCCGATCAACAGGTCGCGGCCGTCGTCCCCGTCCAGGGTGTCATTCCCGTCCCCGCCGAGGATGACATCGTTGCCAAGACCGCCACTGATGGTGTCGTCTCCACCCTTGCCGTCCAGGGTGTTGTCCGCCGCGTTGCCGATGAGCCGGTCGGCGAAGTCGGTGCCGAGGACGTTCTCCACGGTCCCGGTAATCGCCAGCGTGTCGCCCGTGCTGGTCAACGTCTGGGTCTGACCGGCGTCGAGTGCGAGGTTCACGGTCACCCCGCGCGGATTGCCCGAGAAGTCGAGCGTGTCCCGGCCGGCACTCTCGATCACGTTGACGGCCCCGTTCGCCAGGTTGGCATATCGGTCGTCGCCGACGCCGCCGCGGAGGACGTCGTTTCCGACCCCGGGGAGGAGTACGTCGTTCCCGAGCCCGCCGACGACGGTGTCGTTTCCGCCCTTGCCGTCCAGGAGGTCGCCCACGTCGTTCGCGTTGCCGGCGTCGAACTGGTACGCGAACAGCTCGTACGACCCGACGTCCGTGTCCGGCCCGGAGGTCGGGGCGAACGTGTCTACCTCGATGAAGTAGGTGCCGTCGGCCGGCAGCGTCAGATCGACGATCGAGGCGTCCGTCGATTCCGGGCTGTCGTCGTCAGCAGCCGGGGCGGTGAAATAGGCCACCAGGTTGTGGGCCGCATCGTAAACCCGCACGATCGGGTCGATGACATTGGGGTCCGTGATCGGGACGACTTCGTTCGGATTGATGGTGTGCGTCAGCCGGGTCAGATTTCGGGACAGGACCTCGATGTTGAACAAGTCCCCCTTGCGGCCGGTCAGCGAGTAGAAGTCGCCCTCGCTGGCCCCGGTTCCGGAATCGAGGCTGATGGCCCCGACCACGTCCAGGGCGGCGACCGTGAACGCCTTCGGTGCGTTCAGCGCCCCGGCCCCGAGGGTGTTCGGGACGGCGAGCGGGGCCAGGACGAGCGCCTGGGCGGTGTCGAACGACCGGTGGGGGGCAGCGGCCTCCGGGATCACGGTCCCGGACTCGGCGAACTCAAGCTTGACCGCCTCCCGCTCCCCGAAGTACAGGTCCCGGAGGTCGTTAAACCGGTTCGAGCCGGCGAACGCCGGCGAACTCATCAGGTGGTCGAACGTCTCGAACGCGCCCGCCGGCCCGGTGTAGTCCGGATTGTACCGGACCCCGCCCGGCGGGGTGTGCGGGCCATATCCGATCGGGCCGTACGAGTCGGGGTGCAGCAGTCCGACCAGGTGCCCCAGCTCATGGGCGGCGATCTTCGACGACAGGGCGACCCAGTTGTCGGACGTGTCCGGCGGCTGTTTCTCCGCCCCGAGGATGCCGTTCACCTGGATTGAGGCGAAGCTGGGGTTGTCCGCCGTCCCCAGGTTCAGGTTGCGGAAGTCCAGCTCGTAGGCGAACCCGCCGGTCAACTGGCCGGTGTCTTCCGAGTTCAGCGGGGTCTGATTGAAGTTGAGCCGAGCGTACGGGTACGCGGACGGCTGCGTCTGGGTGAACTGGAAGTGGAACCACGGATTCGCCGGGTCCGGGCCGACGTAGTCGGCCACCAGGCGGGCCTGGATTTGGTTCCGCTCGGCCGGCGTGTACACGTGTTCGCCGGGGCCGGTGTAGGTGTCGAAGTCCAGGAACACTACCTGCGTCACCCCGTTCCAGGCCGGGGCCGGTCCCGCTGCCGGGTTCAGCTGGTCGGCCCCGTCCAGTTCGTTGTCCCGCGCGTTGCCAAACACGGTGTCGGCGAAGGCGGTGCCGATGACGTTCTCGATCCCCGCCGCGTCGGTCAGGGTCAGCGTCAGGTGGCCGGGGGTCACGACTTGCGGGGTGGTGACGGCAAGATCCAGATTGATCGGTCCACCGGTAAAGCCGGAGAAGTCCAGGGTGTCCCGGCTCAGGTCCGGCGTCGGCTCGGCCAGCTCGTCGATCACCACGGCGCCGAGTGAGGACCCGGCGAGGACGATGGTATCGCTCCCGGCCCCGCCGGACACCGTGCTGTCAACGCCCTCCTTGACCGTGAGCCGGTCGTCGCCCGCGTCCCCGGCCATCGTGATCTGCGTGCCGGAGGTACTCACCAGGGAATCGGCGTCGGCCCCGCCGGACATCTTGACCTTCTGGCCCGCGTCCTCAATCAGCGCGTCGGCACCGGCTCCGCCGCTCATGGAAATGTCGATCCCGAGCTGACTCGTGAGCGTATCCAGCCCGTCGTCGCCGTTCATGACAACCTCAGAGCCGCCGGTCTGGAGCAGCGAGTCCGCGTCCGCCCCGCCGCTCATGACCACCATCGTTCCATTCTGACTGGTCAGGGAGTCTATCCCGCTGTCGCCGGACATGGTAATCGAGGTCCCGCCTTGCTGGATCAGCGTGTCGGCGTCGGCCCCGCCGCTCATCATGACGTTCGTGCCGCCGACGCTCTGCAGCACGTCCAGGCCGTCATCGCCGGACATGGTAATCGAGGTCCCACCCTGTTGGATGAGCGTGTCGGCGTCGGCCCCGCCGGTCATCGAGACCTGAGAGCCGTTCAGACTGGTGAGAAAGTCCAGTCCCTCGTCGCCGGACATGGTGATTTGGGTCCCGTCCTGTTGTTGCAGCGTGTCGGTGTCGGCCCCGCCGGTCATCGAAATGTTCGACCCGCCGATGCTCTGGAGGATGTCGAGGCCGTCGTCGCCGGACATGGTGATCGAGGTCCCGCCCTGCTGGATCAAAGTGTCGGCGTCCGCCCCGCCGCTGATTACCACTCCAGTGCCGCCCGTGCTAATGAGCGTGTCCAGGCCGGCGTCCCCGGCCAGCACGACGTTCGTGCTGCCCGTCTGTTGCAGGGTGTCAACATCCGCCCCGCCGTGGACGACGACGTTGGACTTGCCGTCCACGACGATCTTGTCCTTCCCGCCCCCGCCGTTGATGATCGTGTTCGACGCGGCGGTGATCGAGTCGGCGAAGTCGCTCCCCACACATTCCTCAAAGATCCCGGTCAGCGCGACCGTGTCGCCAGTCGGGTCCACGACCTGGATCGTGCCGGCGGTCTGGCTCAAGTCGAGGTTGACGGCGGACAGGAAGATGAGCCGGTCGTAGCCGCCGGTGCTGGTGAGCGTGAGCGCCCCTTGCAGCCACAGGATGTAATCGTTGGTGCTCCCGGCCGGTCCGCCGGTCATGCTCACGTTGCCGATCTCGCCGACCGGCCGGATGAACACGTTGTACCCGGTCCCGCCGAACAGCGCGTCGATCCCGCCGCCCCCCTGGAGGGAGACGCGGCCCGAGAACCCGGTCGCGTTCAGGACGTTGTTTCCACCGCCGCCGGTCAGCTGGGCTTGCTCGATGCTCTGCAGGGTGTCGGTGCCCTCGCCGGTCAGGCTGGTGTCCGTCAGCGTCCAGCTCACGTTGTCGGACCCGACCACCAGGTCGGTCCCGGTCCCGCCGATGACCGTGTCGTTCCCGTTGCCAGGCAGGAACGTGTCATTGCCGTCCCCGCCGTCCATGAAGTCGGACCCGTTTCCGCCGATCAACAGGTCGTTGCCGCCCTCGCCGAACATGTTGTCCTTGGAGTTGCCGCCGAACAGGGAGTCGGCGCCGTCGCCGCCGAACATGGTGGTGCCGCTGTTGCTGCTCAGCAGCCGGTCGTTCCCGCCCCGGCCTTCCAGCCGGTCGCTGCCGTTGACGCCGTCGAGCTCGTCGTCCCCGGATCCGCCGATGAGCGTGTCGTCGCTGTTGCCGCCGTCCAACGTGACCGGGCCGGTAAACGCGGACGCGTCGATCACGCTGGACGAATTCCCGCCCGTCAGCCTGGCCGCTTCCAGGTCGGTGAAGGCGATCGTGCGCCCGCCCACCGTGAGGGCGGACCCGGTCAGAGTCATGTTCTGGTCGTGGGAGACTTCGAGCCGGTCGGTCCCCGTCCCCGCGGCGAACACGATCCCGCCCCCGGACGGGATGACGTCGGGGTTGGTCAACCCGTCCACCGCCAGGACGTCGTTGCCGCCGTCGAGGAACACGTCAATCCGCGAGATCGCACTCATGGCCAGGGACTGCACCCCCGGGGTGGCCGAGTCGAGGTCGGTGGTGAAGCCGGCGTTGTTGAAGTTGTGTGCCAGCAGCCCGCCCGACGCGACTTGCAGCTGCAGCGTGTCCGAAGTCCCCGGGATGTCCTCGGTGAAACGGACGATCGACTTGCCCGACCCGTCCGGGAAGAACGTGACCGCGGGGAGGGTCCGGTCCTCGAGGCCCTCCGGGGATCGGAGCCGGTGCGGTGGGGCGGCGTCGCGGGACTCCGGCGACGCGACAGGTGTCCCGCGGGCCCGCCGAAGGATTCGTGGACGGAAGTGGGGGAGCATTCTCTGGGCGCGACTCATGGATCCGCTCCTTGGCCTCGGTGAGGGGGACAATCAACGGCTATAAACGTCGAATGCACACGCGACGGCGCTGAGGCGCCGGCGCGGGCGAATGTCAGTCCGGGTTATTCGGTTCCTGTCAGGCGACGCACGAGTGGGGTGCGAGTTTGTGCGGCGATCACTGCCGGGCGATCGGCGCGTGTCAGGGCGAGCGACCGTCCCCCGCGCGCGGCCAGTCGTCACCGCGCCGGGTGGCAGTCGCAGTCACAATGCGAACCGTCGAAAACTCGAAAGCGCGACAACCTTCAGACGTGTCCGGCCAACCAGCAAGCAGACGCGAGCCAACAAGTCTGGGCCGGACGTGTCGGATTCTCGGTCCGTGGTATGATCGTGCCATCAGGAATGAAAAGCAAGTTAAAAATGCTTAAAGTCAGATTTCCCGGGGGGATGCAAAACGAGATAACGCCGCGCGACATTCGGCCTGCGGGCGTGACCGAAGCGCAGCGAAGCCCCGCCGAGCCTATATTGACGCCACCCAACCCCCCCCAGTCCCAACCCCGCCTCGACCAGGAACACACCCATGCGTCTCCCACTCCTCACCTCGCTCGTCGCGCTCACCCTGTCCACCAGCCTCTGGGCCTTCGACGCCGTCGTCACGATCAAGAAGGTCGATGCCGAGAAAGGCGTCCTCTCCATCCACGCCAACGGCCAGGACCGCACGGTGACGATCGACAAGGACGTCAAGGTCCTGGGCGCCGACGGCAAGCCCCTGCCGGACGGCCTCAAGGCCAAGGAGCTGAAGGAGGGGGCGGAGGTCACGATCACCGTCGAGCGCACCGACGGCGGGCCCATCATCAAGGCGATCCGCCTCGGCAAGCCCCCCGCGAGCGACGCGAAGGAGACCGGCAGGTCATCGGTCGGGCTCAAGCCGCTCACCGAGATGACGGCCGCGGACAGGTACAAGGGGGAGGACGGCGGCCTCTACGGCGGCGGCCGCAACGAGCCGCCCGAGGCGCATCTGAAAGCCGCCCGCAAGGAGACCGCGAAGATCGAGCCGCTCGACGCCGACGGCAAGCCCGCCCGCGACGGCACGATCGCCCTGGTGTCGATCAGCATGTCGAACGCGACCCAGGAGTTCTCGCTCTTCAAGCAGCTCGCCGACAAGGACCCGAAGAAGTCGCCGCGAGTGACGATCGTGGACTGCGCCCAGGGCGGGCAGGCGATGGCCGAGTGGGTGGACCCCCGGGGCAAGGCGTGGCTCGAGGCCGACCGGCGGCTGGAAGCCGCTCGCGTGAGCCCGAAGCAGGTGCAGGTCGCCTGGGTGAAGCTGGCCAACAAGCAGCCGACGGGCGATCTCGAAAAGCACGGCCAGAAGCTGCAGAAGGACACGCTCGCGGTGCTGCACAACGCCCGCGAGCGGTTCCCGAACCTGCGGGTGGCCTACCTGGGCAGCCGGATCTACGGCGGGTGGGCGACGACGCCGCTGAACCCGGAGCCGTACGCGTACGAGGGGGCGTTCGCGGTGCGCTGGCTGATCCGCGACCAGGTCCGGGGCGACGCCGAGTTGAATTACGACGCGGAGAAGGGAGCGGTGAAGGCCCCGCTCTTGTTGTGGGGCCCGTACTTCTGGGCGGACGGGACGACCCCGCGCAAGGCGGACGGCCTGGTGTGGGAGCGCAAGGACCTGGCCGGCGACGGCACGCACCCGAGCCCGAGCGGCCGCCAGAAGGTGGCGGAGATGCTGCTCGCGTTCTTCAAGACCGACCCGCTGGCGGGGGGGTGGTTTGGGGGGAAGTGAGGGGGTCCCAGCATAGGTAGCGACGCGCCTACCTCCGCGATCTTGCGAGGACCAATTGGACTCCGAGTTCGCGCAGCATTTCGAACGTGTTCAAGTACTCCACTTTGAATTCTTCGCACACATTCGGAATCGGCACCCTCGCCTTGATTTGGGCGCTCGGCTTTTCGTGTGTGACCACGGCCAAGCCGTTGCTCTTCGCGTAGGCAATGAGCCAACCGTCAGCGACGCTGGCGAATTGCGCTTGTGCCTCGGCAGTGAACTGAGGTTGTCCGGTGACCCATTGGATTATCTTCTTGTACCAGTCGACCACGGCCTTATCGGCAGTCTTCTTGAAAAAGGTCTTGGGCGCGGTCTCGTTCGCCCATTGGGTCAGCCGGTCGTCGCCCTCATCGAGCTCGTCCTTGACTTGTTGGATGCTGAAGATGCGTTTCTTGTCATGGTGAGCCAGCAAGGCGTCCCAAAACCCCGGGCTTATATCGAATGGGTAGTACCGCATGTGCGCTTCGATGAAGATGTTGGCATCGAGCAGGTACTTCTTCACGGGCGTCACACCTTCGAAGGCTGGATGACCTGAGCGGCATACCGTTCAAACGTCTTCCCCCGAAGGCCCGTCAGTTGGTACGCGTCACGGTAGAGCAGCTTACCTTCGCGGGCCGCCTGCACCACGGCCAACGAGAAACGGCGCCCCAGCCGGATGTTCTGCGTTGCATAGAAGTTGCCGCCACTCGACTCCTTCGTCTCTTTGTTCTTTCGCCATTCGAGCTGGTTTTGGGCATAAAACGCATAAAACCGCGCTCTGTCGATCAGATCCATGTCCAGTGCACGCCGGGCGACAACGATGGGGCTGACCTTGAACGACCCGGCAAGCTTCTTGAACGGGTTGGTCGCGTCCTTCACGCCGGGCCAGTGAGTCCGGAAGTTGTCGGCCGGCACCAGGAACTCGGCGGCGACGTGATTACAAAACTCCTCCACCTCGTCGCTGGCCGGCATCGTGTTGATAAGGTTGAACACGCCGTCTTTCCCTACCCAGACATGCGCCAACTCATGGGCGAGTGTGAACATCTGCGCCGACTTGGAATCGGCGGCATTGACAAAAATCAGGGGCGCATGCCGGTCGCTGAGAACGAAGCCGCGGAACTCGTCCGGGTCGAGCGCGCGCGTGTTGTTGAGGCCGACCACGCCGCTGGCCGCGACCATGATCTCAATGTCTTCAATGGCAGCGCGCAGTTTCCGGAGCGCATCCTCCCAGCTCCGACACTGCTCAGCCCAATCGCCGTCGAGGCCGAGGGCCTCGCGGATTGAAACTGCGACGGATTCGATCGGGCGCGACATCCTGGCGGAGCCGACGAACGGCAGTTCCTCGTGACCTTGCTCAATCAAGTAATCCCGCATCCAATGCTGACGGCGCTGCATGTCGTACAGGGTGTCGAGCAAGTTCGGGCTGGGTCGTTCCGGGACGGAGTCGTCCATGGTGCGGAAATCCGGTATGGCGAGCTTCTCGACCGGTGGGACAGAAAGGAAAAAATAGCCGAGTGGCGTCGTTGTCCTCTTGGCGAAATCCTCAAGCTGCCGCAACGTCGGCTCTTTCTTGCCGCTCTGCCAATCGGCGAGATGTGGGACGTTCGCGGCCAAATCGGCAAACGCCAGGCCCGAGCGCTTGATCGCCCAGCGGATGAGTTCGGGCTTTACAGAGATGGTGTTGCGCATGACCTAGACGTTCCTTGGAACGCGACGCAAACTCCCATTTTACCGCACGTTCCGAGTGCCGCCGAAGTCGGTGGTCCTCGGCGGCACCGGAGCTACTCCAGACCCTCATGCGGTCTCAGTTGGACGAGCTTGGCCTTGCTCTTCGACAATTTTGATCTCATCGTCCGACAGGCCGTAGAGCTCGTAGACGAGCTGCTCGATCTGGCGGTCGGTGGAGGCGATTTGGGATTCGAGGGAAGTTCGGTCGTGGGGGGTCATGGCAGTAGACAAGTGGTTGTGAAGCGACAACATTCGGTCGACCAGCTCGACCATGCGGTCGTGACGGTTCTTGTCGGGACGGCGAATTGGCGCCTTCTCGATGTATTGTTTGGAGTACTTCACATAGCCACCCCGTAAGGGCGTGCTTTGGGTCCGGACGATCCAGCCAAAGAGCCTCGAACTCAGCAAGCCGAGTAAGTACTTGACCCCAACACCAGACGCAGGCCGAGGGCGTATCCCGTAGAACGGCCCGGCACCGCCCCCAGTCATACACAATCCAGCAGAGTCAAGTATTACAGTTGGATTGACGGCGGTGACCTGGATGACAATCTTCTCCGCTTGCATCTCGGTCAGATTCTGCGAGCGACCAAATGCATACCATTCGCCATGGTTCCAACCTTCATTGTCACGGCCTCGTAGCTTGGCCTCGTTTGCCTTGAGGCGGGCCCACGCCTTTGGAAAATGGCTCTTCATTTGCTGAGCTGGGATCAGCGTCGCGCGGCCATCAACGATCTCGTAGGGGAATATCAGCCAAGCGGTCACGTCCGGCGATTGGAACGAGCGGAGTCCTCCGGTCATCAGAAACGGTCGGAGAATGGCCGGCTCGACTTCACGACTGCTTTTCACGACGAAAACCCTGTCAGCGCTTGTTTGTAGCCCGACGAAAATGTCCGCCACTTGGCCCAGCGGGTCACCAAGCGAAGGCAGGCGTGAGCGCAGCTCTCCTTTGGCGCCAACCTCGATGTTCCATTCCTCTGCACCGAACGCACTCGCCGGAAGATTCGCTCGTTCCCCAGCTTTCGACTCCCGCCACGCCGCTAGGTCATTAACTTTGACCACCTCGCAGGCATGGCTGCCAGCCCTGCTGAGCAACAGGAGGCAAGTGTAGGTCGTTGCGTTGACGAAGACCTGTTGGTGCCCGAAATGGACGACGTGGTCGAGATAAGTCCCGCACGCGAGAAGCTCGCGCAGTGGTTGTCCATACAGAGCATTAAAGAACTTGTTTGGCAGTATGAAGCCTAGGCGACCCCGATTGTTGAGTAAGGCAAGGCCGCGCTCCACGAATACAACGTAGATGTCGTAGTTGCCCTGGCCGGCCGACTGATAGGTTCGACTAAAGAACTCTACCTCCCGCGGTTGCCAATCCTGCATCGTCTGGATGCGAATATACGGCGGGTTCCCAACAACTGCATCGAACCCGCCCGCTTTCATGATCGTCGGAAAACCTGCGTTCCAATTGAAGACGTTGATCCGTAGGCGTTCCTCCTCGTCAGCGAACAGGTCGCCCTGAGCCGGCTCGTCGTAGAAATCCGGCCCGATCAGCGAGTTGCCGCATCTGATGTTGCTCGCCAGGTCGGGCAGGGCCCGCTCGTGGAACAGGACCTGCTGCTGGTTGATCGTCTCTTGCGTCTCCCCTTCCAGCACTTTCAGCAAGAGCGAGAGCTTGGTCACCTCCACGGCTTGGGGGTCGATGTCTACGCCGTGGATGTTGTTCAGCAGGATGCGCTTCTTCTCATTGGTGGTCAGCCGCCAGGCGCCGCGGGTGTCGCGAAAGACCTCCTTCCTGTGCTTTTCCGGGTCGTTGGCCTGGTAGTAGGCCAGATGCCAGTCGAGGAGATATTGGTAGGCGCCGAGCAAGAATGAGCCGGAGCCGCAGGCCGGGTCGAGAATCTTGAGCTTGCTGATTTGCTTCGGGGTCAGTGACCCGGCGGACGCTTCCAGGATGTGGTCACGCAAAGCCGCAGTCGGATCGGTCGACAGCGGGGCGATGGCCGACCCCTCCTGCTTTGCCTTGTCAAGTTTGGCGTCAGCCGCCGGGCTCACCAGCTTGCCCACCGTCTGCTTGACGATGTACTCCACGATGTACGCGGGAGTGTAATACACACCGCCGGCCTTCTTGACCTCCGGCTTCTCCTCCACCTTCGCCTGGTGCCCGGCCGTCAGCCGGATGACCTTGCCGAGGAACTGCTCGTAGACCTGGCCGAGGATTTCGGCCGGCAGGACGGAGAACTCGTACGGGCTTTCTGGGTAGTAGAGGCCCTTGAGGATGCCCTTCAATACCTTGTCGTCGAGCTTCAGCCGGGGCGTCAGCTCGTCGTGCTCCTGCGGCCGGCCCTTCTCTTTCTCGAAATGGAACAGGCCGGAGTTGTACCGGTCGTCGGCCTTGCGGAAGAGCTTGAGCAGGTGCTTGTAGACATCCGCGTCGTCCGCCAGCTCCTTTAACTGACCGTATGGCTCGATCCCCCGGTCCTCGCACATGCGGAGGAAGATGATCCGGTCGATCGTAATCTGCACTGCGTAATTCAGCTCGCGCGAGGTGAGTCGCGCGTTGCGTAGCGCCAGGTTCCTGGCCAGCTCCTCGCGCCAGCTCTCGATCTCTTCCAGAAACGCGGCATCGACGGTTGCAGTGCCGCGCTTGGCCTTCTTCGTCTCGGCGTACTTGTCGAACGAGCCCCGGAGAATCGATTCGCGGGCAAAGACGTCGGCGATTTCGTCCCATTTGTCGGCGTAGTCGGTGTAGCGCAGGTAGAGGATGCGAGCGCTGCTCGATTTGTCGGCCTGATTGGGCCGGACGCGGCCATCGTACACGGCGAACTCCTCGAAGTCGGTCAGGACCGACAGCGGCAGTTTCTTCGTCCAGGCGTACCGGCGGAGCTGAAACGCCGGGACCGGGTCCTCCTTGATGTTCACGAACGGTTTCTTGGCTTCGAGGTAGAATTTTGGCGTGCCGCCGATGCGGAAGCAATAGTCCGGGGCCTTGCTCGCCTCGCCGATCTTCAGGCTGGCCTCGTGGATCACGTCCTTGTACGCCTCGGCGTGCCCCTGCTCGTTCTCCATGTCCCAGCCGAGGGCCTTGAACATGGGATTGATAAACTGGATGCGGACGTTGGCCTCGTTAAATGCCGGTGAGCGATACTGGTCGGCATTGCGGTCGAAGAGGCGGACGAGGTCCAGGACTCGTTGGGGCGCGGGCACGGCGATGGTCCTCCAGAAGCTGCGCGACCAGTGTGTGAGAATTTCTGGAGAGTTTCAAGGACATTCGGTGCCGAGTCCGCCAATCCACTTGGCTAATGGTCGGTGCACGTCGGGGCCATAAGACTTGAGCGCCTGGGCTATCCTGGCCGGTCCTCCGGGCGCCACCGGGCCGAGTCATTGCAACGGTGTCATTTGCTGACCGCGTGTGCGCGCAGATTTGGCAACCTGAGTGGCAACCTGACCCCGTACCGCTCCGCCCGTAAGCACTTGCGGAATGCGCTTCACATTGCCAAATCGGTCAGGCTGCCAAGAATCCCCAAATGTCTCCCGCGTCGCTCGCCCCGGCGTCGGACGGTCGGTCGAAGGTTGCCGAGTCACCACCCCCGCCCGTGGCAACTTTCGAGTCGCCCCCGACGCGCGGACTTGCAACGACATAACCAGGTCGAAGGTTGCCAAATTGACACAAACACGCGTGGCAACCTTCGAATTTCCCCCTGACCAAAGACCTACCGGGCGGTAAGTGAGAAATGTTGGCGACCTTGGCGGCCTGACCCCGCCGGAAGGCCAAAGGAGACAAATCCGACCTTCTGGCGGTCGGAAGGCGGCGTGTTGGGCGGGGAGTCAGGGCGCCAACGCGGGGTTCACGCGGGACACCCGCCGCGGGAGGGCGATCAGGGCGGGACCGTGCGGCCCCCGGCTGTCATTTCTTCGTTCCCGGCGGGCCGACGAGGAGACTCACCGGGCGGGCCGGCAGAGTGACCAGCGTGTTTGCTTTCCCCTTCGGCCCCTCCACCTGAACCTGGGCCTGCCCGCGGACGACGAGCGTGTACTCGCCCGGCCGCGTCCCGGTCGTCACGTCGAACGACACCGTCGCCTCGGCCTTGCCGTCCGCGATCGTCACCTGGCCCGCCTTGATCGGGCCCGGAAACGCGAGCGCGGTGACGATCACCGGCCCGGTGAAGCCGGCCGCCCGGTCGAGCCGGTACGTCACGTCCACCTTTTGCCCGGCCGTCACCTCGATCCGCTCGGTCGCCGGCCGCAAGCCGAACGGGGCGACCCCGGCGACGGCCACGACCAGCTCGCGGGTCGGCCGGCTCGAATTCATGTCCGGCTGCGGCCAGACGCGGGTGTAGGGCCGGACCTCGCGGGTCAGGGTCGTGTCCCCGGCGGCCGCGGTGGCTGTCAGCCGGACTGGGCCGACAAAGTCCGGGGCGTCGGCGTCCGCCCAGAGGACCAGGGCGCCGCGACTGTCGTTCGGGATCGTGGTCGGGGCGACGTGCAGGCCCTTCGGCAGCCCGTCGGCCGCGATCGTGATCGGGCCACCGAACCCGCCCTTCCGCTGGAGGATGACGTCCAGGTAGGCCGCCCCTCCCCTGCGGACCGTGGTCCCGCCCGGCCCGGGGTTCTGCGAATGGATGACGGCGACATCGAAGTCCGGCACGGGCTTCCGGATGGTCAGGACGTACTGGTAGCGGGCCCCGCCGCGGCGGTAGCGGTCCTGGACCAGCACCCGGTACTTCTTCTTGCCGGTCAGGCTGACGGTGCCTGACGGGTCGCGGAGGTGCCCGTCGAACGCGTTGTCGCGCGGGCCGAAGTCGTCCAGCTCGGTCACCCGGTTGTCCTTGTCGTCGAGCACCACGAGATACGGGTCGGCCCGCCCGGCGACCCGCTCGCAATAGACATCGAACGCGTACGACCCGTCCGCCGGCGGCTCGAACTCATACCAGTCGGCGTCCCGCTCCCGGTCGAACCGCCCGGCCACCACCGCGGGCAGGGAGATCGGCTGTGGGTGCTTGGGGTCGTCGTTCGGCTCGACTTCCCGGGTGACCGCGTCGGCCGTGACCAGCACCGGCACGCCGTGAACCTGGAACCCGGTCAACGTGGCCGTCGCGGCCGTCGGGAGGACACTGTGGGTCGTCGGGTGATCGGTGAAGCGGAACAGGCCGCGGGCCAGGAGATCGGCCGGGGCCGTGACCGACTCTTCCCGTTCCTCCAGGGCCAGGTCGCCCACCTTCCAGGGCGACGGCTTGGATCCCGGGCCGAGGTTGCGGCCGTACACGGACACAGTTTGCGACCGGCCGGCCTGGACCGCTCGCGGGAAGACGGCATCGACGTGCGGCCGGTCGGTGATCACCAGCCGATACGGGAACCCGCCGCGATACGACCGGTCGTGGACGGTGGCGAAATACTCGCCGTCGGCCGGGGCCACAAAGTCGATGAGCGGGTCGCGGCCGTTGTAGCCCGCACCGGAGGCGAGCATCCGGCCGTCGGCGGCCGTCACGGTCATGGTGCCGTCGAGCATCGAGTCGAGCTTGCCCGCCTGACAGTCGAGGACGACCCGCTGGCCCTTCTTCGCGGGGAACCGGAACACATCGTCCTTGTTCCCGTCGGTCGTACCGTGGACGGCCGAATTGACCGGCACCGGCTGGGCGGTCACCGGCTCGTCGTTCGGCTCCTTCTCCGGAACCTCCGTGAGCCCGTACGAGACGGCGAACAGCCGCGGGCTGCTGACCCCGTGCTTACACACCACGCGGGCGTCGTAGGTCCCCTCCGGCACGTCGGCCGCGACGGTCACCTTGAACTTGCGGTCCTTGAGCAGCTCGGCCGTGATCCGCGGGTGATCGAAAAGGAGCGCCTTCGGCTCATCCAGGTCGGCGCCGGAGACCTCGACCTCGACCGACGAGCCGCCGGCGGCACCGAGGGGGAAGACGCGGTCGAGCCGCGGCGAAGGGAGGTCGGCATGAACCGCCGAGGGGACGAGCAGGGCAAGTAGGATGATGACACGCATGTGAGACTTGGGACGTGGGGACCAGGCTACCGCAGCCCCTTGGCCCGGAGCAACTGGTTAGCCCACTTGGCGTCCGCAGGACTAAGGGGTCGTTCAGGCGGCCGGGTGTAATCGATCAGGAACTCATAGCCCGAGTCGTCGTACACCGCGTTGAACACGGCTCCGAGGGCAAGCGGGACGTCCTTGTCCTTTGCGGCCAGTGGAATGCCGATGGCCGGCAAGGCCTGCCGCACGCTGAACAACCACCCACGTGTGCGACCCCGGTCGCCGGCCCGCGATAGGACGATCCGGTAGTCGGTTCGCGGGGTCAGGGCGGGTACCGTCGGGTCACCGCCCCGGAGCAGGTCGATCTCCACCCAGTGGACCGGGGCCGAAATGATCTCCCGCCGCTTGTCCAGGAAGAAGTCCCGCCCCTCCGACCCGCGAATCTTGTTCGTCGGGCTGAGCAACTCGATCACGGCCACGAGCCGGTTGCCCCGCCGATCCTTGATCTCGATGCGCGGCTCTTCGACCTCCACACCCACGGGGAACGGGAACACCACCGGCTCCACAACTTGGATGTTCGAATCCCGGTCCCGGCGGCGGGACTTCCGCTGCCTCTCTACGCTCACGTCGGCAACGAATTCCCGACGGGTCGGGTCTTCGTCGTGGAGGACGTACACGCGTGTTTCGATCTGGGCGATGTAATTCGGCAAGAGCCGCGGATTCAACGCCGCCTGCATTCGCACGATCAGGGCCACATGGAGCCCTGGCCACAGGGTCGGGCTCTCTAGGTACGGGTCCATCCCGGGGAACGGCGACGGCATCGGGCACCTCGGTAGTCGGTCCCCCGCCATTCTACCCGACCAGCTCGGCGATCGGCTCCCCCTCGCTCAGGATCGGCAGCGGCCGCTGGGCCTGGTCCAGGAAGGCGTGTCGGTGGTCGATCCCGAGAACGTGGTACATCGTGCTCAGCACGCAGCCCGGCGAGTACGCCTTGCTCGTCGGAAACTCGCCCAGGGCATTCGTCGTCCCGATCGCCTGGCCCATCTTCAGCCCCCCGCCGGCGTAAACGACGGACATCGCCCCCGGCCAGTGGTCGCGGCCGGCCCCGCTGTTGATCTTCGGCGTCCGGCCGAACTCGCCCGTGCACATGACCAGCACGTCGTCCTGCCTGCCGCGGTCGCACAGGTCGGTCACCAGGGCCGCCAGGGCCTGGTCGAACTTCGGAAGGAGTTTGTCCTTGAGCTCCTTGAAGTTGTTGCCGTGGGTGTCCCATCCGCCGCCGGCCTGGATAGTGACGAAGGTCACGCCCGACTCGACAAGGCGGCGGGCCAGCAGGCAGCACTGGCCGAGGTCGTGACGGCCGTACTTGTCGCGGAGCTTGGGCGACTCCTTCGCAATGTCGAAGGCGGTCTGGGCTTTCGTGTCGGTCACCATCTCCAGACCGTCGCGGTAGAAGGTGTCGAGCCCGTACAGGTCGCCCTTGGTGTCGATGTCCCGGCGGACGGAGTCGAGGCTCTGGAGCAGGCCCTTGCGGCGCGCCAGCCGGTCGACGGGGACACGGCCCGGGAGCTTGAGGTTCCGCACCTGGAAGCCGTCCGAATTTGGGTCGCTGTCCGGGGCGAAGGGGTTGAACGACGCTCCCAGGTAGGCCGCCTTCCCGAGGCTGAGGGCCCGCGGCAAGTTGACGTAGGCCGGTAGCCCCGACTCGTTCGGCCCGTTCATCTTGGCGACGACCGACCCACACGACGGGTAGATGTTGTCGTTCACTTCGATTGTCGGCTGATACCCGGTGAGCATCCACTGGGAGCCCATGCCGTGCCCGGCGTTCGTGTGACACGCGGACCGGACCACGGCGAGCTTATCAAACACCTTCGCCTGGAGCGGCAGGTGCTCGCCGATCCGGATGCCCGGCACGTTTGTGGCAATGGGCCTGAACTCGCCGCGGACCTCGGCCGGGGCGTCCGGCTTGAGGTCGTACATATCGATGTGACTTGGCCCGCCGGCCTGCCAGATCAGGATGACCGACTTCTTGCGCCCGGCCGGCGACTGGCCACCGGAGGCGCGGAGCCGAAGCAGGTCCGGCAGGCTCAGACCGCCGACGGCCAGGGTGCCGACGCGGAGGAAGGTGCGGCGCGTGACGAAGTCGAGCATTTCGAGAGCCCTCAGCGGTCAGCCGTCAGCAATCAGCCAAGCAGCGTCCGGCTGCACGCTGATCGCTGAAAGCTGATCGCTAATGATTGAACATGAATTCCTTGCTGTTGAGCAGCGCCCACAGCACGTCTTCCAGCCCCTGTTGCTTGTTCGCCTGGTGTACCAGATAGCCGAGCGTCTTGTTCTTCTCGGCGTCCGTCGGCAACCGCGACAGGCTCGCGAGGTACAGCTCCTCGATCGCCTCGACCGGCGGCTTCTTGTCCTTCATCAACTTCGCCACCCGGCCGTCGCCAGCCCCGATCTTCGTCTCCATCTCCTCCGAGTTCGCGAGCAGAAGCACCTGGGAGAGCGTCGCCCCGGTCGAGCGCTCGCACTCGCAAACTGTGACGCGCTTCGGCCGGTCGAACGTGTCGAGGAAATAGGAACCGAACCCCTCGTGCGGCAGATCAACCGCCCGGCCATTGACGCCCACGCCATTGAGCCCTGCTTTCGACCCGGTCGCCTGGTTGACCGCGTCCAGGAACACCTCGGCCGGGAGCCGGCGGGCGTAGTAGCGGGCAAAGTTCTGCCGGTCGTCCTTGTTGCCGTCGGTGGGGACCGCGGAGAGCTGGTACACCCGGCTCGTGGCGATCGTGCGGATCACATGCTTGACGTCGAACTTGTGGGCGACGAAGTCCTTCGCCAGGGCGTCGAGCAATTCCGGGTTCGACGGCGGGTTAGTGTCGCGCAGGTCATCCACCTCGTGGAACAGCCCGCGGCCGATCAGGTGGCCCCACATCCGGTTGACGAGGGCCCGGGCGAAGAATGGGTTGTCCGGCTTCGCCATCCAGTCCACCAGGGCGTGCCGCGGGTCATCCTCGGGGGTGAACTTCGGGCTCGGCCCGTCAGGGAACTTCGGCTCCGGGGTCTTGCCGGTGAGCGGGTCCTTCTCGCCGGTCGTGACTGTCGCGGAGGCGAAATACGGCGGCGGCTGGCCGAAGCTCTTGCGGCCCAGCCGCGTGAAGAAGCCGGCCAGCCCGTAGTAATCGGCCTGGCCCCAGCGCTCGTACGGGTGGTGGTGACATTTGGCGCACTGGAGTCGGACGCCGAGGAACACCTGGGCCACGTCGGCCGTCACCTGGTGGAGCTGGTCGTCGCGGTTCTGCCAGTACCAGTTGATGGCCGGGGCGTCCTGCCACTCGCCGGCGGCAGCGACAATACCGCGGACGAACTCGTCATACGGCCGGTTGCGGGCAACCATGTCCTTGATCCAGGCGTGGAACGCGTACGCCGCCTGGTCGGCCCCGGCCAGGTTCGAGTTCCGCAGGATGCTCCCCCACCGCAGGGCGAAGTAGGCCGGGTAGTCCGGCGAGTCGAGCAGCCGGTCGATCAGCTTCGCCCGCTTGTCGGCCGACGTGTCCGTGAGGAATGCCCTCACCTCAGCCGGCGCCGGCAGTCGGCCGCACAGGTCGACCGTCGCGCGGCGGAGGAAGGTGGCGTCATCTGCCACCGGCGACGGCCGCAGGCCGAGTTTCTTCCACTTCGCGACCGCCAGCTCATCGACGTAGTTGATCGGCTTGAAGTCGGGAATATCGGCGAGTGGCTCGCCGTGCGGGACCAGGGCATGGAACACGGCCACGTGCCCCATGTGCCGGGCCATGACCGCCGCCTCGCCGCTCTGCTGGTGCGACTTCACCAGCCCCGTCGCATCGACGCTGGCAACGACATCGAGGTTGCTGGCGAACTCGGACTGCCGGGTCACGTCACGGGCCGAGCCGTCGGTGTATTCGGCCAGTACCGCGGTCTGCTGCTGCTGGTCCTTACGGAGGACCCGGTCGGCCGGGACCACGCGCAGCCGCTTGACTACCGGCGCGTCCGGGGCGGAGGCCGGGGCCCCGGCGGCGATCCACTGGCGGAGCACCTGGTAGTCGGCGCTGTCGGGCTTGAGCCGCTTGCCCCCGCCGTGCGGGACCTGCCCGCTGGCCTTGAGCAGAAACAGGCTCCGGTCCGGCGCCGCCGGGAACAGCCTCCGGCCGCGGGCTTCCTTGGCGATCGCCGCGTAGTCGTAATCGACATCGAATCCGAACAGGGACAGCTTGAACCCGTTCTGCCCGCTCGCCTTCCCGTGGCAACCGCCGGCGTTGCAGCCGAGCTTGCTCAACAGCGGCTCGACCTCGGTCCGGAAGTCGACCGCCCGGCCGCCGGCCCCGACCCAGGAGACTTTCACCGGAATCGCGAGCTGCCCGGCGGCGTGGGTGACGCGGATGGTGGTCGAACCGTTGCCGACCGCGAAGACGTAGCCCGTCGTGTCGACCCGGGCCACGGCCGGGTCGGCGCTGGCGTAGATGGCCTCGCGGGTCACGTCGCGGTCGCCGGCGGTGATCAATAGCTGGTGGCCGGCGAAGGCGTCGGGCAGGGTGACGGCTGGCGTCGGTGACGACAGGTCCGCTCGGGCCGCAGGCACACCGAGTGCGAGGGTAATCGCGAAACATGAAATCGGCCGGCGGAGCGGCATACAGAAGGACTTCGCAGGCGGGGCGGCCCCTAGGCGGGACGGTCGGCGGGCCGCGGTTCGGGTAGGTGGATGAAGTGTACCGCGTGCGCGGGCCGAGAGCAAGCCACTTGTCCAGCTCCGGATCGTCGTGCCGCGGGGCCGCAAGTTTCAGCGACGGCGCCGGGACTTCCGCTGCCGCGCTGGACGCGAGCGGCAGCTCGCACATGGCAATACACCGCGGTCAGACCGCCGTACCAAAATCAGGCAAACAGTTCTCGCACAACCGACCCCTTTTCAACGAGTTTCACTGGTCGACCGTCTGGGGTCCGGTACGACTTGGTCGGGTCGAGCCCGCACGCGGTCAGGAGGCTGGCGTACAGGTCGGGGATCGTTACCGCCCGGTCCTTGACGCTGGCCCCGTCGGCGTCGCTGGCCCCGATCACCTGCCCGCCGCGGACACCACCGCCGGCCAGAACGGCGCTGAACGCGTCCGCGTGATGGTCGCGGCCGTTGGACGGGTTGATCACCGGCGTCCGGCCGAATTCGCCCATGCAGATGACCAGTGTCTCGTCCAACATTCCGCGGTCGGCCAGGTCGGCGACGAGGGCGGCGAACGGGGAATCGAGCGTCTTCAGCAGTGTGCCGACCTGGTTGAAGTTGTCGGCATGTGTGTCCCACCCGTCGAGCATAACCTCGACAAACCGGACCCCCTGTGCGACGAGCCGACGAGCCACCAGGCAGGCCCGGCCGAAAGCTGGCGGCGCCTCCTCCCCCTCTTTCACCTCCAGCTTCACCCGGTAGGCGTCGAGCATGGCCGGCTTCTCGCCGGATAGGTCGAACGCCTTGAGCACCGGGCTGCGGCGGAACCGGGCGGCCCGTTCGGTCAGCCGGCCCTGCTCGGCCGCACGGTCGGGGTCTGTCCGCTTGCCGAACCCGTCGTTCAGCCGGCCGACGGCCTTGAGTCGGCGCTCGAGCCGCGCTTCGTCGAACCCGTCCGGTAGTCCGACGTTGTCGAGACCCCCGGCCGGGTCGCCGACGACCAGTGGGGCGAAGTCGACGCCCAGGAAGCCCGGCCCCTCGGACGGCCCCTGAATCGACACCGCGGCCGGGAAGTCGTCTCCGGCGCGGGCGCGCTCGCGGGCCATGACCGAACCGAGCCCCGGGTATCGGAGGACGTCCTGCGGCACGTTCCCCGTGTGCACGAACCGAAACGCCCGGTCGTGGTCGCCCTCGGGCGACGTCAGCGACCGCACCACCGTCAGCCGGTGCGCCTGGTCGGCCAGGTTTGGCAGGTGCTCGCAAAGACGCACCCCCGGCGCTTTCGTTTCGATCGCCTTGAACGGCCCGCCGGTGGCCGCCCCCGGCTTCGGGTCGAAGGTGTCGATATGGCTCGGCCCGCCGTTGAGCCAGAGCAGGATGCAGGCCTTGGCCCGGCGGGCCCTCTCGTCGGCCCCAAGCAGCCGGTGGAGGCCGGGACTGAGGGCCAGGCCGAGCGTGCCGGCCACACCGGACCCCAGGAAGCCGCGACGTGTCAGGCGTGTCATGTAAGCGCTCCTTCAGCCCGGATCGGATGCCGTTAGTGGTTGGTGGTGAACTCGGCCGAGTTGAACAGGGCCCAAAGGGCGTCGGCCACGCCCCCCTCGCCGCCGTCTTTGACCAGGGCCAACAGGTCGTCTGCCTCCGCGTCGGCCGGCCGTCGCGACAGGGTCGCGAGGAACAGGGCGGTGACGAGCTTGCGGTCCGTCGGGCCGCCGGCCTCCGTCAACTTCTTCGCCCCGGCCTCGACGGCGTCGTGAACGAACGGCCCGTTGAGGACGGCCAGGGCACGCGGCACAGCCCCGTCGTCGACGCCGAAGAATTCGGCCGGCCGGTCGACGTTCGGCCGCTCGTCGTCGGACGGCGGCGGGTCGGGCTCGCCGGTGTGCCCGGTCGCCTGGACTACCGACCGGTAAAGTTGATCAGCCGTCAGCGGGCGGACCGGGAATCGGGCGAACAAAGCCCGCTGCTTCTCCGCGGCCTCGGGATTTGCAACCCCGGCGGCCGCGGCAGCGTACGCCCGGCTCAGTACGATCGCCCGGATCGGACGGCGGAAGTCAAATCCGCCGGCCGCGAAGTCGTCCGCCAGCAGGTCGAGGACCGGGGCCCAGGGGTCGCGGACTACCGCCGGGAGGTCGTCCAGCGTGCGGACCAAGGGAGTTCCAAAGAGCTGGTCCCAGACCTGGTTGATGGTGTTGCGTGCAAAGTACGGGTTGTCGCGCGCGGTCACCCAGGCTGCCAGTTCGGCCCGCCGGCGGACCGCGGTGATCGGCTTCCCGCCCGGCACTTGCGGCGCAATCACCTTGGTCGGCACTTCCTCGTCCGACCACTCGTCGCCATTCGGGTCCGGGCGAGTCAATTCGCCGCGGCGGGCCTCCAACACCCCGCGGCGGCTCTGGTCGTCCCCCTCGGCGGTCACCCGCTTGGTCCGGGCGAAGAACGCGGCCACGCCCCAAAAGTCGTCCTGCCGCCACCGGGCAGACTTGTGGTCGTGGCACTGGGCGCAGCCGAGCGTAATGCCCAGGAACTGGCGGCCTACCGCGCCGGCCACGACCTCGGGCTTGGCTTCGTAGCGGAGCAGGTAATTCACCGCCCCGTTGGCGTCCTGCAAGCCCTCGGCCGTGATCATGTCCGAGACGACGCGATCATAAGGGGTCTTGCCGGCCATTCGCTCGCGGAGCCATTCGGCCAGGGCGTAACCGTCGTGCGTGTCCTGCTTGTTGGGCCGCCGCTGGGTCAGCCGGGTGGCCCACGCGTACCCCCAGTGCTCGGCGAACGCGGGTCCGGCCAGCAGGTCGTCGACCAGCCGGGCCCGCTTGTCACCGCGCTTATTATTGACGAACCGAGTGACCTCGGCCGCCGGCGGGACGCGGCCGGCCAGGTCGAGCCAGGCTCGTCGGACAAACGTGGCATCGTCGCAGACCGTGGCCGGGGCAACGTCGCCGGCCGCCCACCGGGCGGCCAAAAGGGCGTCGAGTCGCTCGCCCGTCGAAGCTTGGGCGGCCGGCGCCAACAGGAGCCAGCACGCCACGAGGCGTCGGGTCATGGGGTGTCCTCAACGAATCGGCCGTCTGACTGGAGTTACCCGAAGGCCGGGTTTCGTTACACCAGGAGGGCGTCTTTTTTGGAATTGAGGTCAGTCGTCCGGACCCAGCCGGACCCACGTGTCTACCACTGGGCCGAGCTGCCCGCGGAGGAGCCGCCGGGCGCGAAGCGCCCGGACGCGGAGGTTGTTGGCCGTTTCGCCGGTGAGTGTGGCCACCGTGGCGTAGTCGAGCCCCTCGACGGCGTGCAGCACGAAGGCCTCGCGGTAGGCCTCGGGCAGGTCTTGAATGGCTCGGCCCATCTGGTCGGACAGCTCGCGCCGCAGGATCCCCGACAGCACGCCGTGCCGCCGGCCTTCCCTGGCGGCGACGTCCGCCAGCCCGTCCGGTCCGACCGCTCGGGCGTGCCGCGTGCGCGCCCGCAGGAAGTTTCGAGCCAGATTGAGACCGATGCCGCGTAGCCAGGCGAAGAAACTTAGTTCCGCGCGGAAGTCGGCCAGCCGGTCGAAGGCCCGGACGAGGCTCTCCTGGGCCAGGCTCTCCGCCTCGTCCGCGTCACCGGTCAACAGGGTCAGGCAGCGGGCGAGCGAAAGCCGATGCCGGGCGTCCAGGGTGGCGACCGCGGACTCGTCGCCGGCGCGGGCGGCGGCCACCAGGTCGGCGTCGGGCCGGTCGTCAGCCATCCGACTTCTTCTCGAATGCGGCGTACATCGCCTTGAACTCGGGGTCCTCGTTCCAGGCCTTGAGCAGGTCATCGGCCCGGACCTGCTCTGGCGTCAGGTCCGGCAGGCGAAGCTCCAGGGCCGCCCGCACCCGCCGCAGGGCCCCAGCCTTGTCGTCCCGCTCGGCGGCGATCCGGGCCAGCCGGATCAGGCACGAACCCTTCAGGCCCTTCGCGTCGGCTTCCGAGACCCCTTCACCCTTTAGACCTTCGGCGTCCTCGAGTCGCTTGAGCAGTTCCTCCGCGGTCCGGGCGCGCACCTCGACGGGAGTGTCCCAGAGAACATCCAGGGTCGCGTCGAGGAACGCCGGCGTCGGCCCGACGGCCCGCGAGTACCAGGTCTCGAACGGGTGCGTCGAACCGGCTCCGGGCAGTGACTCACGGGCGAACCGTCGTCGGCAGTCCCGCAGGTCCCGGCGGGCGGCCTCCCACCGGCCGGACCGGGCCAGCAGGATGGCCCGCACCAGGTACGGCTGGAAGTCGTCCGGCGGGGTTTCGAACGCCGGCTCCAGGTCCTTCAGGATGAGTTCCGCCTCCTCAGGGGCGAGGACCCCGTCCGTCGGCTCGTGCAGCCGCACCCAGGCGTTGAACGTGTGGACGAACGGCACCGTTGGCCGGGCGCTCAGCGCGTCCTTGAGCTGGTCCAGCGCCGGGTCCCGACGGCCGAAGTTGGACAGGAGCACCGCCCGGGCCAGCGGCGTGTCGCACCCGGTCCGCAGGGTGACGTGCCGGAGCCGGTCGAGGGCGGTCTCAAAGGCCGGCTTTTGCCGGCGGAACAGGGCCGGTCGGTCGTCCCCCTCGGTATCCCACACCGCCCGCATCTGCAACGAGTTGGCCTTCAGGAACAACAGGCCGACGTGGTTCGGATCGGCATCGAGCCCGCGGCGGAGGGACTGGACGGCCCGGCGGGCCAGGTCCTCCCGGCGGCGGCGCACAGGGACCCGCGACTCGTCATCGGCCGCCGCCGACTCCGCGCCGAACGCCTCCTCGGCCGCGTGGAAAAGCACGTCGGCCTCGACCATTGCCACGTCCGGCATCGTTTGCAAGGGGACCGGGCCCCGCGCCCCGGATTCGACGGCGGCGACGCCCGCGGCGTATCGGTGAGCGGCCAGGGCATCGACGAGCGTGGCCAGATACTTCTCGGCCGGCGTCCCGGCTGCAAGCCGGGCCACGTCCTCCCGGACCTGCCGGACGGCCTCGGGTCGGAGCGCCGGGTCGTCGATATTCCCCAAATAGAGGACGTAGACCTGGTACGTGGCCAGCAGCCGCTCGGCCGTGGCGGCTCGGTCGGTCGGAGTCCGTTGCAAGATCGCGTTGAGGTCGCTGACTGCCGCCAGGCACTCGCCCCCGCGGCGATAGGCCTGTGCCCGGAGGACCAGCGCTTCAACGTCGTCTGGATGCGCTTTTAGGTAGGCGGTCAGGTCGTCGAGGACTAGGCGGGTCCGCTCACGGGCCACGCGACCGTCGGACATCCGCGGCAGCGATTGCAACTGGACCCGGACATCGGCCAGTACGCTCGCCGGGGCCGGTCCGCCCGCCGGTTCAACGGGCCCGGAAGGCGCAACGGATTCAACGGGTGGGCCCGTGGAGTGATCGACCGCCGGCACTCCCAGCCGGTAGACCACAAGTCCAATCACCAGCGCAGCCGCCCCGACGCCGGCGAGCACGATCGGTCGCCGGGACGGGCGCGGGACTGGTCCGACAACCGCCGGCAGCGGGGCCAGTAGGTCCGCCGGGGATCGGCCCAGCAGCCGGCCGAGCAGGTAGTTCTGGATCGCCTCCGCAAACTGCCCGGCCGACCCGAAGCGTGCGTCCCGGTCCTTGGCCATCGCCCGCTCGCACAGGGCGATTACCTCTGCGGGCAGGTCAGGACACAACTCCCGGAGCGGCGTCGGCTGCTCGTCCGTCACCCGTCGCAGTACGGCCATCGGGTGCGGTCCGTCGACGGGGGCCCGGCCGACGAGCATCTCGTACAGGACGGCGCCGAGAGAGTACACGTCAGTCCGGGCGTCCACTTGATCAGGCGCGTAGAGCACCTGCTCGGGCGACATGTACCGGGGTGTCCCCACCAGGTCGCCGGTTGTGCTCAGGGCCGCCCCCCCGTCGAGCGACTTGGCCAGCCCGAAGTCGGCCAGCCGGGGCCGCCCGGCGGGGTCGATCAGGATATTTGACGGCTTAACGTCCCGGTGGATGATCCCGCGGTCATGGGCGGCCTGCAGCGCCTGGGCGATCTGGTACGTGAGCCGCAGGGCGAACTCGACCGTCAGCGATTTGGACCCGATGAGCCGGTCCAGGGACGGCCCGGCCACGTACTCCATGACCAGGAATGCGTGGTCGCCGTCGGCCCCGGCGTCGTGGATCGGGACGATGTTCGGGTGGGCAAGCTGGGCGGCGGCCCGGGCCTCGCGCTCGAACCGGGCCAGCCGCTCCATTGCCCCGGCCGATCCGAGGGCCACAACCTTAACGGCCACCTGTCGGTCCAGGCCGGGCTGGGCACAGAGGTAGACTACCCCCATCCCGCCGGCCCCCAGCCGCTGGATCACCCGGTACTTGCCGACCGCGGCCGGCGGCCGGCCGGGCCCGCCAGCCGGGGCCACTGCCGAGCCGGTGGTCGGAGTCAGGGACGGCATCGTCTTGGGCCCCGAACAAAGTAGGTTGCCGCCGCAATTGTAAGTCACGACGTAGCGTCGGGGAAGTGACGCCCGCCGCTCCGCCGCCACCGCGGGGGGTCGCTGCCCGGTTCATAAACCGCCAGCAGCTCGAAAGCCTGCTGGCCGTCCTATGGGACCGAAGCTGAGGCACGTGGTTCCGTGAGGAGGTCGGAGCGGACCGCCCCGGTTCGCGCTTCAGCAAAGCGCTTTCCTGCTGGCAATCCCCATCCACATTGCGGATGATGCCCACGTCGCCGACTTGCGGTGGGGGGCTCGCCATGAAGCGGAGGCGCATCGGTGTGGCGACTACGGCCGTCGCGGTCGTGGTGCTCGCGGCCCTGTACGGCCAGAAGAAGACCGCCAACACGCTGCCGGTTCTGGACTGGGCGGCCGGGTCGTCGCTCGAGCGGCCGCCCGTGGCGGTGCTGAT
The DNA here is from genome assembly GCA_035258765.1 of Gemmataceae bacterium. GTDB lineage: Bacteria > Planctomycetota > Planctomycetia > Gemmatales > Gemmataceae > SIAJ01. Next base: position 37,480 of record DATFWZ010000511.1, read on the forward strand.
CGAGTTCGGCCACAAGGACACCGCCCCGACCGACTGGAGCGGCCAGGTCGAGGCCACCGACGTCCGGATCGTCCACCGGGAGGGCTACCGGTTCCGGCCGACGGCCGGGGACGAGCTCTCGGACGCGGGCTGGAAGGCCAGCACACGCCGCCCCGTACGGGTCCCGCCCAAGCAGCCGGCGGTGGCCAAGATCGAGGGCATCGGCACCGTCGGCGTCGTCCTGCACCTGAGCGACGTGCGCGATAGCGCCCGCCTTCAAATCAACCTCACCGGACAACAGAAGGCAAAGGTTGACGTCCCGCTCAAGGAGGTGCAGGCCGGCAAGCCGCAACCGATCCTCGACGGCCAGGGCGTCGTCCGGCTGGTCTCGACAGCCGTGCCGTTCGCGACAGGCAAGACCGAAGACGACTTCCCCGCGGCCTGCTACGGACCCGACGGCACGCTCTGGGTCGCCTGGGTCGGCTACCACGTCAAGGACGAAGCCCGTCGCGTCGAGGCGGCCAACCTGAAGCGGCAGCCCGAGGACTTCCGGGCGTACGACACGCCGGAACTCGGCGACCAGGTGTTCGCCAAGTACCACAGGGCCGGCAAGTGGAGCCAGCCGATCGAAATCACGGGGCCGAACGAGGACATCGTGCGGTGTGCCGTCGCGGCGGACGGCCGCGGGAACGTGGTGGTCACCTACAGCGCCCTGCGGAACGGCACCCGCGACATCTTCGGCCGGTCCATCGACCCGACGTCCCTGAAGCCCGGCCGCGAGCACAAGCTGACGGCCGCGTCGGCGCGCGACGGACGGGCCGACCACCTGGCCCCCGCGATGTGTACGGACGGGGTCGGCCAGGTCCACCTCGTCCATACCTACCGGGCCCACGACGGGACGGCCGGCGTCGCCCATAAGGCGGGGCTCAAGCTGGAGGAGGCCGGCTGGTCGGCCCAATTGTCCAGCTCATCCGGCCGCGGGGGCGGGGACGTGTGGACCGCCACGATCGCGGCCGGGCCGGGCGGCGTGTGGCAGACGGCGTGCGACGGCTACCGCCACGGCGACTACGACGTCGAGCTGCCGCTCCGCGGAACGCCGAACAGCTCGGAGTGGGGCCAGCAGGAGCCGGTGGCGAGCTCCTCACGGTTCGAGGCCCGCCCGTCCATCGCCTACGACCCGGCCGGCCGCCTGTGGATCGCCTACGAGGAAGGCCCCGAACTCTGGGGCAAGGACTACGGGGCACTCGACTCCGGGGACGGCCAACCGCTCTACTCCAGCCGCTCGGTTCGCGTCGTCTGTCTGGTCGATGGTAAGCTGATGCGGCCCGCCGCCGAGCTGCCCACTTCGGAGGTCGCGGTACCGAAGACGCCGTACGGGGGCAACCAGAACGTCCTGTATGAGAAGGCGGTGCGCTACGCATACCCGCGGATCGGCATCGACGGCAAAGGCCGGATCTGGCTCACCTATCGACAGAAGTTCGGCACCCGCTACTCTTCCCACCCCGGGTCCTACTGGCTGACGTTCGCCCGCCGGCTCGACGGCGACCACTGGACGGACCCGATCGAGCTGCACCACTCGTGCGGGCTGCTTGACCACCGGCCGGTCCTGCTGCCGCACAAGTCCGGCGGACTGCTTGTCGTCCACAACACGGACGGCCGGTACACGACGCCGGAGCACATCGACAACGACATCTACCTCAGCTACCTCGATCTGCCGGGAGAGCCCGTCGAGCCGAAGCTGGTGCCGCACGAGGCCGGGAAAAAGAAACCCGAGCAGGTGGCCCGGCACGAGCGCGAGGCGGCCGCGGTGAAGCGGATCCGCGACTACCGCGTCGAGGCCGACGGGAAGAGTTACCGGCTTCTGCGGGGCGAGTTCCACCGGCACACGGAGATTTCGTGGGACGGCGGGCCGGACGGGTCGCTCGAGGACATGTTCCGGTACGCGATCGATTCGGCCGAGCTCGACTGGATCGGCAACGCCGACCACGATAGCGGCGCCGGCCGCGAGTATTCGTGGTGGCTGGTCCAGAAGTTCACCGACGCGTACACGGTTCCGGCCCGGTTCACGGGCATGTTTACTTACGAGCGCAGTGTGGCCTACCCGCATGGGCACCGCAACTGCGTGTTCGCCCGCCGCGGGATCCGCACCCTGCCGCGGCTGGCCGACCCGGACAGCAAGGAGCCGGTCGGCATCCACGCCGACGACACGAAGATGCTCTACCGCTACCTGAAGGAGCTGGGCGGGATCTGTGCCTCGCACACGAGCGCCACGAACATGGGCACCGACTGGCGCGACAACGACCCGAAGGTCGAGCCGCTGGTGGAGATCTACCAGGGCGACCGCATGAGCTACGAGAAGGAGGGGGCCCCGCGCGCCGGGTACGACCCGAAGGGGGACAAGGAGCCGCTCAACATCGCCGGCTGGTTCCCGAAGGGATTCATCGATCACGCCCTCGCCGAGAAGGGGTACAAGCTCGGCTTCCAGGCGTCGAGCGACCACTGGTCCACGCACATCAGCTACTGCATCGTACTGGCCGAGAAGAACGACCGCGAGTCGATCCTGGACGGGATGCGGCGGCGGCACGTCTACGGGGCGACCGACGACATCATCTGCGACGTCCGCAGCGGGCCGCACCTCATGGGCGACGAGTTCGACGCCGCCGGTGCCCCGCGACTGGCGGTGAAGGTGATCGGCACCGGCGACCTGGCCAAGGTCGAGGTCCTCCGCGACAGCACGCCCGTGGCCACCTTGCCGGTCAACGGGCGCGAGTGTGCGACGGAATGGACCGACCGGGAACCAAAGGCCGGGGTGCACTACTACTACATCCGCGCGCAGCAGAAGGACGGCGAGCTGGCCTGGACCTCGCCGCTCTGGATCCGCACGCGGGAGTAGGTGGACTGCGCGAAACGCTCGTCGCTCAGGTCCTGGGGAGAATCCTGGCGCGTGACTCACCCTGTCCGCCGGATGACCGCGAACCACGCCCTCGGCCCGCCTTTCGAGAACTTGACCTCGGTGAACTCCGGGCTGATCTCGATCTGACACGGCTCGACCGATTCGACCTCCCAGCCATCGGCGAAGGAGTCGTACAACTCCTGCCGCGACACTCGCCGCGGCCCCTCGGTCCCGGGTTCCTCGTCGCTGAAACACATCAGGAACAGCCGCCCGCCCGGCCTGAGCACATGCGCCAGCCCCGCGACGTAGCGCCGCCGGTCCTCGTCGGAGAAGACGTGGAACAGGCCGCAATCGAGGGCGGTCGCGAACCACTCGCCCCAGTCCGCCAGGGTCAGCGCGTCCTTGACCAGGAACTCGACCGACAGCCCCCGTTCGGACGCCTTGTGCCGGGACCTCCGGATCGCCTCGTCCACAAAGTCGACGCCGACGACCCGGTGGCCCCGGGCGGCGAAGAACAAGACGTGTTCACCCGTGCCACAGCCGGCATCGAGGACCGGGCTGGTCACCCGGTCGGCGATCGCGACGAACTGCTCCTGTGGTTTGCCGATGTCCCAGGGCGCCGGCCCGGCGTAGAGGTTCTCGAAGGTGGCCCGGTCGACCGAGTGGCCCGCGACCGAGGTGCTGTTGGGCATGGTCATGAATCGTCCTCCAAATAAGGGGCCAAAGTTGGACCTGGGGGTTGCGCGTTCGCGGGCCGCGCCGTGCAGCCGAGTTGCGCTACCACTGGATGGTAAACGCTTTCTTAGGTGCATCGATGGCGGCGCGTACTAGTTCCGCTGCGACCTGCCGAGCGCGCAGGACGTCTGTTCCCCAGACCCGTATGACCAGCCAACCCTCTTTTCTCAGGAGTGCGTATTGCCGACTGTCCCTTGCGCGATTACGCGCGATCTTGGCAATCCAATAATCCGCATTATGGCGACATTCGAGTTGCGAACGGAGCCGTGGCCAATCCCGTCCGTGCCAAAAGTCTCCATCACCAAAGACCACCACACGTGGCCCTGCCAGTAATCCCCAAATGTCGCCCGCGTCGGTCGCCCCGGCGTCGGACGGTCGGTCGAAGGTTGCCAAATCACCACCCCCGCCCGTGGCAACCTTCGAATCGCCCCCCAGGCGCCGACTTGCAACGACATGACCAAGTCGAAGGTTGCCAAATCACCACCCCCACCCGTGGCAACCTTCGAATTTCCCCCAGACCGAAGACCTACCAGGCGGTATGTGAGAAATGTTGGCGACCTTGGCGACCTTATCCCCGCCGGAAGGCCAACGGAGACAGATCCGACCTTCTGGCAGTCCGAAGGTGACGAGTTGGCGGGGGTAGTCAGGGCGCCAACTCGCCCCCGGGGGCCCGGCGGCCTGACTGCGCGGGCTCTCCCAATCTTCCCCATTGGGAGCAGCCCAGGCCGAGGCGGGACCGAGCGGATCGATGGGCCGCAGGCCGAAGCGTGAGCGAGGCCGCAGAGACCACTGTAAACGTTAATGATCCGCCGCGGCCTCGCTCACTCACGCTTCGGCCTGCGGCTTCTTCGACCTGCGGCTGTCCCGGTAGTTGATCCGGGGACGCCGCAAAACGTCCCCTTCAAGAAGTCCCCTAATCCGTCACGGCAATGTTCGGCCCACCTTGCCGGCCAGCTCGCGGACCTTGGCGGTGAGCACGTCCTGGGCCTTCGGCGAGAAGCGGATACCGTCCAGGCCGCGCGTTTCGTACCCGCCTTCCGCGAGCAGTCGGGCCGAGGGCAGATACCCGAAATAGTCGTTGGCATAAGCCGACAGCCAGAGCCGGTTCGGCCCGAGCGCCTTTTCCAGCAGGGCGACGTAATCGACGACCACCTCGCCGGACAGGGCGACCAGGGTCAGGTCGTCGGCGAACTGCCAGACCGCGACCGGGCCGGCATAGTGGTCCGGCAGTTTGTCGCCCTTGTCCAGGGCCGCGAGGTGCCTCTTGGCGGTCGCCGCGGCAGGACCACTGGCCCCCGCCTGCTTCTCCAGCTCGGCCCGCGACGGAACGTCCATGGGCAGGTCGGCCCTGGCGAACGACAGCCGGAGCGGGCCGCGCACCGGCTCCAGCCTGGTGCCCAGCACGCGATCGACCTCGTCGCTCAGCTCGCGGCCGTGCTTGCGCGCCAGCTCCATCGTGCCGTGCGGGTAGGGGTCGCTGTCCCCGGCGAAGCCGAGGATGAACATGGCCTGGACCCCGGGGTGCTGCTTTTCGAGGTCGGCCTGGGCGAACCCCGCGTAATCGCCGCAGATCTCGTAGCAGTTGCCGCGCAGGGTGGTGTTGTGCGTGGCCGCGCCGAACAAGACGGCTCGCAGCTTCCCCTCGGCCGTGTCGATCCGCAGCACCGGCACGGTGCGGTCCGCGGGCCCGCGGGCGTTCATTCCCAGGATGACCCCCTTCGGGGTGAACTGCCGGCGGTTGAGCACGAAGTTGGCCACGCCCGTCCCCCAGGACAGGCGAGCCGGCTCGCGCTTCTTCAACGACTCGTTCACGACGTCAACCAACCGGTCCTGCAACTGGCGTGTGTAGTCCACCGTGCGCTGGCGATCACCCGGCCCCCCGCCGCCGCCCCGCACCGGGTCCAAGCTCAGCGCGGGCCCCGTGTGGGCGTGCGAGGCGGTGAGCAGGATCTGTTCGCTCTTCAGTCCGGCCTTGTCCGCCAGGCGCGTGCACACCGGCTCGGCAATCGCCGCCGACAGCCCGATCAGGTCCGTGGTCACCAGGACTGCCAGGTGCCCATCGCGATCCTCGAGGGCCAGCGCCTTGGCAAACAGGTCAGCCGTAACCTTTTCAAACGGATGATCCCGGTTGGCATAGCCGGACATGAACACCGGGTGCTCCGGCGTGATCTTCACCGTGGCCAGCCCGACTTTCCAGTCCGGCTCGTCGGCGCGCGTGGTCGCGGGCAAAAGCGCTCCGATGAGGGAAAACGCCAGAATACGCAGGGTCGTCCGGTTCATGATTCCGCCTCGCTTTCCGCACAAGGTCGAGCACCGCCAGCGAGCTGTCGTCCCGGGCTTCCGCAGCCGGATATTCAGGCCGCCGGCTTGTCATCGCTTGTGGTCACTGGTGTCATTATGTAGCGCCTCCGGCCTGGTGCGGGACTCCGATCATCCCACGACGTCGCACATTTGAACCGGTTGTAATTCTCACGTCTGCCAGTCCGGAGAATCGTCAGTTCCGCGTGGGTGGCGCCAATCGTCCGACCGCTCGAGACGCCGTCGTCGGTCGTGCCGAGCCTCGCCTTCGGGGGCGATACCTGGACCGCCGGTACGGGCCGCGATGGGGGCCGGTCGTCGAGGACTTGCGCCGGCAGGCCGAGCTGAAGTGGAAGCAGCTCGGGCCGGCCGCGTGAACCGGGGGCCAAAGGGGCTGGCGGCGACAGACTATATAGAAGGGTGGCTGGACTCTGACAGACGCGATATCGCTTGCCCTCGGCCGCCTGGCCAATCATACTGCGGCGACCCACCGGGGAACCCCGATGAAGCGCAGCACGGTCATAGTCGCGGCGATGGTAGTTGCAGCAGCCGTTGTCCTGGTCGGTGCCGCGTTTAGCGGGTGGTGGATGTTTCGGAATTCTCCGCCGCGAACTCCGGCCGCATGCACGGGCCGCGTGTCGAATTTGGAGAGGAATAGTCATGGCGAGCTCGAATTCCACATCATCGAATACGACGAGGGGAAGGGGATCACAATCACGGTGCCCACAGGTGTGCCCGTCCGGCGACGGGACGGCGGGGCCGGCGAGTTGCGCGACGGTCAGACCGTAAGCGTCTGGGTTCACAGTATGGGGGCCTTCATGTACGAAAAACAAATGCACAGCTTTGCGGATGCAAGGTTCGTTGTCATCGAGTCTGACGGTCCCTAGGAGTTTCCAGTCATTCCCCGGGGTCTCATTTCATTCGCGAGAAAACGAGCAAAGCCGATGGACGAGGTCTTCGCCGGCGACCTGCCGATCTTCGAAATCGGCAACCCGGTATACACGTCGGTCTGGCTGTGGCGTGACGACGTCGGGGCCGCTTGGTCGGCGAGGACCGGTGCTCGCGTTCCCAAGTCTATCGCGCATCCACTTTTGCCTTGACCCGCCTGAGTGGCGCGGGTGAAGATCAGTCACCCCGGGACTAGAACAGGTCATCCTCGGCGCCACGGAATGTGGATCGCCTGGCCACGAACTCGTTCAGCGCCAGATTGGTCCCGCCCGGGCCCTCATCGATCGGATGCCCACCATGAAGTCGAAGGGCCAATCGCTTTCGAAGGCCGACCTCGCCGCCCTGGTCGAGACCGGCGGGGAGTTGGCCTCCGAGGTCGGTCTCACCCCGCTCATCCACCGTATCCTTGAGCGGGCCACCCAACTCACCGACTCCCCGGACGGCAGCTTGATCCTGTACAGCGACAAGCGCAAGGCGCTGTACTTCGCACACGCGGTCGGCCTGAAGGCCCCGGAACTCCTGGCCCGGTGGGGGGAAAACGGGCCGGAGACGATCCCGCTCGACGACAGCAAGGCCGGGGAAGTGTTCCAGACGGGCCGGCCGATCGTCGTTGCGGCGGTTCAGGACGATCCGCGACACTTCGACGGGGTGGACCGCCAGACGGGCCGGAAGACGCAGTCGATGATCTGCGTCCCGATGGCCGTCGCCGGTGAGCGAATCGGGGTGGTGCAGATCCTGAACAAGCGGACCGGCGCGTACAACCCGCGGGACCTCCTCCTCCTGGAACAGTTTGCCCCCCAGGCGGCGATCGCCATCCGCAACGCCCGCCTATTGGAGGACCTGTTTGCCCACATGGGGCTGTTCGCGTCGCAGGCCACGAGGGCGGGGCTGGCCGACTACCTGGACGAGCGGTCCCGGCCAGCCCGGAGCGAGATGCTGTCCATCCTGTTCGCGGACATGCGCGGCTCGACTCAGCTCTGGCACGTCGGGAACCGTCTGGAGCGCACCCAGGAGCTGATCAACCAGTTCCTCGGCGTCCTGGCCGACGCCGTCCTCGCCAACCAGGGGATCGTCAACAAGTTCCTCGGGGACGGCCTGATGGCCCTGTTCCGCGGGCCGGACCACGCGGCCCGGGCCGTCCGGTGCGGGCTGGCCATGGTGGACGGCTTCGCGGCGCTCCGGGCCCGGTGGGACCGCGAGAGTAACGTGTCCCTCGGCTTCCTAGACCTGGGGGTCGGGGTCGCCACCGATACCGTCGTGCTCGGCTCGATTGGCAGTCACCGGGTTCGCGAGTTCACCGCCCTCGGCACGGCCGTGAACCTGGCGGCCTACCTGGTCGATCATGCCCGCGGCGGCCGGCGGGTGCTGGTCGACCGGATGACGTTTCGGGCGGCCCAGGGCGTGGTCGGTGCGTACGACGGGCCGGAACCGTTTGAGCTGAAGAAGCCGGGACAAACCGTCGGACTCCCGTACGAACTCTACCACGTGCGCGGTCTTCAGCTCGGGTCCGGGTCGGCGGCTGCCGGGCCCGGTCGGGCTGCGCCAAGAGTACTGCCCCCACTATCCGGGCGGCAAATGGAGGCCCTGAAGAAGGCGTTCGCGTCGGCGTTCACCCTCGCCTCCCTGGACCAGATGCTGAAGTTCCGGCTCGACCGGGACCGGGCCGAGATCGTCCAATCCGACTCGCTGCAACACGTGGTGTTCCAGTTGCTTGCCCTGGCGAACAAGGAGGGCTGGCACGGGGACCTGATCGCTGCCGCTTGCGAGTACGTACCGGGCAATACCGAGCTCCGACAGTTCTGTCAGGACTACCCGGGCCTGGCTCCGCATTGAACGGTAATGACGGCGAAATCCGGCTCCGCCGGGTCCGCCCGGTCGCACCTTCATCCTCATCCATCAGAATGCCGGCTATCGCTCAAAGGCGCCGATTTCCACGACGGCAATCCGGTCGCCGTTGCTGTCCTTGACGCGGGCAAGACCGCGCTGGTCGATGGCCGGGGCACCGGAATTGTTGCCGTGGTCGATGGCCGGGCTGCCGGGCAGCAGGGCGTGCGTACTGGTCGGCCCGCCGTTGAACGCCAGGTCGCCCAGCCGCGGGTCAATGGGAACGTCCACCGTCCCGACCAGGTCGCCCGCGGCACCGAACCCGGAGGAATTCCCGTCAATCTCGCCGATCAGGTTGTTCCCCTGGCTGAGGAAGGCTCCGGCGACATCCTGCTCGTCGCCGAACGCGACGAGGTTCCGGGCGATGATCGTGTTCTTGACGAAGATCGGACTCGTGCTACTGGCTTGCGAAATCACCCCCGCGCCGCGGCTGGTCAGTGACCCGACGAGCCGGTTCTCGACGATAGTGCAGTTGAGAAACGACCCCTGATTCGCGGAGATGCCGCCGCCTTCGCCGGACCGGTCGGGACCGGCGCCGGCCGTGTTGCCGCTGAC
>DATFWZ010000512.1:0-5269 GCA_035258765.1 Gemmataceae bacterium
TCGACGTGAAGACCCGCCGGGCAATGGCGGCCTCCCCATGCGACCCCGAGCCGCCGCACCCGGTCGCGTTCAGCCCGGACGGCCGCCGGCTCCTGGTCGAGGGATTTCAGAGGTGGGTCGAGTACCCGCTGGCCGGTGACGACCGAGCCGGCGTGTTCGAGCCCGGGAAGGGCCCCAACGAAGTTTGGATCCTGTCCGCGGCGGATCGTGCCGCGGTGTCCCCCGACCGCACGGTCATCGCCCGATGTACGGCGAATGACGGGACGGCGGCTGACTACTCGATCGACCTGCTGGACGCGAACACAGGCAATCTCCGCGGCCGGATCCAGCTCGACGCCCTCGCCCGCCGGCCCGCTTTCGGCCCGGGGGGCCGCTACCTCTATGCGCTGGTCGGCCAACGGGTCCGCGGGTGGGACCTGTGTACGGGCCAGGAAGTCATGTCGGGCGACTGCCCGGCGGGGGATGTGGTCACTCGACTGATCGTCTCCCCGGACGGCAGCCGACTTGCCACCGCCAACCTGACGTTCGGGGACGACCCGCAACCGGAATCGATCCGCGTGTGGGACGCCGCCACGGGCAAGCAGTTGTTCGCCGGGGCGGCCGCCCGCCGCCGGACTCTGATCGCGTTCTCGCCGGACGGGCGGCTGTTCGCCGCGTCGATCCGCCCGGACCGGCGGACTACCTCGTCCGGCCCGCGCCCGGACGACCCGACCGACTCGGAGGAACTTCGGGTGTGGGACGCCGCGACGGGAGAGGTGCGGGCCACATTCCCCGGCTTCGGCGGGCAGCCGGCGTTTTCCCCGGACGGCCGGACGCTGGCGGTCACCCAGGAAGATTGCGTCGTACTCTTGGAACTGGCGTCCGGCAAGCCGAGGCACGAGTTCCGGCATCACGGCAAGGTCGAGCCCTTCCTGGCCTGGCGGGCGGACGGTCGCGTGCTCGCCGCCGCCAGCCCGGAGGCGCCAGTCTACCTGTGGGACGTCGTCGGCGACCGAACGGGGACGGCCGCGCCATGGGACACCGTCCAGGGTGACCTGCGGTGGACGTCCCTTCGAGCCGACGACCCCGCGCAAGCCTTTTACGCCCTGCGGCAGCTGTGGTCGAACCCCCGGGAAGCGGTCCGGTTCCTGAAGGCCCGGGTGACGGCGGCGGCCGACGCCCGGCTCGCGGCCCGGGCGTGCGAGGGGTTGGAAGTCGTCGCGACGGCGGACGCGAAGGACCTCTTGACCGCGTGGTCAACTGGCCCGGCTGACGCTCCGCTGACCCGCGAGGCCCACGACTCGTTGAAGCGGCTGGCCGTCCGGCAATAGGTGGGGAGGGATGAGGGTGAGGGTTGTCCACGTCTGGACCCCGGCTGGGTGGTCTCCCCGGGTTACAGCGTGGCACCCTCACCCCCGTCCCTCTCCTACCCGACCGCGGACGCCAAGTCCAGAATCTATCCGCCGGATTTGCGGCCGGATCGATCACCCCGTCCAGGCACTTCTTCAGCGTTGAACGCCATGCCGCAGCGCGTATCCTGATGAATTAGCCTCCTCACCGCTCGTCCGCAGTCCCGCCCCCGCCGCATTAGTCGTCTTGCTCAGTCGGAGCCCGCCGCGCATGTCCGGACGTCTCGGCGCCGTTGCCCTCGCCCTGCTCGCGGCGCCTGCCCAGGCCCAATCCCCACAGTCCGCCGAATTCTTCGAGAAGAAAGTCCGGCCGCTGTTCACAGCTCAATGTTTGGAATGCCACGGCGCCGACGCGACCAAGGTCAAAGGCGGACTCCGTCTCACTTCGCGGGCCGAGCTCATGCAGGGTGGCGACAGTGGACCGGTGATCGTCCCCGGCGCCGCGGAGAAGAGCCGACTCATTCGCGCCGTGCGCTACGCGAGCGACGACCTCAAAATGCCGCCCACGGGGCGACTCAAGGACGCCCAGATCGCCGACCTCGAGGCGTGGGTCAAGACCGGGGCCATCTGGCCCGAGACGGCGGCCGCGACGTTCGACCGTCCGAACGTCGGGCAGCTCTTTGCCGAGGAACAAAAGCGGTTCTGGGCGTTCCAGCCGATGACGGACTCACCGTCGCCGCACGTCCGCGATTCGAGTTGGGTCCGGTCGCCGATCGACGCGTTCGTCCTCGCGCGGCTGGAAGAACGCGGAATGCGGCCCGCGAAGCCGGCCGACCGGTACACCCTCCTCCGCCGGGTCACATTCGACTTGACCGGGCTGCCGCCGACGCCCGCGGAGATCGAGGCGTTTGTCAATGATGGCTCGCCCGACGCGTACGAGAAGGTGGTCGATCGCCTCCTGCAATCGCCGCGCTACGGCGAGCGCTGGGGCCGGCACTGGCTCGACATCGCACGGTACGCCGACTCCAACGGGCTCGACGAGAACACCGCGCTCGGCAACGCCTGGCGGTACCGCGACTATGTCATTCGCTCGTTAAACAACGACAAGCATTACGACGAGTTCCTCCGCGAGCAGATCGCCGGCGACCTCCTGCCGGACGCCGACACGAACCCGGACCGGCTTACGGGGACGGGCTTCCTCGTCCTCGGCCCGAAGCTGCTGGCCGAGCCGGACAAGCAGAAGATGAAGATGGACATCGCCGACGAGCAGCTCGACACGCTCGGCAAGGCGGTCCTCGGGCTCACCATCGGCTGCGCCCGGTGCCACGACCACAAGTTCGACCCGATCCCGACGCGCGACTACTACAGTCTGCTCGGCATCTTCACGAGTACGCGGACGATGAAGAATCTGGCCACCGTCGCCCAGGCTTTCGAACGACCGCTGCCCACCGGCGAGAAACCGGATGAGGCCCGGGCCCGCGCGAAGAAGGTCGCCGACAAACAGGCCGAGATCAAGAAGCTCACCGACGAGCTGCGGGCCCAGGTGTTGGCCGACGCCCGGGCGAATGTCGGGGCGTATCTGCTCGCGAGCGCCGAAGCCCGCGGCCGGGCCGACGTCGCCCGAATGAGCACTGGAAAGGTCGCGGGGGCAATTGTCCTCGAGGCCGAGAACTACAAGACGGGCACGGCCGATAAGACCGACACGGGGTACGGCGAGGGAATTGGCATTATTCTGAGCTATGACCCGAAGAACACACGGGCCGAGTACGCGGTCACAGTCCCGAAGGCCGCGGAGTATGACCTGGAGCTGCGTTACGCAGCGCTGGAGAGCCGACCGGTTCGCGTGTTGATCGACGGCAAGGTCGTGCGGCCCGAAGCCGCCAAAGGTACGACCGGGGGCTGGAACCCGGAGCACCAGGCCTGGCGGCCGGAGGGGAAGATCGCTCTCAAGGAGGGGAAGAACGCGATCGCCATCGAGGCGGTCGGGTTGTTGCCGCACATCGACAAGCTCGCCGTGCTCCCGCCCGAGACGGTAATCGCGGAGGCCAGTGGCCGCCCGAGCGCCGGCACGCCGGCCGAAGTATCGCAGAAGCGCAAGCTGATCCTGGAGTTCATCGACGGCTGGGCTGACTACCTGCGGGGGGTCAAACCGGATGACCCGCTGTTCGGCCCGTGGCTGGCCGTTGGCCACCTGCCCGATGCCGGGTTCGAGGCCACGGCGGCTCCATTGCTCGCGAGGTTCCACGGGAAGGCACCGGGCGGATTGCTCGATGGCCCGACCCTCGCAACGCTCGGCGAACTCGCCACCCGCTATGCCATGGTGCTGCCGGCGACGGACGCGGGGAAGAAGCTGCTGGCTGACCCGGCCGGGCCGTTCGCCCTGAGGACGCCGCTGCCGGCCAACCCGGAGCTCTTCTACCCAGCCGACGTCGCCCGCCTGTCGCAAATCAACGGCGAGCTGGACGCGATTCAAAAGACCGCCCCGGTCCCGAACATGGTCCTGGCGGTCGAGGACGGGGCGAGCTACCCGCAAGTGAAAGGCGACGGCCGGCCGCGGAATCTCTTCGTCCAAATTCGCGGCAACTACTTAACCCCCGGCGAAGAGGCCCCGGCCATCTTCCCGCGAATTCTCGCCGGGGAGCACCAGGCGCCGATCAGCGGGCGGACGACCGGGGATCTCCCACCACCCGAGTCGCACCAGACTCGGTACGGTTCGTCCCGCCCGGCGAGCGGCAGGCTCGAGCTCGCCAAATGGATCACGGACCCGAAGCACCCGCTGACGGCCCGCGTGTTCGTCAATCGCGTCTGGCAGCACCACTTCGGGGAAGGCATCGTCCGCAGCCCGGATAACTTTGGCAAACTGGGTGAGCGGCCCACACACCCCGAATTGCTCGACTCGCTGGCCCTGCGGTTCGTCGAATCCGGCTGGTCGGTCAAACAGCTTCACAGGCTCATCCTGTTGTCGAGCGCCTACCGGATGAGCAGCACGTTCGACGACCACGCGAGCGCCATTGATCCGGACAATCGCCTGCTGTGGCGAATGAACCGCGTGCGCCTGGAGGCCGAGCCGATTCGCGATGCGATCTTGGCTGTCGCTGGAAACCTCGACCCCAAGATGGGCGGCACCCTGCTCAACAACGGCAACTTCACCTACGTGAACAACGAGAACTCGACCAACACGGCCCGGTACGACAACCACCGCCGAAGTCTCTACCTGCCGGTCGTCCGGAACACGGTCTTCGATTTCTTCCAGATGTTCGACTTCGCCGAGCCACACGTCCCTAACGGGAAGCGGGCGAGCACGGTGGTCGCCCCGCAGGCCCTGTACCTGATGAACAGTCCGTTCGCGAAGGCCCAGGCGGAAGTGTTCGCATCCTCTCTGCTGAAGGAGCCGGGCGACGACGCGAGGAGAATGCACACGGCCTACCTAAGGGCCTACGGCCGGCCGGCGACCGATGAGGAGGCCGGTAAGGCGATCGAGTATGTGACGCGTTACGAGGCGTCCCTAGCCACTGCCGAGAACGATCCGGCGAAACGGCGGTCGAAGGCGTGGCAGTCTTTCGGCCAGGTGTTGTTTGCTTCGAGCGAGTTCGTGTACGTAAATTGACGGCGAGAAAGGCCCTATGCCCCGCTGTTTCCGCTTCACCCCGGCCTACACGCGTCGCGACATGCTCCGGCTGTCCGCGAACGGATTTGGCCTGCTTGCCCTCGCCGACCTGTTCGCCGACTCCGGCCGCGCCGCCGACACGCCCATCGACCCCAAGAACCCGCTCGCCGCCCGCGACCCCCACTTCGCCCCGAAAGCCAAGCGCATCATCTTCCTGTTCATGCACGGCGGGCCGAGCCAGGTCGATACCTTCGACTACAAGCCGCTGCTGGCCAAGCTGAATGGCAAGCCGGTGCCGGCCGCCATCAAGCAGCACCAGGACAAGGTCGGCGGC
>DATFWZ010000513.1:0-2550 GCA_035258765.1 Gemmataceae bacterium
GGGCTCCGCCAATCCGCGACGCCCTCCGGAAGCCCGCTCTAGCGCCCCTGGTCCTCGGGCCGCGGACGTGGGCGGAAGCCGCGTTCGCGGTTACGCTCTTCCTCCGCTCGCCGACGCCACTCGTCGTCGGACTCGCGCGCGCGGTCATCGCGACTCGGCGGCCGGCGTCCTTGGTCTCCGCCGGCCGGGGGGAACTGGAACGGCCGGGCGTAGTCGTCATACGAGTCCGCCCAGGGCGGGTCCGACGAGCGCGGGGGGTCCCCCTTGCCCATGCACGCGATTACGATTGCGAAAATGGCCGCTATCGGGAGCCCCCAACAACAGCCCACCGCACCGAGGACCGCGGAGATTATGCCGCCGACGAGGCCGATTTGGGCCCGGCGCATGACGAGGCCCGTGACCACCGGTATGGAACCGCAAATCGCGGCCGAGATGACCGTGAGGACGACCGTAGTTGCTCCGAATGCGAGCGCCTCGGCGTCGTTCTTGGGTTGAAACTGGGCAAATAGCATGGGGAGCAGGCGGGGCAGGAGGGCAGAGGGGCGATGCCGAAGTTTAGAGCGCGGTTTCAGCCCGTGCGACAAAAGGGGGCGCCCGAATCGCTTGTGTGCTCGTCCGCCGTCGAAAACTCCCTTTCATCGGGCGTTAATCCTGGTAATCTAGGTTAACCGTACGGCCGCCGCTCGCCCGGCCGCAGCTCCGCAACCCGCTCCTCCTTCCCGGTTTGCAACGCCATGACTGCCACCATGCCGCTCGGGCGCGTCGTGTCAACGACGTTCCTGGCCCTCGCCCTCACCGTCCTGGCCGCGGCACCGGGTCGCGGCGACTCGGCCGCGGCCCCGGATCGCGACAAGCAGATCGCCGACCTCGAGAAGCAACTCATCGACCTTCAGAAGCAGCTCAAGTCCCTCAAGGACGGAGGGTCGCTGAAGGTCCTGTCGGCGAGCGAGGAGGTGTTGCCGGTCGGGTGGGTGAACAAGTTCCAGTGGCGGTGCATCGGCCCGGCGACGATGGGCGGGCGGATCACCTCGATCGCCGTCTACGACGCCGACCCAACCACCTACTGGATCGCGACCGCGTCCGGCGGTCTGCTCAAGACCACTAACAACGGCGTGACGTTCGAACACCAGTTCGATCGCGAGGCGACCGTCTCCATCGGTGCCGTCGCGGTCGCGCCGTCGAACAAGGACATCGTCTGGGTGGGCACCGGCGAGGCCAACCCGCGGAACTCGGTGTCGTTTGGCGACGGCGTCTACAAGTCCACCGACAGCGGCAAGAAGTGGCAAAACATGGGGCTGAAGTCGTCCTACCAGGTCGGGTCCATCGTCGTTCACCCGAAGAACCCGGACGTGGTTTACGTCGGGGCGCTCGGCCGGCTGTACGGCCCGGGCGGGGACCGCGGGCTGTACAAGACGGAGGACGGGGGCAAGACGTGGAAGAGCGTCCTCTCCGGGCTCGACGACAAGACGGGTGTCATCGACATCGCCATGAACCCGGCCAATCCGGAGACGCTCCTCGTCGCGACCTGGGAGCGACAGCGGGACGAGTTCGACAGCTTCCGCGGGGAGGCCAAGTCGAAGGTCCAGGGCGGGACCGACGAGTACGCCCCGAGCAAGGTGCACGCGTCCGGCGGGGCAATCTACAAGACCACCGACGGCGGCAAGACGTTCACCAAGCTGACCAAGGGCCTGCCGGCCGGGAAGCTCGGGCGGATCGGCTTCGACTGGTCGCGGAAGAATCCGCAGACGGCGTTCGCGATCGTGGACACCGAGAAGGTAGGCATGGGCAAGCCGCCCGCGACGGTTTACCTCGGCATCCAGGGCGAGGACGCGACCAACGGCGGCGCGAAACTGACGTCCGTCACGGAAAACGCCCCCTCCGGCAAGGCCGGGCTCAAGGAGGGGGACGTGATTCGGTCCGTGGACGGGGCGGAGGTCAAGAACTATGAGGGGCTGATCGACGAGTTCCGCAAGCGGAAGCCGAACGACAAGGCGAAGTTCACCGTCGTTCGCGGCAAGGAGACGAAGGAAATCGAAGTGACCTTCGGGTTCCGCCCGGACGAGCGGCCAACCGTCGGCATCACCCCGGAGGAAGCGGAGGGCGGGATTCTGATCGCGGACGTCCAGGAGAACAGCCCGGCCGAAAAGGGCGGGCTCAAGCCCGGCGACGTGATTACCGCGGTGGACGACAACCCGGCGAAGACGCGGGGCGACGTCTTCCAGGTGCTCGCCAACAAGAAGCTCGGCGACAAGCTGAAGCTGGCCTACACCCGGGGCGAGGAAAAGAAGACGGTCGAGCTGACGTTGAACGAAATCGCGGGGGCGGGCCCGAGCCGGCCGTACGGGCACCCGCTCCTCGGCGGCCAGCGGGAGAACGTCCAAAGCCAACAGGGGCCGGACGGCGTCAACACCGGCGGGCTGTTCAAGACGACCGACGGCGGCGAGACCTGGACACGGCTCAACAGCATCAACCCGCGGCCGTTCTACTTCTCGGTGGTTCGCGTCGATCCGACCGACGAAAACACCCTTTGGGTACTCGGCGTGGACCTGG
>DATFWZ010000514.1:0-8229 GCA_035258765.1 Gemmataceae bacterium
CCCGCCGCAAAGCACGATGCCTCCGGTCCGCGTCATTTCGCCACCCCGAGCTGATCCAGCACGAACGCCGTGACAAACGCCTGGTCCTTGAGCGCGTCGTACCGCCCCGAGAGCCCGTCGTGGCCACCGGCCATGTTACACTTGAACAGGAGCGGGTTCCGGTCCGTCTTCAGCGTCCGCAGCTTGGCCACGTACTTGGTCGGCTCCCAGTACATCACCTGGCTGTCATTGAAGGAGGTCGTCACCAGGATGGACGGGTACGCGGCCTTGGTCAGGTTCGTGTAGGGGCAGTAAGTCTTCATGTACTCGTACTCATTCCGGTTCTTCGGGTTCCCCCACTCGAGGAACTCCTGGACCGTCAGCGGTAGCGACTCATCGAGCATGGTGTTGATCACGTCCACGAATGGCATTTGCAAGACGGCCGTCTTGCACAGGTCCGGACGCATGTTGACGACCGACCCGATCAGCAGACCACCGGCGCTGGCCCCCTGGATCGCGAGCCGGTCGCGCGAGCAGTATTTCTCCTTCACCAGGTGATCGGCGCAGGCGATGAAGTCGGTGAACGTGTTCTTCTTCGAGAGCATCTTGCCCGACTCGTACCAGTCGCGGCCGAGGTCGCTGCCGCCGCGGATGTGAGCCTGGGCGTAAATGACACCGCGATCAAGCAGGCTGAGTAGGTTCGCGTCAAAACTGGTCCCCAGCGTCGAGCCGTACGACCCGTATCCGTACAGGAGCAGCGGGGCCGTCCCGTCCTTCTTGACCCCCTTCTTGTACACGAGCGAGATCGGCACGCGGGCCCCGTCCGGGGCCGTCGCGTGGACGCGCTCGGATTGGTATTGCGAGGGCTCGTAGCCGCCCAGGACGGGGGTCCGCTTCAGCAGCCTGCGGTCGCGAGTGTCGAGGCCGTACTCGAAGTCCGACGCGGGCGTGACGAGGGACGAGTAAACGAACCGGAAGCGAGTCGTGTCGAACTCCGCGTTCATTGATGGCGACACGTCGTAGACCGGCTCCGGCATGTCAATGCGATGCTGGACGCCGGTGACGAGGTCGATCACCCGGAGTTGCGGCAGTCCGCCTTCCCGCTCGGACACGACCGCGTAATCCCGGAACATGGTCAGCTCGCCGATCATCACCTTCGGGTCGTACGGGACGAAGTCCCTCCAGTTGGCCGGATGTGGACTCCCCACTGGGCAGACGACGATCTTGAAGTTGGTTGCTCCGCCGCGATTGGTTTGGATGTAGAAGAGGCCGTCGCGGTGATCCGCGGTATACTCGTGCCGCGCCTCGCGCGGCAGGATCACCTTCCACTCCGCCATGGGGTCGTCGGCCGGCAGGTACCATTGCTCGGTCGACGTCGAGCTGTGTGAGGTGTGGAATAGGTACTTGCGGTCGCGCGACCGTTGGACGTCGAGGCTGAAGAGCTCGTCGTTCTCTTCGTAGATCAGGGCGTCCGCGTCGCGGGGCTTGCCGAGCGTGTGTCGCCAGAGCTTGTGCGACCGCTTGGCGTCGTCCTCCGTGAGGTAGAACAAGGTCTTGTTGTCCGCCGCCCAATCCGCCCGGACCGCCTTCACGAACCGGGATTCGAGCACCTTCCCCGTCCGCAGGTCCTTGACGGACAGGTAGTACTCGCGGAAACCCGTGGTGTCGGTCAGGTACGCGAGCAAGTTGCCGTCGTCGCTGACCTCGACCTCATCCAACCGGAAGAATTTCTCGCCCTTGGCCATCTCGTTCAGATCGAGCGTGACTTCCTCCGGGGAATCCATGTCCCCCTTTTTCCGGCAGGCAATCGGATACTGCTTGCCCTCCTCAGTCCGCGTGTAGTACCAGTATCCGCGATCGCGGTACGGCACGGTCAGGTCCGTCTGCTTGATCCGGCCGAGCATCTCCTTGTACAGCTTCTCCTGGAGCGGCTCGGTCGGCTTCATGACCGCCGCGGTGTAGGCGTTTTCGGCCTCGAGATACGCAACAACATCCGGGCTCTTCTTGTCCCGGAGCCAGAAGTAGTTATCGACGCGGGTGTCGCCGTGAAGCTCGGTCTTGTGGGGGACGGCCTTGGCCGCCGGGGCCTTCGCTGCAGTCGGGTCAATGGCCAGCGACCGGCCGGCGATCGCGACGACGAGGAGCCCCAGCCCCAGCCAACGGGTGCGAGCCATGGTTGTGGTCCAGAAGGTGTGAGGCCCAGTTTAGCCCAAGGCTTCCGCGGTCCGCCATTCCGAAAGGCCGAGCTCGTCGATTTGCCGCGCTGGGACGTCGCCCCGCTCGTCCCAACCCCGCTCGCGATAATACGCGGCAACCATCTCCCGCAGGCGCTTCGCGGGCAAGCTGGCGCCCGGCCCGGCCGCGGACGGCAGGCCCTCCGAGAGCATTCGTTTCGGTAACGTGTCCTCGGCAGGCGTCCAGCCTTCGCGAATGTTGAACAGCTTTTTCAAGGTGACAATGCGCCGGGAAGTTTCTCGTAACTCGTCACCCGTGACGTCCCAACCTGTGACGCGGCCGAGTAAGTCCGCCGACTCGTCAAATAGACTCGCGAACACCCCGCGGAGGAACTTGCAGAGGATGAGCGAGTCGATCAGGGCTGCGCGGTCCTCGGTCTCAACGGCGAGTCGGGCAGAGTCCGCCGACCCGTGAAGCCGGTCAGCCCGTTCGGAGAAATCGGCCTCGTAGGCCCCCGAGCGGTTGTGATCAGCCCCGCGGGAGCCGACGGCGAACCCGAGTGCCATCGTCTGCAAGGCCCGCGGCTCGTACCCGGGGATTTCCAGTCCCTTGACGTGCGGGGCAAAATCCGGCGCCTCCCCGCCCAATCGCACCGCGGCCGCGCGTGTCCCCTCCGCGAGGAGGTTGCCGATCCCACGGCGGCTCGCGATCTGCTCCAACGCTTCGAGAAGGGCGGACGCATTGCCGAAACGCAGATCGGGGGCGTTGATCAATCCGCGCTCGGCGCACTCCATCGCGAACGCCACGGTAGCGCCGGCCGAGATCGTGTCCATCCCAAACCGATCGCACATCCGGGCGGCAGCCAGGATTGCGTCGCGGTCCGAAATCCCGCACAAAGGGCCGAGTGCGAAGAGGCTCTCGTATTCAAGCCGCACACCGGGCCCGTCCGTCGGGGCGTAGATGTGTTCGCAGCCGATGGTGCACGCGGCGCACGAGTTCCGGGCCACGCGGCGACCGGCGTTGAGCGACTCGCCGGAAATCTCGTCCGCTCCGGCGAATGTGCCGGCCTGGAAGTTCCGGGTCGGGAGCGCGTTAAGCCGGTTGAACGTGAGCAAGTTTGCAACCGTGCCGAGCTCTCGATACTTGGCTGTCGCCGGGCCGAATGACCTGACGGACAACTCCTTCGCTGCTGCGACGACACCACCCGGGTCCGCGACCTCGACACGCAGCGACCCGCGTACCGCGACTGCTTTGATATTTTTCGAGCCCAGAACCGCCCCGAGGCCGCCGCGACCCGCGTGCCGGCTGTCGTGGCTAATCGTCGCGAACTTCACGAGCTGCTCGCCCGCCGGGCCGATGACCGCCGTCTGAAATTCCGGCCCGAGCAGTTCCTTCAATCGGGCGGACGCCTCGTCGGTCGGGAGTCCCCAGAGGTCGCCGGCCGGTTCGATGCGGACGGCCCCGTCATCAATGACGAGCCGGCTCGGCTGCTGAGAACGGCCAACCAGGACGAGTGCGTCCGCGCCGGTTCGTTTTCCCGCGAGTGCAAAGTGCGACGACGACAGCGCGTCATTGAGCCGGTTGGTGAGCGGCGACTTGGCGACGACAGCGAACTTGGCAGACGTTGTTAACGGGGTGCCGACGAGCGGACTGAAACAGAAAACAAGCGGAGCGTCGGGCGCGAGCGGATCGACAGCCGTCGGGGCCTCCCGCATCAGAATCCACGTCCCGAGCCCGACGCCGCCGATGAAGTGCCGACAGACGTCCTCCGCGAGCGGTACGTATTCTGCGCCGCCGCGGGCGACGTCAATGCGCAGATAGCGGCCGTGGTACCCGAACACGATCAGCCCCCCGCATCGGCCCCGAGGATCAGGAGCCGCGATCCGCGTCGGATGACTTCGGTCGTGTCGCGGACGAAGCGCTCGCCGTCTACGGACACGAGGAATTGACCCGAAACCGATCCGTCGGCAGCGACTAATTCGACGAGACGGGGACATTCATCCACGACCGCCCGCAGCACGTCGGCAATTGTCCGGCCCCTCACTTCGACCGCGGCGCGCCCCGCGCGATGCCGGGCCAGCCCAAATAGCTCGACGGTCACGTCCGGTTCTGCCACGGATACAATCTCCCCACTCCCACTCACCCTATGCCTCCGGAGCCGCCATGAGCAAGGGGAACGTGTTGCTCGTCATCGGGGACGCCGCCGAAGTCCTCGACACCTTCTACCCACTCTTTCGACTTCGCGACGCAGGGTATTCTGTTCACGTCGGCGCGCCGGCGAAGCGCGTCTACCACCTCGTGCAACACGACCGGCATCCGGACTGGGACATCACCGTCGAGTCGCCGGGATACAAACTCGCGGCCGACGTGGCCTTCGCGGAGGTGTCGGTCATGGAGTACTCGGGGATGGTCCTCAGCGGTGGCCGGGCCCCGGAGTACCTGCGCTACGACGCCGACCTGTTGCGATTGACCCGCCAGTTCTTTGAGTGGGACAAGCCGGTCGCGTCCGTGTGTCACGGGATCGAGATCCTGGCCGCGGCGGGGGTGTTGAAGGGCCGCGAGGCGACGACAGTCGCCAAATGCAGGCTCGACGTCGAGTCGTTTGGCGGCAAATACGTCGATCGCGAAGTCGTCGTCAGCGGCAACCTGGTCACCGCCCGCACCTGGCACGACAACCCGGCCTGGATGCGTGAGTACGTCCGACTTCTCGACACCGCTCGCCGATGAGCGCGCGTCGCTACCGCGTGGCCGTGGTCGGCTTCGGGATCGCCGGCGCGGCCACGGCCGTGTTCCTGGCCCGGTCGGGCCACGCGGTCACCCTGCTCGAGCGCGCGAAGCACGTCGGCCCGGTCGGGGCCGGGCTCCTTCTCCAACCGGCCGGGCAGGCAGTCCTCCGCCAAATGGGGCTGCTCGACGCGATCCTCGTTGGAGGGGCCGCGATTGAGGAGTTGCACGCCGTCCGCAAGGACGCCGGGACGTTGGTTCGGTTACGGTACCGGGAGTTCGACGCGGGGCTCTGCGCGTACGGCGTTCATCGCGGCGCGCTCTTTACTGCCTTGGCGCAAGCCGTTCACGCCGAGAAGGTCGAAGTCCGCCTCGGTCGCGAGGTCACCGGTCTGGCGGCTCACAAGGACGGAACTTGTCTGACCGATGGCGATGGCTCTGAGCACGGGCCGTTCGACGTCGTCGTCGCCGCGGACGGGTCGCGGTCCGCGATGCGCTCACTCGCGCACTTGCCGCACCGGGTCCTCCCATACGATCACGGCGCCTTGTGGATTACCGGCCCGTGTACCGCGATTCGCGACAAGCTGTACCAGGTCTGTCGTGGCACCCGGTATCTGCTCGGGATACTCCCCATCGGTGGGGGCCGCTGCAGCCTGTACTGGGGCGTCCCGTGCCGAGAATTAGATTCGCTTCGGGCCGGGGGCATGGCGGCGTTCAAGAAAGAGCTATCCGCCTTCTGTCCCGAGTCCGGCGAGCTGCTCGATCCGCTGACCGACTTCGGACAGCTCGTTTTCACCACGTACCGCCACGTCTGGATGCCGCGATGGCACGCGGGGCGCGTGATCGTAATCGGCGACGCGGCCCACGCCACCAGCCCGCACCTCGGCCAGGGCGGCAGTCTCGCCCTGCTCGACGCGTGGGTCCTCGCCGACTGCCTGGATCACTTTCCCGATCCCGCTTCCGCGTTTCGCGCCTACGCACACCGTCGCGCCGCCCACATCCGTTACTACAACTCGCTCACGTTCCTGCTCTCGCCCTTCTTCCAGGGCGACGGGTGGCTCAAAGGCGCCTGGCGCGATATTAGCCTGCCGCTCATGCCGCGGTTGCCCTGGATCCGGCGGCAAATGCTGATGACCATGTGCGGACTCAAGGGCGGGTGGTTGCGGGGCCGGCTGGACATTTGACGCGGCCGCCCGCTTGGCGCTTGCTCGCCCCCCGGGGGCACGCTTACACTCACCCCAATCACAACCCGTCACCCGCACAAGGACCTCTCCGATGGGCTTCAAGCAGACATCCACGCATCGGTTCGGCAAAGCGTCGTACCACCAGATTGGCCTCGTCCGCGGGCAGTTCGGCAACGTCCCGGAGGCGCAGTGGCTGAAGTTCGTCCAGGACACCGGGTTCGACGGCTGGGAGGAGGCATCCTGGGAGCTCGACCTGCGCCAGTGCGACTCCGACTCCTCCGCGGCCGCTTACGCGAAGCAACGCGTGGACCTGGCCAAGAAGCACGGCCTCGAGATCTTCACCGTCGCGACGCACCTGCAGGGCCAGTGCCTTGGCGACGAGCCGTCGGCAAAGTCACTCAGCTTTCAGGGCCCGAACACCGAGGCCCGCAAGGCCTACAAAGCGTGGCGCGACGCCGGGAACAAGCCTCCCCGAACCAACCCCTACTACGTCCCCGACAACGTCGGCAAGCTGATCCACGACCAGTCGCAGAAGGACCTGCTCGCGTGTGTCCGCTTCGCCGGGCACCTGAGCAAGCTGCAAAACCGCAAGGTGGCCCTGCCCGGGTTCGTCGGCTCGCCCGCCCATTGCTGGAGTCACTGGTTCCTGTTCCCGCCGTTGCCGACTTCGATGGACGGCCACGCGATCCCGGACGCCCGCGACGTCAGCCTGGAACTCCTCGTCGAGCGCTTCGGGCCGGTCTTCGACCTGTGCAAGCAGCACGGGGTGACGTTCGACCTCGAGTGCCACCCGAGCGAGCGGGCGATGGGGGATCTCGAGTCCGCATCAGATTACATCAACTACATGTGCAAGAAGGGATACGAGGGAGTCGTCGGTTTCAACCTCGACGGCTCGCACATGGAGTGGCAGAACGTGTCAGTGGTACAGTTCATCCGCGAGTTCCCGGAGTTCATTCACTGTGCGCACGTCAAGGGCGTCTGGGTCGCTCGCGAACATTGCCGAGCCGGCCGCCTCGGCGGCCACCGGCCGATGGGCCACTGGGCGAACGGCTGGAACTTTGTCACCGCCGGGACGGCCCGGGACGCCAACTCGCTCGAAGACATCTTCATCGAGCTGAACCGCGTCGGGTTCGACGGCGCGGTGTCGATCGAGTGGGAGGACAACGACGCCGAGCAGCACGCCGGGGCCAAGACCGCCCTGGCCAACTGCCGCAAAGCGGATGTCCCGCCCAGCGGCATGCGCCACGACGAGATGCTCAAGGGTTAAGGCGACGCGCCGCGCGCGGCCCGGGTCATTTCGCGGGCACGAGCCGACCGATCACACTGCCGAGGCCGGCCGGGTGGAACGGCGTCTGAATCCGGACCGTCTCGGCGGCGCGCGACACGTCGACCGGTTCTCCGTGGAACCGGTCTGTCAGGCTCGCCTCGAGTTCCGCGGCCGCCGCGTCCGACTTGAGGCCGATCCGCACGTCCACCAGCCGCTCCGGCCCATGCGGGATCGACAACGTGACCGACCGAAGCCGCCCGGCCGGTTCGATCAGGTCGGTGCGGCCGGCGACTAAGGGCAAGATGGGTATCAACGTGTAAAGCCGCAGGTGTTTGTCCCACTCGTCGTCCGACGCGGCGACCCAGGCGCAGGCGTCCTCGGCGACAGCATGCCGGATCAGCGACGCGACCTCGGGTCGGAGCCCCTCGATACCGGCCCGCGGTTCGCTGGGTACGCCCGCAAAGTCCCCCAACGAGATGGTCGCGAC
Organism: Gemmataceae bacterium; assembly: GCA_035258765.1. GTDB lineage: Bacteria > Planctomycetota > Planctomycetia > Gemmatales > Gemmataceae > SIAJ01. Next base: position 7,817 of record DATFWZ010000514.1, read on the forward strand.
GAGGACGCGATTGTTTGGGGCCCACCAATACACTTCCGGGACCAACGAGGTCTTGACGACGTAAACTGTCCGCCCGTCCCTCTTCATCTCGCGGGCCTTTGTCCGGCGGACGAGTGTTTTCAAGTCATATGGCCGCCGTGTATAAGCGACGACAATGAATTGGGGAGGGAACGTCCGGTTCTTCAAGCCGACCCCGACGATGAGCTGGTCTACCTCTTTGAGTCCGACCCCGCTCGCACTCTCCAACAGCTCGATTCCGTGCTCGGGTAGCCCGAGTCGTTCGAGGGCTTTTGCCGGGTCGTCTGTCCTGGCCGGGTCCAACTGGTCCAGCAATACCGGCAGCTGAACCGCGAGAATTGCCGACGTGGATTCGGGGAGGTAGCCGAGGCCGGGCATATCGGCGGGCTTGACGA
>DATFWZ010000515.1:0-4095 GCA_035258765.1 Gemmataceae bacterium
GCCCGCAGCCAACCCCAGGCCCACAGCGGCGACGGCTTCGACTGGCCCCAGAGGGCATTGAGCCAGCAGACGGCCGCGTCCGGATGGTTGCCGGCCGCGTCGTACGCGGCGGCCAGCTCGGCCCACAACTCCGGCTGCCGGTCGGCGGTGATGGTCGGCAAATCCTTGAGGAACCGGCTCTCGAGCGTGTGGCACCGCTCCAGCGCGCTGTTGACAGTCTCCGGCCGGGCCAGGTGCAACCGGTCGCCCTGGTTGAGGGCCGTCCGCACCGCCTCCTCGACGGGGATCGACGGCTCCACGGGCTCGGCGGGTGGCGGGGGCGGTAGCGTCAACCCCCGCGGCGGCCGGAGCGTCTTCTTCAACCACCCGAACGTCCGGGCGAGCGCCCCGCGTCGTGGCGGCGGTAGGGGCGCGGGTCGCGGCATCGGCCGGGCGACCGGCTCAACGACCGCGACCGGCTTCGGCTCCGGCTTCTCGACGAACGGCTCGAATTCCCAGCGGAACGACTGGGCCCATGCCTTTGCCAGGCGCGCCGGCTCGACGCGGTATTCGACCCACTCCGGCAGCGGGCGGAAGGCGGACTCCGGCAGCGACTCGGGGACGAATGCCCCGTCGCCGGTCGGGTGCAGCCAGACGACGCGGTCGGACGGCAAGAGGAGCGCCTTGCGGATCGCGTCGCGTCGGAGCGGTGGGGCGAGGCGAGTCCCGGCCGGGAGGAACAGGTTGGGGAGCTTGAGGAGCGGCGCGTAGGCGACCGCGGGCCCGACGAAGACGGGCGGCGGCCCCTTGGCGCTCTGGGCCCGGAGGACGACGCACGGCACCCCGGCGGACGCGGACACCGCGACCGCGAACCGGGCCAGGAGTTGCTCATGGGTGGCCCGGCAGTAGCCGGCGAGGAGCGCGAGGGCGTCGTGGCGCAGCACCCAGAGCCGGGCGGGCTCGCGGTCGTCGCCGCGGGCGAGGCGAAGCCGCGTCTCAATCTGCGGCAACGTGGGTCCGGCCGCGTGAGCGGCGGGCATGGGCGGGAGAGGCAGCGTTTCGATTTCTTCGGTGAACGCGGGGGCCCGGAGAGACTCAACCTCGGACGGAGCGCGAATCAGAAGAATGCGATCCGCGGGCGGCCGGAGCTGGTCGGAGGGCCGGTGGCGATAGCCGAGCTGGACCCAGACCCCGGGGGTTTGCTCGACGTAAGCAAATTGGCGGCGTGAGCCGGAGCCCGACGCGCGAAGCGAGGGCGACGGCGAACCGTGCGGCGACTTGGTGGGAGATTCCAGAGACGGATTCGGCAACGACGCGTCGCCCTCGCTTGGCGCGTCGGGCTCCACCTCATCCATGACTCGCCACACCACCAGCGGCGGCGGCGACTCGACGCGAACCAGCACCCGCCCGGCCTCGGCGTCCGCAGTCGGCAGCCAGCGGAACTGCACCGGCTTTCTCGTCAACCGCCGCAGGTCGGCCGCGACGTCCACAAACCGCTCGCCCGGCAGGTCGAATAGGACGACCCCGAGCCGGCCCGGGTCGTAGGGCGCCGGCTCCAGCGACATTTCGGACGAATCGAGCGGCGGCATGCCCGGACGGGCTCACGTGGACTTGGGGGCGGGGCCGTCCCAATCCTTTTGGCCCCACTCCACCAGTCTAGCCCGCACCTCGGACAGCGCCTCGCGTCGCCCGGCGAATTCGGCCTCGGTCATGGAGCGACGGACGTCCGCCGGGGGGCCGAAGTTGGGCGTGGTGATGGCGAGGACGACGCGATCGGCGATTTCGAGGTGGAGGCGGGAGAAGTGGGTGGAGGTCATGAGGTTGTTCGGTACACGGGGAAGAACCGACATCATTGACCAGATGTACTCAAGCACTTCTGGCCAACGCCCCCGAGCAATAGCTTCCAGGTAGTCGGAGGCGACGCGGGTGCGAAAAACCGGAGACTCTACCTGGGGGATATGCTCACAGGCTAGTTCCAACACTGGAGTTGCGTGTTGACCCCGTCCGAGCCAGAGATCCAGCGCCGCGAGTGCGAGACAAACAACCAAGCGTTCCGGGTCCATTGATTTGCGGTATGCGGTGAGCTCGGCCGCATGATGTTCGTCCGCGACGGTCACGGCCTCCGACCGCATCTGGAGTTGGATCAGAGCCTTGGACAAAGTGAGGAGGAGGTAAAGTGTTCGACCGGCCGACGGGACTGTCCCCGCGACCAGTGATCGCAGGTCCCGAAGGCGAGCGGCGACTAATTCCGTTTGGCCGCCCCGTTGGGCCGCTTCAAGTGCCGCGATGAACCGACCCGTCCCATGTGGGTGCACGAGCGAGCCCACGCCCGCGCCGGGGCTCGCGTGATCGGCAAGCTGTACGAGGTCGTCGAATGTTGCCTGCAGCCACTCGTCGGGAGGTCCGGTCTTGCTGGTTCGCCAAAACCACGTGGGCCCAGCATTATCCTTCTTCCCCGGCGCATACGGGTCAACTCGATCAACTGGTTCGAGGATTCGAGAGGAAGCCCGAAGCCGGTCCGCGGCGAATCGCAACATAGACGCCCCTGTCGGAAAGGCACCCTGAGCGTCGGCCAGCGCGGCGATAAGATCGGGCGGCCATGAGCCATCATGGCGCGCGCCCTGGATTGCTTGCTCGACGCGGTAGCTAAAGGCGCGTAACAGCCAGTCGTGATTGCGGTCGCGCACAGGCGTGAGCTGTACGGCTGCGGTCGAGACGAGGTTGCGTGCCTTTTGAGCGTCCCCCAATCGGGCATGTCCCCAGCCGAACATCAGATCGACGTACGCGGACGTGGACATGGCAACCGCCCCACCGTAGAGCACGCGTCTCGCGTGCTCATCGCTTTGAGCACGCGAGACGCGTGCTCTACGACCTCACACCATCCCTTCCCCCCCCAGCGCCTCCACACTTGCCGATACCGCTTGCACCGTCCGCTCGATATCCGCCTCCGTGTGCGCCGCGGTCAGCCAGCCGCCCAGGCCCGGGATGTCCACGCCGTTCAGGAGCATGGCCTGCCGGAACGCGTGTCGCAGCTTTGGGTTCGCGGGGGGGCCGTCGAGCTTGTTCAGGTCGCCGCCGTACGGGATCGGGCCGTCGTCGTCGCCCTTCGCCTCGGGCGGTCGCGGACCCTGGTAGTTCGGGATCAATTTGAACATCGAGAAGTCGATGTACGCCAGCCACGGCCAGCCGCGATGGGCGAACAGCTTGTTCAGCCGGTTCCGCAACACCCGCCCGGCCTCGTTCGCCTTGCGGCACGGCTCGCCGGTCGCGACCAGCTTCAGCGCCGCGACCCCCGCGGCCGCGGAGAGCGGGTTGGCGTTATACGTCCCCGGGTGCCGCATCTTCGGCTTGCCCGGGCGGAACTCGATCGCGGCCAGGACGTCGGCCCGACCCGCCAGGGCCCCGCCCGGGAGGCCGCCGGCCAGGATCTTCGCGAGCGTCGTCAGGTCCGGCTTCACGCCGTATCGCTCCTGCGCACCCCCGGGGGCCACGCGGAACCCCGTGATGACCTCGTCGAAGATCAACAGTTGGCCATACTTCGTCGTCAGCTCGCGGACGGCCTTCAGGAACGGCCCGCGGATCGGCACCGCCCCCCAGTGCCCGCCGGTCGGCTCAAGAATCACCGCGCCGATCTGCGCATCCGATTTCAGAGTCCGTTCGAGCAGGTCGAGGTCGTTCGGCGGGATGACGACGGTGTTCGCGGCGACCCCCTCGGGAACGCCGGGAACCGCCAGGTTGTCATACGGCGGGTCGGACCCGACCGACACCGCGTCGTGCCAGCCGTGGAAGTGGCCCGCGAATTTCAGGAACTTCGGCCGGCCGGTGAACATCCGGGCCAGCCGCAGGGCCATGAGCGTCGCCTCCGTCCCGGACCCCGTAAATCGCACCCGGTCGGCCGACGGGATCAGCCGCAGCACCCACTCCCCCCACTCGATTTCCAGGTCGTGGCACCCGCCCGCGTGCGTGGACTTCGCCACCTGGGCCTGCACGGCCACGACGACGTCCGGGTGCGAGTGGCCCAGGAGCATGGCCCCGTGCCCGGACCAGTAATCGACGAGCTCATGCCCGTCCACGTCCCACTTGCGCGAGCCGCACTGGCGGTCGATGTAGACCGGG
>DATFWZ010000516.1:0-9116 GCA_035258765.1 Gemmataceae bacterium
GGAGCGAGCCGGGGTCGGCCGCGATCGCGTTCTGGAGGTTCAGCCGCCCGCCGGTCGCGACCATGCCGGTCAACGACGTGAGCCGGTCTGCGCCGTTCAAGACCGCGTCGATCACTTGTCGGTAACTCCAGTTCGGATGCGCGTCCCACACGAGAGCCAGGGCCCCGGTCACGTGCGGGGTGGCCATCGACGTGCCGCTATACGTCCCGTACTTCCCGTTCGGCAGCGTGCTGTAGATGCCAACGCCCGGAGCGGCGATGTCCACCGTCGCGCGGCCGAAGTTGGAGAAGCTCGCCAGGTGGTCGGTGCGGTCGGTCGCCGCGACGGTTACGACGTTGTCCCCGGCGTAGTTGGCCGGGTAGAGCGGGCTGGTGTCGTTGTTCGTCCCGTCGTTGCCGGCGGCGGCGACAACGATGACCCCGTGGGCCCGGGCGTTGTTGATCGCCGCGGCCATGGCCGGGTCGTACCCGCCGCCGCCGTAACTGTTGTTGACGACCTTGGCCCCGCTAGCGACCGCGTAGTTCAGGGCGCGGACGGCGTCGCTCATGTACCCGCTGCCCGCGGCGTCGAGGAACTTGAGGGCCATGAGCTTTGCGTGCCAGTCGATCCCGGCGATGCCGATCCCGTTGTTGCCGACGGCCCCGATCGTCCCGGCGACGTGGGTGCCGTGGCCGTTGTCGTCCATCGGGTTCGCGTCATTGTTGGCGAAGTCGTACCCGTGGACGTCGTCGCGGTAGCCGTTGCCGTCGTCGTCGATGCCATTGCCCGGGATCTCGCCCGGGTTGGTCCAGATGTTCGCGGCCAGGTCCGGGTGGTTGTAGTCGATGCCGGTGTCAATCACGGCGACGACGGTGTCGCCGGTGCCGGTGCTGGTGTTCCAGGCCTCCGGGGCGTCGATGTCGGCGTCGGCGACGCCGCCGTTGGCGCCGGTGTTGTTGAACCCCCAGAGGTTGTCGAGGCCCGGGTCGTTCGCGGTGCGGGCGACGGAGACGCGGTAGTCCGGCTGGACAAACGTCACGCCGGGCCGACCCCGGAAGAATCTCACTGCCTGCGTCACCGGGACGTTCGGGTTCAGAGCGACGCGGAAGACGCCGCTACCCAGTGCGACGGCTTCGCGGGTTATTGGGCTGGTGTGGGCGTTACCATCGTGCCACTTCACGAGGACGTGCGACGGGTCGTAGGCGGAATGCTCGACGGCGAGTTGCCCGAAGTTGGCGAGGGCGGGGACTTCGCGGGCTTCGAGCGGATCCACGGCGAGTCGGGGGGCGCCGCGGCGACGGGTGCGAGCCATTTGGAATCCTGTTCCCGGTGTCGATCACGGTGCTAGTTGGTGCGGGAGTGCGGCCGGGACGGGATGGGAAAGTCGTCCGGAATCCGCGGGCTCCGCTACGAGCGCTGGCCCGCACGGTGACGCGAGTGGTAGCGCTTCTACCGTGCAGGCTAAGTCGTCTGAAAAGGCCCGTCAAACCGACGGGGCAGGCTAAATGAGACGTTCTGATGTCGCCGTTGCGACTGACGACGGGTCGTGTCGGTCCGGCGAGCTGTAGCGGTCGCGGGGGATCGGAAGGGAGACGGTTTGAGAAAACTGGGAGGGATTGACGGGGGCCAATGATTAATGACCCACCAATGACCAAGGAATGACGAAAGAGGAAGCCCGGGCCGGCTCGCCATACCTCTTTCGGCCTTCGTCATTCCTTGATCATTGGTGGGTCATTGGTCATTGGCTTATTTCTTCGGTGGCGGCGCCTGCCCGCCGAGCTTCTCGAAGTACTCCTTCACCATGTCCTGAGCCGCGCGCGGGAAGCGCTGCAGGTCCGGCGCCTCCGGGGCCTCCTGGACCGCCTGGCGAATCTCGCCGGCCATCTCCATGCTCGTCGCCTTTTTGAACGCCGGGCCGGCCGTCGCCCCGCCGTAGGTCTTGCGGCCCTTCGGGTCGAAGAAGCCGCGGATGCGCTGCTCGTCGCCGGCCTTCGTCTTGGCGTCTTTGTTCTCCGGCCGCCGCCCGGTCGCCCCCTCGGCGTAGCCGGTCGCGTCGTCGTTATGCCCGGGCGGCGACTTCTCCTTGCCCTCGCCCTTGCACTTCTCGCACGCTTCCTTGCGCATCTCCTTGAGGTTTTGCAGGTGCTCCTCAATGTCCTCCAGGTCCTGGAGTTCGTCCTGGATGCCGCCGAGTTGCTTGGCGACCTCCCCGAGCTGCTCCGACAGGCCGTCGAAGTCGTTCATGTCCAGGGCCTGTTTCGCGCCCTTGAGGGCCTTGGCGAGTTCTTGCATCTCCTTGGTCGTCTGCAGGTCCTTCTCGAGGTTTTTGAGCTCCCGCTCGAGGGTCTCGGCGTCGCGGTTCTCCTTCTTGGCCTTGTCGATCAGGTCCTTGAGCTTCTCCTTCTTCTTCTCCTGCTCGCGCGTCAACCGGTCGATCCGGTTCTCCATGTCCTGGAGCTCTTTCTTGAGCTGCTGCTGCTCCTTCTGGTCGAGCTTTTTGTCCTTCGCTTTCTTCTGCAGCCGATCGACCTCCTCCTGAGCCTTCTTCAGGTCGCCCTTGGCGAGGGCGTCCTCGAAGTCCTTGGCCGGGCCCTCGTTTCTAGCCTCGCCCTGCTCGAGCTCCGTCATCTTGTCCATTTGTTCTTGAAGGCGCTGAAACTTCTCGGCCATCTCCTTCTCGCGCTTCCGGAGCTGCTCCTCGGCCTTGGCGATCTTCTCCTGGCGCTCGCGCAGCACCTGGTCGGGCTTCTCCTTTTCCAGTCCGCCCTCCTTGTTGTGCTCGGCGTAGAGCTTTTCAAGCTCCGCCTCGAGGGCCTTGAGCTCCTCCGACTTGTTCGGCCGCTCGGCCGGGGGCTTCACAAATGTCCGCGGCGGCGCTTGCTTGTGGGCGCTGACCGTCTCGTCGGGCTTGGCCTGCTCATCGTCGCCCTTGGTGCTGCCGCCCGCGATCATCGTCAGGACCGGCGGCGGGTACAGGGCCAAAAGCGCGATGGCCACCCCCTGGGCCGGGAGGAACAGGGCCCGCCACCCGATCCGGACCGGGAACTTGCCCCCGACCGCGACCCGCTCGAGCCGAGCATTCGTGTCAGCAAGCAGCGCCTGGCCGGCCGGCGACGACTGGTCTTGAGCAGTCAGGCCGACCGCAGTCGTCACCCGCTCCTTCAAGTCGAACCGCTGGTCGATGGCCAGCGCGGCCGACAGGGAACTGGGGACGGCGCGAAGCGTCATCCAGAGGGCGATGGATACGCCGAGTCCGGTGGCCGAGCCGAGGACGATCCACTTCAGGGACGGCGCGGCGCCCGGCAGGACGAGCGGCTCAATCAGGAACCAGAGGATCCCTGAGGCCAGGGCCAGCCCGAGCGCTACGCCAATGCGGTTGAGGAGCGACTGGGTAAGCAGTCGCCGCCGGGCCTGGCGGACGCGGGTCTCGAGTGGCGAGGAATTCGGGCGTGCCATCAGTGCGTCCCCGGGCGGGATACCGTCTATTCGTCATTATCCTTCGACCGTTTGGCGGGGCAATCGGAAACGGGTCAGGCTTTACGTTTCGCGAAGCGCCGGCCGCGAAACGTAATCATGACCTTAGCCTCTTGACGGGACCTCAACGGGTCGCCACACTTTGGCGAAAATGCCGCGCGGCGGACCCGGTCAAATGAGTATGCTCTATATCATAGTTGGAGTTTCGGCCGGGCCTGACCCCACGCCCCAACCGCACCGCCGGGCGGCCTCCAGTCTTATTGCCTGCCGCCCCGGCCCTGTTGGCGTTTCCCGGCCGGCATTCCCGTCCCGTCCGGCCGGGCGCCCGACGTCCCGACAGTAGGTGGGCCGATGCCTGCTCCCACGACGGTCGATGAATTCGTTGACCTCGTCCGCAAGAGCTCGGTGCTCGACGAGCCGCGGCTGTCCGGGTACGTCCAGAAGCTCATAGCCGACCCCGCCACCCCAGCCGACCTGAACGCCATCGCCGGCCTGTTCGTCCGCGACGGGCTCCTCACTTACTTCCAGGCGGAACAATTCCTGCAGGGGCGATGGAAGCGGTTCACCATCGGCAAATACAAGGTGCTCGAGCGGCTCGGGTCGGGGGGCATGGGCCAGGTGTTCCTGTGTGAGCACAAGCTCATGCGCCGGCGCGTGGCGGTTAAGGTCCTGCCGACGGCCAAGGCCACTGATCCGTCGAGTTTGGAGCGGTTCTACCGCGAGGCCCGCGCCGTCGCTGCCCTCGACCACCCGAACATCGTCCGGGCCTACGACATCGACCAGGACGACAACCTGCATTTCCTGGTCATGGAGTACGTAGACGGCTCGAGCCTCCAGGAAATGGTCCGCAAGACCGGGTCAATGGACGTCACGCGGGCGTGCCATTACATGTACTGGTCCGCCATCGGACTGCACCACGCCCACGCGAACGGACTCATCCACCGCGACATCAAGCCGGGCAACATCCTGGTGGACCGGCAGGGGGTGGTCAAGATCCTCGACCTGGGCCTGGCCCGGTTCTTCAACGACGACCAGGACCTGCTGACCAGGAAGTACGACGAGAGCGTCCTCGGGACGGCGGACTACCTGGCCCCGGAACAGGCGATCGACAGCCACGCGGTGGACGGCCGGGCCGACATCTACTCTCTCGGGGCCACCTTCTACTTCCTGTTGAGCGGCAATGCGCCGTTCGCGGACGGGACGGTGGCTCAGAAGCTGCTGTGGCACCAGAATCGGGCCCCGCGGGCGATCCGCGAGCTCCGCCCGGAGGTCCCGGAGGAGGTGGCCGCGGTCCTCGACAAGATGATGGCGAAAAAGCCGGCGGACCGGCACCAGACGCCTGCCCAGCTGTCCGAGGCACTTCTGCCGTTCACGCAGACGCCGATCCCGCCGCCGCCCGAGGCAGAAATGCCCCAGCTGTCGGTGGCCGCCCTGTCCCCGCCGAGCGGGCCGATCAGCATCTCATCCACGCCGCGAAGCACCGTCGCGGCCCCCCGGACCCCGCCGCCGGAGCATGGGCCGCGCACCCCCGCGACCCCGGCCCCGGTCGCGATCGCCGACGCCGAGACGCGCCGGACGCCGCCCACTCCCGTAGTCGAACCGATCCCGGATTCGAACCCGGGAACCGGGCCGAACTGGGAGGCGATTAGCGCCGACACCGCCAACGCCGCCCGGGCAGACACCGAGCGGACCCGGCGCGAGGGCAATTCGAGCCGGCGGATCAAGCCGAAGACCGAGGAGGTCAAGCCACCGGCCCCCCGGTCGGGGGTGAAGCGCAAGGCCCCCGGGGGGTCAAACCGCCTGCCGATCGCCCTGGCCATCATCGGGGCGGCCGTGCTCCTGTTTAGCGCCGCGTTCGCGGCGTACTGGTTCGGCTTTCGTGACACGAAGAAGCCGACGGGCTCTAACGGGGGTGAGAACCGCCGCCTGGTCCTGACCCGGACTCCGGGCGGAGGCCCCTACCATTACGCGACTTTCAAAGACGCGCTCGCGGAGTTCCGCCCGGGCGACCAGATCGTCATCCAGGACGACGTCTGGGAGGAGTCGGCCAGCGTCTCCGGGACCAAGGGACTTGTGTTGATCCCGGCCGAGGGGAAGCGCGTGGTCTGGCGGGCCCCACCCAACAAGGGCACCCAGGCCCTCCTTTCGCTTTATAACACGGAGGGGGCCCGGATTGCCGGGATCACGTTTCATGCGGGCTACAAGACGGAGCACGCCGTGCGGGTCCACGGGATGTGCGCGGGCCTCGTCCTCGAGAACATCGAATTCGCGGACGCCGCCGTTGCCGGGCTGGCCGTGCACGATTGCGACGGGGCAAAGGGTCGCCCGGTCACCGTTCGCAAGTGCCGGTTCACGAACGCCGGGGGCAAGGAGTCGCGGCACGCCGTCCTGCTCACCTCCGCCCCGGTGTCGAACCCGAAGGCCGGCGTCCCGGGGAGCCAGGAGGTGGTGATTCAAGATTGCACGGTTGAGGGGCCGTTCGCCGGGGCCGCGTTCGCGTTTGACGGCAGTGCCACTGGGCTGGCGATCCGGAACTGCCGGATCTGGAAGGCCCAACATGGCGTGCAGTTCAAGAAGCCGCGCCCGGAGGTGATCTGGCGCGTCGAAATGATCGGGAACACATTTCACACCCTGACCGGGGCGGCCATCAAGGTGGACGACATCCAGCCGATGTGCCGGCCGGAGACCCGCATCGGGTTGGTCCAGAACTTCTTCACCGCGATTCCGGTAGTCGCCCAGATTGACGGCGACGCGGCGAAAGCCCAGGCGGTGTTCGGGCCGGAAGGAAACTTTCGCAAGCGGGGAGTGCAGGCAGTCTGGCCCGCGGCCCCGAGCCCGGCCGCCGCGCTCATCCCGTCCACCGAGATTGACGCCGACGTCAGCGCCAACCCGGCCGACCCGGCCCACTTCCTGATCTACGACCGGTCCAACCCACTATTCACAGCCTTTGGTGGCAAGCCGGTCGGGGCCCCGCCCAACGAGTAACCTCGCTGCACTTCGGGACCGACTCTTCTCCTTCCTCCCCCGCCCCGCCGTCTATAAGTCACCGGTATGGCTCCTTCCGTCGTCGGCATCGACCTCGGCACCACCTTCAGCCTCGCGGGCTACGTCCGGGACGGCCGCCCGGTCGTCGTCCGCGACGAGACCGGTAACGCCCTCGTCCCGAGCGTCATCAGCTTCCACCCGGACGGGACGGTGCTCGTCGGCACCGCGGCCCGCGAGCGGGCCCTGGCGGACCCCGAGCACACCATCTTTAGCGTCAAGCGGCTCATGGGCCGGACCCTGGCCGACCTGCAACAAGAGCTGAAGTTGATCCCCCACCAGATCGCCGAGCGCGACGCCGGGGGCGGGCGCAAGGTGCTCACCGTCCGGATCGGGGACCGCGAGCACACTCCGGAAGAGCTGTCGGCGATGATCCTGCGCGAGGTCCGCAAGCGGGCCGGCGACCCGACCCGGGCGGTGATCACTGTCCCGGCGTACTTCGACGACAGCCAGCGGCAGGCGACCCGGGACGCCGGCAAGATCGCCGGGCTCGACGTCTTGCGGATCGTCAACGAGCCGACCGCGGCCGCCCTGGCTTACGGGCTCGACCGCCGCGAGGGCGGGACCGTGGCCGTGTACGACCTGGGCGGGGGCACGTTCGACTGCTCGATCCTGAGCATCTCCGACGGCGTGTTCAAGGTGCTCAGCACGAACGGGGACACGTTCCTCGGCGGCGACGACTTCGACCGGGCCCTGATGGAAGTCGCCGCAGGGGAGATGGACGTTGACCTGGGAGAGAAGGACCCGCAACTTCTGCAGTCGCTCCGCGACCAAGCCGAGCGGTTGAAGATCGCCCTGTCGTCGGCCGAGTCCGCCGCGTTTGTGCTCGACAACTATCGACGCACGTTTACTCGGGCCGAGTTCGAGGCCCTGATCGCTCCCCTCATCGACCGGTCGCTGGAGAAGTCGCGGAAGGCCCTGCGCGACGCGGAGGTGCGCAAGGACCAGATCGACGAGGTGGTCCTCGTCGGCGGCTCGACCCGCATCCCGTATGTGCGGCAGAAGGTGGGCGAGTTCTTCGGCCGCACCCCGCACACGGAGTTGAACCCGGACGAGGTCGTGGCCCTCGGCGCCGCCCTCCAGGCCGACATCCTGACGGGCGGCCGGCGACACATGCTCCTGCTCGACGTCGTGCCCCTGTCGCTCGGGATCGAGACGCTCGGCGGGGCCGTGGACAAGGTGATCCACCGGAACACGACCGTCCCGGCCCGGGCGACGACCCGGTACAGCACGTCAGCCGACGGGCAGACGGCCATCCTGATCAACATTTACCAGGGCGAGCGGGAGCTGACCAAGGACAACAAGCTCCTGGGAACGTTCAAGCTGTCCGGCATCCCGCCGATGCCGGCGGGGCTGCCGCAGGTGGACGTGACATTCCTGGTCAACGAGAACGGGATGTTGACGGTGACCGCGCGGGAGCAGCGGAGCGGCCAGGAAGCGGGCGTGACCGTCCAGGCGGCGCACGGGCTGACGCCGGACGAGGTGGACACGCTCGTCCTGGAGAGCGTGGAACACGCGCTGGACGACTACAAGGCCGGCCGGCTCATCACCCAGCGGAACCGGGCCGAAGCAGACCTCGGCCACACCGACAAGGCGCTCGCCGAGGCCGGGTACCTCTTGTCCGCCGACGAGCGGGCCCGAATCGAGGCGGCAAAGGCTCGCGTCCAGTCCGCGATGGCAGGCTCGGACGTGGACGCCCTGGTCGCGGCGATCGAGGAGCTCGGGCACGTCACCCGGCCTCTGGCCGAGCTGCGCATGAACGCCGTGGTCAAGCAGGCCTTGTCCGGACGAACGGAGGACGACTTGAAGTCTGGAAAGGGACTGGAAGGGAGAGAGCCATGACCTGGACCGACGCCCGCGAAATCGGCGAGGCCCTCTTCGAGCGGTACGACACGCTCGACCCGCTAACCGTGCGGTACACGGACATGCACAAGTGGATCCTGGACCTCGAGGGCTTCGAGGGGAACCCACAGGAGTCGAACGAAAAACTCCTCGAGGCCATCCAGATGGCCTGGTACGAGGAGTGGAAGGACGAGTACGGGGGGAATTAGGGTCGCGTGTCTTTGGCCGGCGCCTGCGTCGCCGCGTCGTCGGCGGGCGCGCCGCGCTTGGTCGAACGGAGGGTGGTCACCACGTCCGTGTCCGGGTGCGCCTCGCGCCACTTCTTCCATGTCGTCTGCTCGAACTTCATCCGACTGAGTGGAATCTCGCCGGAGTCTTCCGGGCTGGTCGATTTGCCCGTCGACTGGCGGAAGGATCGGTCGCCGACGTACAGCACCATCCCGTCTTGATACCCGCCGACTTTCAATTCGAGGGGATTGCTGCCGGAGTCCGTGAACACCTTGACGCAACGCCCCAGGTCGCAGTAGGTGACGGAAACCGGCGTGCCACCGACGAGGTCGTTGATGACGTGATTCTCCGGCCCGCCGTTCATGGCGCGGAGCAGGTAGGCGCGGGGCCGGCCGGCGGCGACGACCCCGATGACCGTGTCGTCGTCGCTCAACGCGGCGCCGGCCGCGGACACAGCCGGCGGCTGCCGCGTGCCGGGGTATTGTGCGGGGGGCGGCGGCTTCGCGGGTGCGGAGGGAGCCGGGACCGGCTCGGACACGGACGGGCCCCGG
>DATFWZ010000517.1:0-4034 GCA_035258765.1 Gemmataceae bacterium
CCGGCGGCACGGACGGGGCGATTGATCGCGCGTGTGGGGAGTTGCTGGGGTTACTGGCGTAATCAGTGATCAGTGATCAGTGATCAGTGATCAGTACTGAGGTTTGCACTGCGTACTGCTTACTGATTACTGATCACTGATCCCAAAATCGACGCGGCCCCGGAGTCACCTCCGGGGCCGCATCGGTTACTTCCAATCGATGCCGATCACTCGCCGCCGCCCGGGATCAGGTCGAGACGGACCTTGGCGTCCTTCGGGATCGAGTCGAAGACCGGCGCGGCCTTCACCTCGACCTTGCCGTCCGAGCGGATCGTCGTCTCGGACCGCATGTCCAGGCCGACCGGCCGCTCCGAGCCAAGCCGGGTGGACCAGGAAACGTCGCCCGACACCCGCGGCCCACCCACGCCGGCCTCGGGTGTCACCGGCCTCGTCGGCGAGCCGACGCCGCCCGACATTTCCGTGTTGCCGCTGATCAGGGCACGCAGCTTGTTCATCGTCTGGCCCGCCTGCTCCGGCTTGGCCCGATACTTGGCCATTTCGACCGGGCTCGGCAAGACCGCGAGGTCCTTCCGCCGGCCTTCCTTGAAGCTGATGGTCACCTCGGCCTTCGGGTGCTCTTTGCCGATCTCGACGGTGTAGTACTCGACTGTCTCGGTCGGCGTTCCCTTGTGCCGGGTCACCTTGAGCTGTGCCTTGTTCCCCTGCGGATCGCCGTAGATGTGGTCCACGACGATCTTGTAGGTACCGCTGAAGGCCTGCGAAGCCGCGTACATCTCCGTGAAGGTGTCTTCTTTCTGGTCGTATACCGGCCGCTTCATCGACCCGCCGGCGGTGGACAGCGGAGTCTGGAACGAACACTGCGTGCCGATCGGCTCGAACATCCGCAGCTCGAGGTCGGCCGGGCCGGAGTAGGCCAGCTCAACCACCAGGTCGCGAACCTTGTCGGCCTCGACCATGGCCCGGACCTTCTCGGCTTCGGCCTTCTTGTTGGCCGCGTCCAGCTTGCGGACGGAGTCGAGCAAGTGCTTGCGCGCCTCGTCGTGGAGCTGGCCGTTGTCCGACGGCCAGTCGCGGGCTAACAGGCCGCCGGCCGCAAACGAGGCCACGTCGTAGCTGGCCGTCGCCTTCGGGCTGTCCGCATAAGCGAGGGCGCTGGCGTAGGCGTCCGGCACGTTCGGCTCCAGCCGGGCCGCGACCTTGCAGAGCCGGACGGCGGCGTCCGGGTCACCCAGCCGGTTAAGGGCCCGCGACACGTGCAGGTAGGTCTCCGGGTTCTTCGGCTCGAGGTCGATCGCGGACGTGTAGGCCCGCTCGATGTCTTCGGCCGAACCCTGGCTTTCTTCGAGCGCGATGGCCAGGGCGTCCTGGTACCACCGCTCCGGCGTCAGCCCGCTGCGCAGACTGGCCTTGATCAGCTCGGCTGCGTGCTTGAACTCGCGAGCTTCCGCCAGGAACTCGGCACAGGCAATGATCATGCCGGGCTCGCGGACTCCATTCGCGATTGCTTCCTTCCACTTCCGTTCGGCGTCGACCGGTGTCTTCGGCTTGACGTTGGTCGTGATCAGCTCGCCGCCCTTGCCCCGCTCACCGGGTCGCGGCACGTCGTTGATCTTGGCGATCTGCCGGCCGTCCGGGTTGGCGCCCGGGGCGGCAGCGACTTCGTCCTTCTTCAGCGGCCGGGCCGGGGTCGACCGGTGGAACCGCGAGCGGCCGAAGATGACCAGTGACCGCGTGGTCAGGTTGTACATCATCTTGTTTCGCAGAGCCGCCTCGACCTGGGGCGTATCACCGGCCTGGTCTTCCTGGCCCTGTCCAGTCAGGAGCCGACGGCTCAGGAAGCTGACGTCCGGGTCCCAGTAGCCGGGGTCAACGACGGTCTGGATGAGGACCACGAGTTCGGTGGCTGGGTCCGTGCTCTGGCGGCCACCCTGGAACCCGAACTGGCCGCCGAGGTTGCCGAACTGGCCGACCTGACCGCCGCCAAACCCGAGAGCCCCCTGGCCGCCCTGGAAGAGCTGGCCGACGTTCGCCATGTTGCCGCCGAACTGGCCGCCCTGGTTGCCCTGTCCGATGAACCCGCCGAAGTTCCCGCCGAATGCCCCCAACGCGCCGAACGCGTTCCCGCCGGCGAGGCTGAACTGCTGGCCGAGCACCTGCAGCGACTGCTGCAAGGCGAGCGTGTTGACCGCGTTCGGAACGGGGATGATCAGGTCTTCCACCGGGAGCACCTTGAACACGCGACTCGTCGCCGCCTTCTCGATCTCCACGATCTCGATGTAATCCGGGGTCACCCAGAACGACGCCCCCACCTGCCGGGTCAGGGTGTCGAGCAGGGTCTTGAAGGTGATTTCCCGGAGGAGGTTCTCACCCGTGGCATCCATCAGGCTGTTCAGGTTAACTTTGGCATCCTTGAGCGTCGCCTGGGCTTCCTTCGGGAACGTCTGGTAGTTGATGTAAATCGTGACATCGCGCTTCAGCTTGTTGGACACGAGCCGCTGAATGTCGGAGAGCATCGGACCGAAGTTGAAGTCGCCGCCGCCACGGAGCTCGCGGAGGTCGAGCGTCTGGAGCAGCGAGTTCTGCAGGAACTGGTAGCGCTGCTTCTGCCGCGGGGTCAGGTCCTTGTCGAAGTCGGTGCCGGAATACTCGCGGCGGCGGGCGGTCAGCTCGCGCCAGACCTTGGCCGGCGGGAAGTGCACGGCCGGCTCGTCGGGGTACGGCATGTGCGACTTCTCGACTTCCATCATGGCCAACAGGTAGCGGTCCTCGCGGAGCCGGACCAACTCGCGGAAGTCGCGGTAGTTGCTGGCGGCCTGGCCGATACGGGCGACGGCGAACGTGGCGCCGGGGCTGCCGTAGCCTTCGCTCAGGAACTCGTTTTCCATCACCAGGGCTTCGCGGTACGCGTCCTCGTACCGGGCCTGGTTCATCAGCACGCCGAAGTTACGAATTCGTTCCTTGATCCGCTCTTCGCGGGCCTGGGCCTGGTCGGTCGCGATCAGGCGCTGGCGGGCGCGGGCGATCTTCTCGTTCTCCTCGGCGCGGGCGCGGACCATCTTGTCCCCCTGGGTCACCACGTCCTGGAGGAGCAGCTCGATCCGGTTGAGCAAGCGGTTGCGGACTGTTTCGCCGATGTCGCCGACCACGCGAACGGTGTCGCGCTGGGCGACAAGCAGGTCCTTGGCGCTCCGTGGGTCGCCGGAGTTGAGCAAGGCGCGGGCACGGGCCAGCGTCTCCTCGACGGCCGCGGTCGTCTGTGACTCGCGGATTCGCTGCTGGGCCTCTGCCTGCCGCAACAGGGCATTCGCATCGGCGGGCGGAGCCGGGCCCTTCGGGGCGGGTTCGACCGCATCCTTCTTGTCCTGCACGAGCTGGTCGACGTCCACTCGCGGGCCCTGGGCGGTCATCAGGCTGGCTTTCTTGAGCTCTTCCAGCGAGATCTCGCCCTTCTCCAGCTTGTCCACCAGTTTGACCCCGGCCTTGACGCGCGGGTCTTGCGGGTCGAGCTTCATGGCCGCGTCGTACAGGGCCTTGGCGGCATCGAACCGCTTGACGCCCATGGCCCAGTTGGCCTGTTCCAGGAACTCCTCGCGGGTCAGCCGCGTGCCTTCGTAGGCGAGGGCGAGCGTGCGGTCGGCACGCAAGACGGCCGGGGCGTCGGCCCGGCCGCTCGCGCGCCACTGCCCAACCAGGGAGCTGAGGAAGAAGTTGTCGATTTCCGGCGCGGGCGTCGGCCGCGACACCTTGGCCGTGACCGGGACGCCGGCCACTTTGCCCTGCACCGTCAGGTCGAGGCTCGCCGGCACTTTACCCTTCTCGAACCGGCCGACGACCAGCGTCGGGCTATCGGCGCGCAGCGGCGGGAGCTTGGCCGGGAACATCTCGGTCGGCTCACCGGTCATGGCGACGCCGGTCGGTTCCAGGACCGACACGGCCAGCGCCTTGTGGAACCGCGTCGCCAGGCTCTTGATGACCGTCAGCGGATCCTGGCTGCTCTCGTCGGCCGTCCGGAGGACCGTGCCGCCGGTGCCGCT
>DATFWZ010000518.1:0-15200 GCA_035258765.1 Gemmataceae bacterium
TGAAACGAATGAAGAGCATCCCGGTTGGCGGCAGCTGCAACGACCGGGGCGATAGGCCAGCTGAGCGCCAGCTGAACGTCACGCGCGGTTGCAGACCGACGCGGGCGCGGCGACAATAGTTGGTCCGTTTGCACGCGAACAAGACCACCCCACGCGGGACGTCATCGGAGCGGAGGGACCATCATGCGCTGGTTGGCCATCCCGGTCGTCGTCGCGGCCGTCGCGACCGCGGCGCCCGGGCAAGTGGAACCCAAGCCGAAATCCCCGAGCATTCCGGCGGACGCGACTGCCGACCAGGTCGCGACGGACGTGCTGGCGAACGAGCTCCGCGCCGAGGAGTTGTACCTGGACAAGGACGTGACCGTGCGCGGGAAGGTGGCCCGGGTCCTGCGCTCGCGCGCCCCAGTGGACGAGCGCGGCCAGGACGCGTTCGCGGTCGAGTTGCAGCTGACAAAGGCCAAGTCGGACGAGATCGTGGTGCGGTTCTTCTTCAACCGCGACGACCGCGACCGGTTGGCCAAGCTCCTGCCCGGGTCCGAAGTGGTCCTGCGCGGGCACGGGGCGCGGTTCCTGGTCTACCCGGACGAGCAGAAGCGGGGAAAGGAGTTGATCGAGGTGCAGTTCCGCGACAGCCGGGTGATCGAGGTGAAGGCGCCGGCGACACCGGAGCGTGATCGGTAACCACAGTCCAGGGAGCGACCATTAGAGACACGCCCGCGGCCGATTGCGAAAAGTCATTGCACGATGGCGGCCGGCGGCCGGAATGGCAGGGGGACGTTTGGGGACATTTCAGCTGAAGATTGCCAACCCGCCCCCCCACCTCCTGGCAATGTTCAGAATGACGCGCCCATGGCAATGTCTTGCAACGATTTGGGACAAGTCGAAGGTTGCCAATTTGACACAAACACACTTGGCAATCTTCGCCGGCCGCGTCCGCGCACGGCTGCAGCGAACCGGAGGGGGATCGTCGCGTCGCCCGCCGACGACCCTAAATCTCCCACCCCTTTCGGTACTCTCGCTTGATGAACCGATCCGCGGCCGCGACGTTCGTCGCCTTGAGCTTCACCGGGTCCCATTCGAGCTTCTTGCCCGCCCGGTAGGCCACGTTCCCCAGGTGGTTCGCCTCCGTCAGCCACCCGGAGTACTCGAAGTCCGCCGACGCCTTCTTCCCGGCCTTGCATGCCTCGATCCACTCCGCGTGGTGACTCACCGGCCGCGGTAACGTCTTCTCCGGCAGCTTCACGTCAGCGAACTGCTTCTCGGGGAGGAGAGAAAACTTCATGTAGTCGGCCAGGAGCATCCCCTTCTCGCCCACGAAGAGGATGCCGTCGCCCCACTTCGGGATGTCCCCATTGGTCCACGCCTTCGGCTTTTCCTCCCCCTGGTACCACGTGAGAGTGACCGCGGGCAGGTCGCCGCGGGCGCCGTACTCGTAGACGGCGCGCATGCTCGCGGGGGCGATCTCGGGATGGGGGTCGATGGCACTAAACGCCTCGACGGTTTGCGGCGCCTGGAGCTTGAGGGCCCAGAACGGCAGGTCGTTGCGGTGGCTGCCCAGGTCGCTCATGGTGCCGTTGCCAAAATCCCACCACCGGTACCATTTCGGCCCCGGCCAGTAGACCTCGTGGAATGGCCGCTCCGGCGCGGGGCCGAGCCACAGGTCCCAGTCGAGTCCCTTGGGCGGGTCCATTTTCTCCTTCGGCCGGTCTGTGACGTAGACGATGTCCTTGTTTCGCTTCGCGGCCTCCTCGCTCTGTAGTCCCCAGGCCCGCGACACCCAGACGTGGACTTCCTTCACTGGTCCGATGACGTTCGCCTGGATGATCTCGACCACGCGCCGGTAGTTGTCCGTCGCGTGCATCTGGATGCCCATCTGCGTGGTGACCTTGGCCTTGGCCGCCTCCTCGCGAACGCGCCGGGCCTCCCAGATATTGTGGGTGAGCGGTTTCTCGCAGTAGACGTGCTTGCCGAGCTTGAGCGCCAGCAGAGTCGCGTGGGCGTGGGTGTGCTCGCACGTGCTGACGACCACGGCGTCGAACGACTTCGCGCGGTCGAACATCTTGCGGAAGTCGGTAAACGTCTGGGCCTCCTTGTGAGTCGCGGCGGCCTTTTCGACGGCGTCGGCGTTCACGTCGCATAGGGCGGTGATGTACTCGGTCTTGGCGACATCCTTCATGTTGCTTCCGCCGCGACCGCCGCAGCCGACGACAGCGACGTCCATCTTGCTGTTCAGGTCCCGGCCGCGAACGAAAGCGGGGGCGCCGGCGAGGAATGTCGCGGCGGCCGCGGTGAACTGGCGGCGGGTGATGGGGGTGGTCATGGAGAGGCCCCGGGTCAGGTGATGTAAGGGATTCAGGCCAATACGCCCTGGATCGGCTTCGCGGGCTCGACGCCCGTCAGCTTCATGTCCAGGCCCTGGTACTTGAACGTGAACTTGCCGTGGTCGATGCCGAGCAAATGCAAAAGGGTGGCGTGCAAGTCGCGGACGTGGACCTTGTTCTCGACCGCGTTGTATCCCAGTTCGTCGGTCTCGCCGTAGCTGATCCCCGGCTTGATCCCGCCGCCGGCCAGCCACATCGAGAAGCCCTTGATGTGGTGGTCGCGGCCGGGGCCGCCCTTGCCCTGGAACATCGGCGTCCGCCCGAACTCGCCACCCCAGATGACCAACGTGTCGTCGAGCAGGCCGCGGCGCTTCAGGTCGGTCATCAAGGCCCAGGTCGCCCGGTCGGTCGCGCCGCAGCAGATGTTCATGTACTTGACCAGGTCGCCGTGGTGGTCCCAGTCGCGATGGTAGAGCTGGATGAACCGGACGCCGCGCTCCGCCAGCCGCCGGGCCAGGAGGCAGTTCGATGCGAACGACCCGTCCCCTGGCTTGGCCCCGTACAGCTCCAGTGTCTCCTTCGACTCTTTCGATATGTCCATCAGCTCGGGGACGCTCGCCTGCATGCGAAAGGCCATCTCGTACGCGGCGATCCGTGTATCGACCTCAGGGTTCGCCAGCGCCGCGTTGCGATGGCGGTCGAGTTCCTTGACCGCGTCTACCAACTCGTGTTGCTGTTGGTCCGAGACGCCCTTCGGATTGCGGACGTAGTAGACGGGGTCCCCGGTCGAATTGAACTCGACGCCCTGGAACCGGCTCGGGAGGAATCCGTTGCCCCACATCCGCTGCGATATCGGCTGCGGGTTGCGGCCGGCGAAGCTGGTCATGACCACAAATCCGGGCAGGTCGTCGGACTCACTGCCGAGCCCGTACGTCACCCACGACCCGATCGACGGCCGGCCGCTGATCGCGATCCCCGTGTTCATCATCGTGTGGGCGGGGTCGTGGTTGATCTGGTCGGTGACCATCGACTTGATCACGCAAATGTCGTCGGCCAGCTTCGCGTGGTACGGCAGGAAGGCGCTGATCCAGAGCCCGTTCTTGCCGTGCTTTTGAAACTTCGTGAGCGGCCCCTGGACCTTGAGCGCCTGCCCCTGGAGCTGGGCGATCGGCTGCCCCTTGGTGAACGACTCTGGCATCGGCTTGCCGTCGAGCTCGGCCAGCTTGGGCTTGTAATCGAACGTCTCCAGGTGCGACGGGCCACCGGACATGTAGAGGAAGATGACCCGCTTGACCTTTGGCTTGTGATGCGGGAACCCGGGGAGCCCGCGGTACTTGTCCGGCGAATCAGTGGCCCGCAGGTCGCGCGCGAGCAGCAGGTTGAGCGCGACCGACCCGAGGCCGACGCCGGAGGCGGTCAGCAAGGTGCGACGGGAGAGGGGGGAGAAGGTGGTCATGGGTTAGTTCCGGCTCACCGTCTCGTTCAAGTTCAAGATCGCCCGGCACACGGCGGTCCACGCAGCGATCTCAGGTAAATCCGCGTCCTTCGGGACTGGTGAGAGCCCGATCTTCACCAACTCGGCTGCCGCCTTCGGATCGGCCTTGCTCGCGACCCGGTTCTTCTCCAGAAGCTTCAACAGCACCCCCCGCTCTACCTCGTCTGGCGCCCGGCTCGTCGTTTCGCGGAAGGCGAATACCAGTCGGTCGGCGTCGTCCGCTCCGCCTTTCGCCAGGACCCGCTGGGCGAAAACCCGGGCGCATTCGACGAACGTCGGGTCGTTGAGCAGCACAAGCGCCGCGAGCGGCGTGTTCGACCGCGGCCGTTGGGCGGTGCACTCCTCGCGGGTCGGCGCGTCGAACGCCCGGAGCATCGGGTGCAGGTACTGCCGCTGCCAGTGCGTGTAGACGCCGCGACGCCACTGTCGGCTGTCGGTGTCGGCCCTGTACTCCCGCTTTGGGAAGTTCAGGTGCCGGTAGAAGCCGGCCGGTTGATACGGCTTGACCGGCCCGCCACCGACTTCGTGCACGAGCAGCCCGCTCACGGCGAGCGCGTTGTCGCGGACCATCTCGGCGGACAGCCGGAACCGCGACTGGCGGGCGTACAGCCGATTCTCCGGGTCCTTCTCGCGAAGAGCCGGGGACTCGAGCGACGATTGCCGGTAAGCCCGGCTGGTGACAATCAACCGCACCATGTGCTTGACGTCCCACCCGTTTTCGACGAACTCGATCGCCAGGTTGTCGAGCAGCTCCGGGTGAACCGGCGGCTCGCCCTGCCCTCCGAAGTCGTCCAGGCTCTTCGACAGGCCGACGCCGAAGAACAGGTACCAGAGGCGATTGACAAACACGCGAGCGGTGAGTCCGCCGGCCCCGGACTTCGGGTCAGTGAGCCAGTTGGCCAGGTCGAGCCGGGTGGCCCGCCCGTCGCCACCGACCTTGCCGAGGAACTCCGGGATCGCCGGCTGCACGACCTCGCCGGAGTCGTCCAGCCAGTTGCCCCGGGGTAGGACGCGGACGGTCCGCGGGGTGACGGCCTGGGTGACCATGACCATCCGGGTCGCCTTCTGAAGCGCGTCGCGTTCCTTCGTCAACGCGCCCCGCTCCTCGTTGGCCGCATCGCCTTCCTTCTCCAGCTCGGCGATTCGCTTGTTGAAAGCCTCGATCCGCTCGCGCTCGCGGCGCGTGTGGACGGCAATCTCCGGCGGCCGCCTGGTCGGCACCGTGTCCGTCCCGGCCCCGCGGAGGTGTTTTTCCTCGTCCACGTCGGTAAAGAAGGCCGCGAGCGAGTAGAAGTCCTTTTGCGTGTAAGGATCGTACTTGTGGTTGTGGCACTGGGCGCAC
This sequence comes from Gemmataceae bacterium, assembly GCA_035258765.1. Lineage (GTDB taxonomy): Bacteria > Planctomycetota > Planctomycetia > Gemmatales > Gemmataceae > SIAJ01. Next base: position 5,159 of record DATFWZ010000518.1, read on the forward strand.
CCGACCGTGCCACCCATCCAGACCGCGGACAGGTTCCGCACCCGGTCGGCCTGGTAGATGGCCAGGTACTCCTTCGCCTGCACTCCGCCTTCGTGCGACGTCTGCAATAGCCGGTTGTAGCACGACGCGATCTTCTGATCCGTCCCGCTCTCCGGCAGTAGATCGCCGGCGAGCTGTTCGCGGGTGAACCGGTCGAAGGGCAGGTTCAAGTTGAAGGAATCGATCACGTAGTCGCGATACGGCGAGGCGTGATGGTCCTGGTCGCCGTGGTACCCGACCGTGTCCGCGTAGCGCACAAGATCGAGCCAGTACGCGGCCATCCGCTCGCCGTAGTGCTCGCTCGCGAGCAGTTGGTCCACCAGCTTCTCGACCGCCCGGGGGTCCTTGTCGGCGACGAAGGCATCGACCTGGGCCGGCGTCGGCGGCAGGCCGATGAGGTCGAAATAAAGGCGGCGGGCGAGAGTCACACGATCCGTGTCCGGGGAGGGGGTCAATCTCTCGCGCTCGAGTCGCCAGGCGATGAATCGGTCAATCCAGGTGAGAGGCCATTCCGCTCCTGTGACTTCCGGAACTGGGTGCTTCTGCGGCGCGACATAGGCCCACGAGGCGGACCACTTCGCCCCCTCGGCGACCCACCTCTTGAGCACGTCGATCTCGGCGGCGGTGAGCGTCTTGTTGGCCTTCCGTGGCGGCATTCGCTTGGACGCGGACGTCGCGGTGATGCGGGCGACGAGCTGGCTTTCGTCCGGCTTGCCGGGAACGATCGCGTGCGTCCCGTCACGCTCGGCCTTGGCGTCCTTTTCGACGTCGAGCCGCAAATCGGCCTCGCGGTGATTCGCGTCCGGCCCGTGGCAGGCGTAACACCTGTCGGAAAGAATCGGCCGCACGTCGCGATTGAAGTCGATCGGCCGCTCAGCTGCCTGAACGGCCGCGGGGGACAAAAGCAGGAGCGGGAGGATTCGAGTCATGTCCCGGTCCGGGGAGGGTGCGGCGGGCCTGGCGGGGGCAGACGGCGGATACCTGTAGCCTATCACACCAAAGTGCGACCGAATACCGTTGGCTGCGATCCGGTCCGCTATCGCGTCGCGGGGAATAAGCCGGTCGCCTCGCGGACCGTCGCCGCCCGCCCGGCGCACACATGGGCGAGCACCAGAAGACCGTGTAACGTGTCCTCTTCCGTCGGGCACAGGCGCCAGGTCGGATCGCCGAGACGGCTCAACACTTCCCGGCGCAGCCGCTCGAATCGCTGCGCCACGCCGCCCGAAAATACCAACCGATCCCAGGCCCGATCCGGCGACAACCGCCGGGAACACTGCTCGTAGTTCTCTGCCATCGAGCGAAACGCCGCGGCGAACAACCTCCCGACCGTCAAATTGTCCTCACGGATGTTCGCGATTGACCCCCGGTCGCCGAACCCACTGGCGAAGAAGGACAGGTTTACCTCCAGGTCGGTCGAACCTACCTGCTCCGTCTCGCGGGCAATGCGCTCCCACGGGTCACGAGTCGCACCAAGCTCGGTCAACAGGTTGACCAGCACCGCGAGCGACCGCCCCGCCGGGACTTGCACGATCGTCCGCAGCCACAACCCGTCAAAATACGGTCGCACCTGGAAATCGCCGTCACCCGGCTGACCGGACAGCAGGCTCACCTGTGAACCGGTCGAGATGTTGAGCGACAACTCCCGCTCGCCGAGTAATACCCCCGCGAGGGCACACTGCTGATCCCCGACCGACGTGAAGCAAGTCAGGCGGCTCCCCCCGACGTTCGCAGTCCCGATTCCCTTGCCGAAGCGACGGATCGACGGCCACCGGAGGCCGGCCAGCTCCAGTTGTTCAATCAGCTCGCGGTGCCAGTCGCCGCGATCGAGATCGAACAGACCGTATGCGGCGGCCGTCGTGGGCTCGACGTTTGGTTCGGAGTTGCAAAGACGCGCGAGGACGAAGTCGCCAAGCGACGCGGGCATAAGTCCCGGCCGTAACAGCCCGTGTCGCTGCATCCACGGCAAAGTCGCGACCGGGAGTCCCGGACGCAGCTCGCGGCCGATCTGACGTTGCACCTCGGGCGAGACGACTCCACGCAGCTCCCGGACCAGGTCCGCGGCCCGCTGGTCCTTCCACGTAATGATGTTTGATTGAGGCGCGCCGCGGTCGTCCGCCAGAACGACGCAGTGCATCTGGCCGCACATCACCAGCCCGGTCGCGTCTGGCGCGTCCGCGAGTAATTCACCGATGAGTCGGCGCACGGCCGCAACGACGGCGTCCGGGTTCAGCTCATGGTGACCGATGGGCAGGGCCGCGACCGGCTCCGGCGTTGGCACGCGACACACGTGTACGACCGCCCGCCGTTCCAGGTCGAGGACGGCCCCTTTGAATGACGTGGTCCCCAGGTCGAGGCCGAGGAAACGCATGCACAGTACCGGCGGGCTGCCGCGCTTTGGTATGCTGATCCGATGCACTCCCGTTGTACGGAGGTCACCATGGCTGAGGATTGGCCCCCCCTTCCCCTGGATGCCTGGAAGGACACTTATGAGACACTTCGCCGGTGGGTGCAAATCGTCGGCAAGGTCCGGCTGGCCCTCTCACCTTGGATCAACCATTCGTGGCACGCCACGCTCTACGTCACCTCCCGCGGCCTGACGACCGGGCCAATCGCCTCCAAGCCGACTGCGTTTCAAATCGATTTCGATTTTCTCGACCACCGACTCGTCATCGCGACGAGCGCGGGCTCGATTCGATCGATCGCCCTTCACCCCCAGTCGGTGGCCGCGTTTTACCGCGAGGTGATGGACGCCGTTCATGACTTGGGAATAACGGTGAAGATCTACGCCCAGCCGAATGAGCTGGAGGACGCGACCCCGTTCGAGCAGGACGAGCGGCACGCGGCCTACGACGCCGCGGCCGCCCAGCGGTTCTGGCGGGCCCTCGTGCAGGTCGACCGTGTGTTCACCGCGTTCCGGGCCCGGTTCCAGGGAAAGTGCAGTCCGGTCCACCTCTTCTGGGGGGGGTTGGACCTGGCCGTCACCCGGTTCTCCGGGCGGCCGGCCCCGCCGCACCCGGGCGGGGTGCCACACTTGCCGGACCGCGTCGTCCGCGACGCGTACTCACATGAAGTTTCGAGCGCCGGCTTCTGGCCGGGCGGGCAGGGGGTTCCGCACGCGGCCTTCTATAGCTACGCGTACCCCGAGCCCGACGGCTACAAGCAGACCAAGGTCCGGCCCGCCGAGGCGTACTACCATCCGGACCTGCGCGAGTTCATCCTCCCATACGACGCGGTGCGGACGGCGACCGATCCGGACGCGGTGCTTTTGGAGTTTCTCCAAAGCACGTACGAGGCGGCCGCCGATCGGGGCCATTGGGACCGGGCGGCATTGGAACGGGCAACCGACCTGCTGGCGGAAAGCTAGTGCGTACGTAACAAGGCCGGAAGGGGCGCGAATCGCCGGCCGCGACCGCAATACCCTCCATAAAATCCCGCCATACCCGCTCCCCGCGAGCCGGGCCGTCTCCCCACCTTTATTCCCGGGTGTCCCCATGCGACGGGTGCTCCTTGCCGGCCTGGTGCTGTTCTCTGGCGTCGGGATTGCCTGCGGCGACGACCCGAAAGAACCGGCGAGCCCGCTCGCCAAGAAGCTCGCGGCCGTCCAGAAGAAGTTCGAAGCCGACCAGAAGGAGCTGCAGAAGAAGCTCGCCGACGCCAAGGAGCCCGACGACCGGAAGCAGGCGGAATTCCTCCTCAAGGAGCTGTCCGCGTTCGCGGCCAGTGACGCGGTCGAAATCGCCGAGGAAGGAAAGAAGGACGAGGCCGGCCTGGACGCCGCCATCTTCGCCCTCAAGCTGCTCGGCCCGTACCAGCTCACCGGGGCCGACATGGACAAGGCGTGCGCTATTGTCCTGGACCACCACATCGACAGTCCCAAGATCGCCCCCGCACTGGCCCACCTGGCCGAAGCCGGGCCGACGGGCTTGCAGTTCATCGAGACCGTCGTGGAAAAGGCGATGAACAAGGAGGTCCAGGCGGTCGCCCTGTACTACAACGCGCTGGCGCTGGACGCCAAGATCGGCCGCAACGAGGGCCGGGCGAGCGAGGAGAACATCGCCAAGGCGCAAGCCGAGGCGGTCGCGATGATGGAGAAGGCCGTCAAGGTGGCCCCGGACGTCAAGATCGGCAACGAGACGCTCGCCAAGGCCGCCGCCGTCGAGCTGGTCTCGCTACGGATGCGCGTCGGCAACCCGGTCCCGAACATTGAGGGGACCGACCTGGACGGGAAGAAAGTGAAACTAAGCAACTACCGCGGTAAGGTCGTGCTGTTCGATTTCTGGGCGACGTGGTGTGGCCCGTGCCGGGCCATGATCCCGCACGAGCAGGAAATGGTGGAGAAACTCTCCGGCAAGCCGTTCGCCCTGCTAAGCGTCAGCGTCGATGACGAGCAAGGCAACCTGACCGAGTTCCTGGGTCGGGTCAAGATGCCGTGGGCTCACTGGTGGGACGGCGCCACCGGCCCGGTGACCAAGATGTTCAAGGTGCGGTCGTACCCAACGCTCTTTCTGATCGACGCCAAGGGCGTGTTGCGGAAGAAGTGGGTTGGCGCGCCCGACACCGAGGCACTGGACAAGGCCGTCAACGAGCTGGTCGCGGAGGCCGAGGCGGCCAAGCGCTAAACGGCCATTCTCCCTATCGCCGTTTGGATCGAGGATTCCCCATGCGTACCATCTGTCTCGCAATTGTCCTGGTCCCCGGCATTCTGGTCGCGGCCGAGCCGAAATCCCTCTTCGACGGCAAGACTCTCACCGGCTGGGAGGGGGACGAGAAGACCTGGCGCGTCGAGGACGGGGCCATCGTTGGCGGTTCGCTCGACGCCGTCGTCCCGCGGAACGAGTTCCTGTGCACGACCACGAGCTACGGCGACTTCGAGCTGAAGCTGAAGTTCAAGCTGCTCGGCGACAAGGACAAGGCGAACGGCGGGGTCCAGTTCCGGACGAAGCGGATTCCGAAGCATCATGAGGTCATCGGCTACCAGGCGGACATTGGTCAGGGGTACTGGGGCGCCCTGTACGACGAGTCGCGGCGGAACAAGATTCTCGCCGGCCCGAAACCAGAAGACGTTGCCAAACTCGTGAAGGCCGACGACTGGAACGAGTACGTGATCCGCGCCCAGGGGCCGTGGATCCAACTCTGGCTCAATGGGACGAGGACCGTCAATTACATCGAAAAGGACGAGAAGATCGACGTCGCCGGGATCATCGGCCTCCAGGTCCACGGCGGCGCGAAAACGAAAGTGCTCTACAAGGACATCAGGTTGGAAGAGTTGCCGCCGCTGCGCGAGAAGCCGAAGGAGTGACGTCCAGAGCGGACATCCGGAGAGTGCAGCCGGTCGGCGGAGCCCGAAGCGAAGCGAGGGCGACGCCGACGAGTCCAGGCCGGCGTCGCCCTCGCTTCGCTTCGGGCTCCGCCGCAATTGCCGGTCGAAGAGCATGAATCCCGCACTAGTCCCGTCGTCGCTCCAGATACCGTAGCGCCGCGCGGGCCGCGAAATACCCGCACAACCCGTGCACTCCGCCGCCGGGCGGCGTCGACGACGAGCAGATGTAAATCCCGTCGGCGGGCGTGGCGTACGGGTTCAGACTTATGACCGGACGGCTGAAGAGTTGTTTCAAGTCTTGCACCCCGCCATTGATGTCCCCGCCGACGTAGTTTGCGTTGTACTTCTCCATCGCAGCCGGGTTCATGACGTGCCGGGCCAGGATCCGGTCGCGGAACCCGGGGGCGAATCGCTCCACCTGGGCTTCAATCCGGTCGGTCATGTCCACCGCCGATCCGTGCGGGACATGGCAGTACGCCCACGCGGTGTGCTTCCCGGCCGGGGCCCGCGACGGGTCGAACAGACTCGGCTGGGCGAGTAACACGAATGGCCGGTCCGGGTGTTCGCCGGCCCAGGTCAGCCGCTCGGCTTTCGCGATCTCGTCCAACGTTCCACCGAGGTGAACTGTCCCGGCCCGACGGCATGCCTCGGCCCGCCACGGGATCGGCCCGTCCAGGGCCCAATCGATCTTGAACACGCCCATCCCATAGCGGTACCGCGCCAGCCGTCGGCTGTAACTATCCGGCAGCCGTTCACCGGCGATGGCGAGCACCTGCCGCGGCGTCAGGTCGAGCAGGATTGCCCGCGCGGGGGGTAGCTCCGAGAGCGACTCGACGGGTCGACCGGTTTCGATCTCGCCGCCGGCCTGGCGCAGGATCGACGCGAGCGCCTCGGCGATCTTCCGCGACCCGCCGCGGGGCATCGGCCAGCCGACCGCGTGCCCGGCCGCGCCGAGCATGAGCGCAACGGCCGCCCCGGGTCGCCATTCCAGCGGCAATTGTCCGTGCCCGGCCAGACCGGCCATGAGTGCCTTTGCCGGCTCGGTGACGAAGTACTTCTCCGCCAGCCCGACGCCCGACCGCAGCCCCCGCCAGGCGAACCGGGCAGCGAGAATCGGATGTCGCGGAATGCGGAACGGCCCGACCAGTTCGCGGAACAGGTGCTCCGACCCGCGGACCAGTGGCCGCATCAATCGCAGGTACGCGTCCGCGTCCGGTCCCTGTGCCGCGGCCGTCACATCGACCGATCGGTCGAGCACCGCGGCAGTCCCGTCGTCGAGCGGGTGCGCCAGCGGCAGCGGCGGGTGGATCCATTCGAGTCCGTGCTCGGCGAGAGGAAGCTCGCGAAAAAAGGGCGACGCAAGTGCCATCGGGTGGATCGCGGAGCAGACGTCATGGAGAAACCCGGGCAGCGTGAGCTCCGCCGATCGCGTGCCGCCGCCGATCGTGTCGGCCGCCTCGAGGACGAGCACGAATCGTCCGGCCCGGGCCAGCGCGACCGCGGCGCCGAGCCCGTTGGGCCCGGACCCGACCACGATCGCGTCGTATCGGCCAGCGCTCATCCCCGGTCTCCTCGCGGCGGACTCCTGTTATCGAAATGAATAGGGAGAACGCGCCCGACCACAGCGCCGGTCCAGGGAGGTTGAAGTGAGATGAACGGAAATTGGGACGACATGCCGCGCGTCATTCGCCCCGCGGTTGACCGGTATAGGACTGGTGGGAGGCCCGGAGCTGGGCGAGTAGCTCCGCGGTCCGGCGGGTGACCTCCTCGGCCCGATTGACCGCCTCGCGGGCGCGGGCCAGCGTCTCGCGGCTCGCCTGACGCTTCGCCGCGAGGAGTTCTCGCAGTGCCGCCGGCTCGACCGGCTTGATCAGGTAATGGTGGAACCCGGCAGCCAGGGCCTGCTCCCGCAACCCGGGATCCGTGTGCCCGGTCACGGCCACCAGGGTCACGTAATTCCCGGCGGGCTCCTTGCGGAGTGCCCGGGCCAGGGCGTTCCCGTCCAGTCGCGGCATGCCGAGATCGGCCAGGATCACGTCCGGCGGCTCCTGGGCGACCAGCCGCAGGGCGGCCGGGGCGTCGTACGCGACTCGCGGGTTGTGCCCCCAGAGTTCGGCCAGGATCGCCATCGAGTCGGCCGCGTCCCGGTTGTCGTCCACGATCAACACGGTCAGCCGGGGGTCAGGGTCCGACGAGACTTTCATGCGAGTTTCCCGGGGCGCCGTGGCGCGCCGAGACAGAAGGCGATGTACGGTGGAATGCGGCTGCGAAGTGGAGTCGATCGTAACAAGCCCGTCCACACGTTGCAAGTCAACTGTGTCCCGTTTCCGAAGATGCTTCCCGCCTGAATTGCTGAAATGGGTGGGTGAAAAGCCTCCTCCCGAATGGCGAGCGTGCTCGCCGGGAAGAGGTTGGTCGTGTCCGAAGAGCGGTGGAATGGTCCGGGTGCGAGTCACCCGCCCGAGGTTATCAGCCCCGGTGGGGCGGCGCCGCCGCAGGCGGCCGAGGTCCTGGGGGTGTCGCTGCCGCGGTACTACCAGCTCGAAGACCGCGGCGTGACCGGGTTGACGCTGGCCTGCGAGGCGCGGCCGCGGGGCCGGCAGGCGGACGCACAAACGGAATTGCATGCGTTGAAGAAGGAGAACGAGCGGCTGAAGAAGGAGCTGGCCCGGTACCAGTCGCTGGTGCGGTTGACGCAGCGGACGGTGGGCGTGCCGCCCCGGCCCCGCCCGCGGTCGGGGAAAAGGGGTCGGGAGTCTTTTCTGTGGACAGTGTCATGCGATCCGCGTTAGACTGCCCCCATGCCTCGTCGACACCGTGTCTCGACCGGCGGCTACATCTACCACGTCCTCAAGCGGGCCGTCGGCCGCCGCACCCTGTTCCGCAAGGACGGCGATTACGCCGCCTTCCTCCGCGTCCTCGACGAGGCCCGAGCGCGGCACCACCGGCTGCTCATTGATCCGCGTCGCCAGGATGAAGTCGTTCTCCGTTCGCCGTTGACCGCGTGCGGCCACAGCTCCACCGTCACGTTCCAGTAGCCCACCAGGTGCAGGTCCGCGTGGTCATCCGCCGCCTCCGTGATCACGCCGATCCGGTGGAAGGAGTCCAGGGCCGTCACGAAGTCCTTCACCCGCCACTCGCGGCGGATCCGCTGGCCGTCGACGGTCAACTTTCCGCCGGGGGTCTGTTTCGACACGGAAGAAAGGGGCCCGGAGTCCGGAGCCTTTGATAATCACTCGCGGCCCCGATTGTAACTTCCCCGCGTTGTCTGGTGAGCGGTCGCGGGGCCGGGGGTACACTCGCAGGATGGCTTGGGCCACCCCTCACCTTCCACGGAGGCCCCGCATGACCGCCGTTCTCCCGCGTGCCCTCGCCGCCAGCGCCCTGGTCCTCTCGCTGGCCGCCCACGTCGCCAGGGCGCAGGACACCGGCAAGCCGTCCGGCCCGGGCGAGCCGGTCCTCCACGTCCAGCTCATCGACGACAGCGTGGTCAAGCTCACCCTGCTCGACGAGCGGATCGAGCTGATCACCCCGCACGGCAAGCTCTCGATCCCGGTGGCCGACATCCGCAAGATCGAGCTCGGGATGCGCGTCCCGGAGGACGTGGCCCGGCAGATCCAGCAGGCCGCGGCCGATCTGGACAGCTCCGAGCCCCGCAAGCGCGAAGCGGCCGCGGCCACGCTGCTGCGGCACCGCGAGCGGTCGTACCCGGCCCTGAAGCAAGCCGCCAAGTCGGCGGACACCGACCTGGCCAAGCGCGCCGAGGAGCTGATCGAGAAACTGGAGGGCCTGGTGCCGGATGGGCGATTAGAGGTCGCGGACCACGACGTGATCCACACCGAGAAGTCCAAGATCGCCGGGCGGATCGGGACGACGACTTTGCGGGCGCGCTCGTTCGCATTCGGCGACGTGCCGCTCAAGCTGGCCGACTGCCGGGCCATCTCCACGACCGGCTTCCAGGAGGAGCGTCGGGACGTAGCGCAGGCCCTGCCCGACCCGGGGTCACTAACGGGTTACCAGCAGCCACAGCACGTCGGCAAGACCTACGTCTTTCGCGTGACCGGCGCGGCCAACGGTTCGCTGTGGGGGACTGGGACATACACCTTGGACTCCACGCTTGCCGCCGCCGCCGTGCACGCCGGGGTCCTCAAGGTGGGACAGACGGGGAACGTGAAAGTCACGATCCTCGGCCCGACGGCCGGATTTGTCGGGACGACCCAGAACGGGATCGCCAGCGCTAACTATGCGAACTACCCCGGGGCGTATCAGATCCACGTGGAGGGGGAACGGCGGCGGAGGTAGGAGTCGATTTCGGGAAGCATGGCGTAGTCATTTGCCGCCCCGGGCCGCCTCGGCCACGAGCCACCAGTAGTGGAACTCGGCTGCGGCGACGTTGCCCTCCTTCATCGCCTCCCGGATTTCGGACTCCCGCCACACTCGGGCGGCCGGGGGAGTGACAGTGAAGTCCGCGGGGTACGCGGCCCGCAGTCGGGTCCAGAGGTCCGACAGCTCGTCGATGGTCAGGGGGATCAATCCCCCGGCCTCGTCCACACGATGGCCGCTCAACAGTTGGCCGAGCCCGACCAGATCGGTCGCCGGCCGGTCGTCCGCTGAAACGTCCCATACGCGGGCCGTTTTATCGAAGCTGGCCGTGACCAACCGCTTCCCGTCCGGGCTGAAGGC
>DATFWZ010000519.1:0-6003 GCA_035258765.1 Gemmataceae bacterium
AACAACTTCCCCTGCATCGGCGGCGCCGGCCCGGGGGCTTCCACGACGCGGAACTCCGGGGCCTCCGCCCGGATCAGCTCGGCCAGCCGGCGCGCGTTCTGAATCGCCTGCATGCCCTGGCAGTTGTTGAACACGAGAAACGCATCCGTCAGTCGCCGGGCCGACTGGCGGAGCAGGCCGAGCCATTCGCAGAGGATGGAAACGGGGTAGTCGTACTCGGCCTTCGGCGTGCCGGAGCCGGACCAGTTGTCGACGCTCCGCGAATGCAGGCGGACGTACAGGCGGGACGTCCCCGAGTCGATCAGCCCGCGCGGGAACAATTGCGGCAGGTCCGGCACGTCCACGGCCGCGAGGTCGAGCCCGCGCTCGCGCAGCCAGTCGCCCAGGCGCGGCCGCGGCCACGACCGGTGGCGGAATTCCACCCACGTCGGGTACGGCCGCAGACCGATCGCGACGCGCTCGAGCCACAGGCGATTGCTCACCGTATCCTTGAACGTCTCGGGGAACTGAAGGACGAACCCGATCAGCCGGTGGCGCGCGGCTAGTTCGTCCGCGGCCAGGCGGAACGAGCGCAGGTCGCGAATGCGGTGCTCGTGACTGACGGTTCGCGGCACGCGCAGACTGAATTGGAATCCCGGCGCCGTCCGGTTCGCGAGCCGGGCGAGTTCGCCGGGCGACGGCGGCCGATTGAACGTCGAGTTGATTTCGACAAACGGGAACTCGGCGCAATAGTACGCCGGCATCCGCTCGAGAGTGGTCGCGGGCGGGTAAAACGGCCCGACCCACTCTGGCCAGGCGTATCCGGCCGTGCCGATCGCGACAGGGACGGAAGTCGTTCCCATACCACAATTTTAGAGCATGGCCGGTCCTGAACTTAGGACTTTAACCGGTTGCCCTTCAACCGTTCATACTCGGCGCGGTCGATCCGGAAGAACCGGACCCGGTCGCCGACGCGAATTGGGAAGTAACCGTCCTCGACATTCACTAACTCGAGTGGGGTACATCCGATCAGGTTCCAACCCCCCGGCCGGGCGAGCGGGTACAATCCCGTTTGCCGGCCGGTTAATCCGACGCTTCCCGGCTCGACTCGCAGCCGCGGCGTCGGCAATCGGGGCACCCCCGTCAAGGCTGGCGGCAGGTAACCGAGGTACGGGAACCCCGGGCAGAAGCCGATGGCGTAGACCATGTACTCGCGGGCTGTGTGAAGATCGATCACCCGCTCTGGCGCCAGCTGCAGATGTTCGGAAACTCGGGCCAGGTCCAGCTGCAGTTCGTAACAGCAGGGGATGGCAAGTGTCCGCCCCTCGGCCGCGGCCGGGCCTGAAGCGGGCCGAATGGCGGCCAGCGCCGCCCGCACGCCCTTGAGATTGGTCTTCTCGGGATCGAAGTAGACGCCGACGGTCGCGTACGCGGGGACGACGTCCACGAGCCACGGGAAGTCGGCGGCCCGGACCGCGCTCGCGAATCGGACCGCGCTCGCCTCATCCGGCAGGTAGGCCAGGACGGCTTGATCCCCGAGCGGCTTCAGCGGAGGATGGAGCACTCGAGTCAGGGGTCCGGTGGGCATAGGTCCCAAAGGTCACACAGGACGTATAGGTCCCAAAGGACCTATGCCCACCTGACCCCACAATGAAATGGCCTACGCATGGGGGCGTCTTACCGGTGATGGACCCGGACCATCTGGGCTACTTGCTCGACCGGTACCTGCCCGCGCTGGTGCTTTACGCGCGACAGTGGTGCCACGCGCCCGAGGATGTAGTCCAGGAGGCGTTCATCAAGCTGGCCCGCCAGAGTGAGCCGCCGCTCCACCCCGTCGCGTGGCTGTACCGGGCGGTGCGGAACCGGGCCATCAGCGAGTCGCGGTCGGAGCGCCGCCGGGTCGCCCACGAGGGCCGGTTCGCCGCCCGCAGCTCCCTGTGGTTCACTCCGTCGGAAGACCCCGCCCACCTGGACGCCCAGGCGGCCACCCGCGCCCTGGGCGGGCTGCCGCTGGAGCAACGCGAGATCATCGTCGCCCACCTGTGGGGCGGCCTGACGTTCGAACAGATCGCCGAACTGACCGGCGGGTCGGCGGCGACGAGCTGGCGGCGCTACGCCGCCGGCGTGGCCGCCCTCCGTCACAAAATGGGTGCCCCATGCCCGACCGGCAAGACGACCTGAGCCCGGCCTCCGACCTGGCCCCGTTTGCCGACGCGCTCAAGCGGCTGGCGCCGCAGCCGGCGCACCTGAGCCGCGACGCCCTGCTGTTCGAGGCCGGGAAGGCGGCCGGCGCGCCCCGGGTGCCCGCCTGGGTGTGGCCGACCGCGGCCGGGTTCTTCGGCTGCACCACGCTGGTCCTGGCCGCGTTCCTGGCCGCCCCGGGGGAGGCGACGTTTCCCGCCGGGCCGCCGATCGCCCAGGTTCTCCCCGCCCGCCCGCCGGCGCCCGACGCGCGCGGAATGATCGACGACGTCAGCCCGATCGCGCCGCCGGCCCCGGCCGCGAAGCCGAAGAAGGCCAGGCCCGACGACGACTCCTCCGACCAGACCCGGATGCTGCAGGTGAAGCGCGACGTGCTGCGGTGGGGCGTGGACATGCTGCCCGAGCCAAAGCCGGCCGCGAGCGGGCCGTCGCCCGACGTCGTGGCCCGCCAGGTGAATCACTGGCTCAGCCTCCCGCCCGGTACGCTCACCGTGCATTCGACCTCGCCAAGCAAGAAGAAGCCGGCCGACGATGACGAGGATGACAAATGAAGCCGGCAAAGGAAAATGGGTCGAGTTCCGTCGCGGTAGTCGGCGGTAGTCCACAGGATTTTCTCCCCCCTCTCCGCTTCGGAGAGGGGGGCCGGGGGGGAGAGGTCGGGGCGCGACGAGCCCGAAGACCCCTCCCCCCTAACCCCCCTCCTCGAAGCGGAGAGGGGGGAACCAATCTCACCAAGCGCCTGTCCCGTTTTTGCCTTTTGCCTTTTGCCTTTTGCCTTACTTCGTCGGCCGCCGGTCAGGAGGACCCAGCAAAGCCGGAGACGCCAATCCATTCGCTCGTCCTTCGGCCTGTCGGCCCGCCGGTCCCGTCGTTCCGTTATGAGCTCCTTCCCGGCCTCCGCGACCAGACGCGGAACAACGCCGCCCTCCTGCAGCACCGGGCCCTCCACCTGCTGAACGACTACCGCCCCCCGGGCCGCGAGTTCTTCGAGAAGCAGGAGAAATACCAGGAGGTCTTGAAGCAGCCGATCAAGGAACTCCCCCGGGACGAGGTGCGGGCCTTCCTGAAGACGTACACGAACGTCTTTCGCGAAATGGAAGCGGCCGCGAAGTGCGACCGGTGCGAGTGGGGGACCGAGGACCGCGTCGCCGCCGAGGGGATCGGCTTCCTGATTCCCGACGCCCAAAAGATGCGCGAACTGGCATTCCTGCTCACGCTGCGCTGCCGGCTCCACGCGGCCGACGGCAAGATCGACCTGGCCTTGAAGGACGTGCAAACCGGGTTCGCCCTGGCCCGGCACGCCGCCCAGGGGCCGACGCTCATCCATTTCCTGATCGGAACCGCCATCGCGGCCCAGGTTGTCACCGAGCTCGAGCAGGTGATGCAGACCCCCGAGTGTCCGAACCTGTACTGGTCGCTGACCGCATTGCCGCGCCCGCTCATCGACCTGCGCAAGGGGATCGAGGGCGAGCTGCGGTCCATGGAGTCAACAATCCCGCTGCCGAAGGACGTGGAGAAGGGGCCGATGACCCCCGAGGAGGCACTGGCCGCCCTCGACAAGCTGTGGTCCGGGATCCAGAAGCTCGCCGAGAGCAACGAGCAGCTCGGGCTCGCCGAGTCGCGGCTGGGGCTGGCGTTCTACATCACGCTGCAGCACCCGTCGGCCCGGAAGGCGCTGATCGCCGCGGGCAAGACAGAGGCCGAAGTGGACGCCATGCCCCCGGCGCAGGTGGTGATGCTCGACGCCCTGGTCCGATTCCGGAACACACGCGACGAGTACTTCGTCTGGTTCAACGCCCCGTACCCGGAGGCCATCCAGGGGATGCGCCGCTCTGAGCAGCGGTTGAAAGAGGCTCACCGCAGCCCGCCGACGGACTTCATGCAGATCATGCTCGACCTGTTGTTGCCGGCGGTGGAAAAGGTGTACGCGGCCCAGGTGCGGACGGAGCGTCGGATCGCCTCACTGCGGACGGTGGAGGCCGTGCGCCTGTACGCGGCCAAGAACGACGGTAAGCTCCCCGCGACGCTGGCCGAGGTCAACGTGGTCCCCGTGCCTGCCGACCCGGTGACCGGGAAGCTGTTCGAGTATCAGCGGGAAGCCAACACGTTCACGATCAACGTCACCCCCCCTCCGGGCGACAAGCCGGACCATGGGAACCACTGGAAGTATGTGGTGACCGTGCGAAAGTAACCCCGCGATAATCGTCGGTTGGGATTCAACGACATGCGCCGCCTCTCCCTTCTTTTCGTTCTCCTCCCGATACCGGCCTACGCCCAACCGGCAGGCGCGAAGACGACGTTCGCCGACCTCGCCGCCCCGTTCATCGACGAGCACACCCTCATCGTCGCCCGCGTGGACATCTCACGCATCGACCTTGATACGGTCCTGAAGCTGTTCGTCGCGGTGAGCGGTCAGGACGCGGTCGGCGAGGACCCGGCCGGCATCAAGGGGTGGGTCAAGGAGTTCGTCCGGAGCGGGGGGCGCGACGTCTTCGTCACCTACGGATCCGCAGACTTCCCGAACCTGCCGGCCCTGATCGTGCCGGCCCCGGCCGACGCAAAAGCCCGCGAAACGTTAACCGGACTGGTGCGCGCCATCTTCAAAGAGAATGGCAAAGACGCGGAGTCGATCCACCTCCACGGGTGCCTCTGTGTCGGGACCAAGGATGCGCTGGCCGTGCTCAGGGCCCGCAAGCCGGCGGACCGGCCGGACCTGAAGGCCGCGATCGAGGCCGGGCGCAACGGGGTCGTGCAGTTGGCCTTCGCGATGAGCGCCGACGCCAGGAAGATCCACGAGCAGGTCGCCCCGACTCTGCCGGCTGAGCTCGGGGGCGGGGGCATTCAGAAGATCACCCGCGGGATGAAGTGGATGGCCATCACGGTTGCCTCCGGGCCGAAGATGCCGGCGAAGTGGGTCACCGAGGCCGCGAGCCCGGAGGCGGCCCAGGACCTCAAGGCCATTGAGGCCCGGGCCCAGAAGGTCGCACTGGCCCAGCTCCTCAAGGCGGAGGGTCAGTCGGACATCGAGCTCCAGAGGAAGGTGCTGGAGCTCTTCGCGTTCAAGACGACGGTCGAGGGGAGCACGCTGACCACGGAATGGGACCTCGCCCCCGCGATCCTCGGGGCGGTCAAACTTCCCCAGGGCCCGCCGGCCGACCGCGTCCGCAGCGCCAACAACCTCAAGCAGCTCATGCTTGCCCTGCACAACTACCACGATGCCTACGACCACTTCCCAACCGACATCCGGGACAAGGACGGCAAGCCGCTCCTGAGCTGGCGCGTCCGCATCCTACCTTACGTCGAGCATGAGGGCCTCTACCGCCAATTCAAGTTGAACGAGCCGTGGGACTCCGAGCACAACAAAAAGCTCATCGCCAAGATGCCCAAGGTCTTTCGCAGTCCGCGGCAGGCGGACACGCTCAAGGACCAGACCACCTACCTCGCCCCGCTCGGCCCCGGGTTCATTTGGGACGACCCGAAGGGGGTCAAGATTTCGCAGATCACCGACGGCACATCGAACACGATCGCCCTCGTGGAAGCCGATGACGACCGGGCCGTGGTCTGGACCAGGCCCGCGGACCTCGTGATCGACTCGAAAGACCCGACGGCCGGGCTGCTCGGCCACTACGGCGAGGGGTTCCACGCCGCGATCGCGGACGGGTCGGTGCGGTTCATCCGGAAGTCGATCGCGCCGATGAGCCTCTGGGCGATGTTCACCCGGGCCGGCGGCGAGGTGATCAACGAGAAGTGACAAACCACTTCATCACCTGCAAAATGGGCCGCCCGGCGCGGGGGGAGTGTCCTATCCAAATGGCGGCTTGT
>DATFWZ010000520.1:0-6575 GCA_035258765.1 Gemmataceae bacterium
GGTCGTCGCCGACCCGACCGCCGTGTTCGTCAACCCGGCGGCGAACGACTACCGGCTCAAGGCGGGCAGCCCGGCCATCAACGTCGGGGTGGCGATCTTCAACGGCAAGGCGGCTCCGGGCAAGGACATCCTCGGGAACAATCGGCCCATCGGCGGGGCTTTCGATATCGGTGCGGTCGAGCAGGTGGGCTGACCGCCGACAGGCGGGGTTGCCGGCGGACCTCATGCCGTTCTCATTCCCTTCTCACACTTCATCATTTTTGTGGCTCCAACAACGCATTTGGGGTTGAATCCTCAAAGGAGCGCTAGGGAGTGCCGCGAGGTATACTCTTGCCGGGCTGACCAACCTCTCGACGGAGGGGCTCGAAGTGAATCCCGCCGACCTGTCTTTCGTAGCCGCAAGCGACCCGCTTGCGCGACCCGCACGCGCCTCAGAGACCTGTCATAGGTCATCGACAGCGATCCCCGGACCGCGAGCGGACCGCTTGCGGCTACGAAAGACAGTCAGCGTCGTGGCCCTGTGCCTCTGTATGGCGGTTCTCGTCGGCACTTCGACCGACATCTCGGGCCAGGAGCCCAAGATCAGACCCGCCGCGGACCCGGAAGGGGCATTCAAGCTCGGCGACACCGACAAGGACGGCAAGCTGTCCAGGGACGAGTTCGCCAAGCTCATGGCCAACAACCCGCGAGTCAAAGACAACCCGAAAGCAGCCGACTTCCTGTTCAACCGGCTGGACGCGAACGGGGACGGCTATCTGACGCTCGACGAATTCAAGAAGATCGCTGAGCTGGCACCCAAGAAGAACTCCCCGGGCAAGAAGGACTTCTTCAAGAAGAAGGACCAGCCGCCGCCGACCGCCGCCGAGCCGAAGCCCACGGCCGAGCAGGTGGCGTTCTTCGAGAAGCAGATCCGCCCGGTCCTCGTTTCCCAGTGCTACCAGTGTCACTCAGAGGAGGGCAAGAAGGAGAAGGGCGGGCTGCGGGTGGATACGCGGGAGGGGCTCCGCAAGGGCGGGGAGAACGGCCCGGCGGTGGTCCCCGGCGACCCGAAGAAGAGCCTCCTCGTCCAGGCCATCAAGCAGACCGGCGAGCGGAAGATGCCGCCCAAGTCGAAGCTGTCCGACGAGGTGGTCGCCGACTTCGAGAAGTGGGTCGCCAGCGGGGCCGCCGACCCGCGCGAGACAGCCAAGACTGCCCAAAAGGAGATCGATATTGAAAAGGGCCGCCAGTTCTGGGCGTTCCAGCCGACCAAGGCCGCGAACCCACCGACCGTGCGGAACATCGCGTGGCCGCGGACGGATATCGACAAGTTTCTCCTCGCCGGCCTCGAGGGCAAAGGTCTGAAGCCGGTCGCCGACGCCGACCCGAGGGCCCTGATCCGCCGTCTTTACTTTGACATGATCGGCCTGCCGCCGACGCCCGAAGACGTTGAGGCGTTTGCCAAGGACCCGTCGCCGGCCGCGTTCGCCGCGATCGTGGACAAGCTTCTCGACTCTCCGCGCTTCGGCGAGACCTGGGGGCGACATTGGCTGGATGTGGCCCGGTACGCCGAGAGCTGCGGCAAGACGGCCAACGTCAATTACCCGCACGCCTGGCGCTACCGCGATTACGTGATTGCCGCCTTCAACACCGACAAGCCGTTCGACCGGTTCATCAAGGAACAACTCGCCGGTGACCTCCTGCCGGCGGCGAACGACAAGGAGAAGGCCGAACACGCCATCGCCACCGGCTTTCTGGCGATTGGCCCGAAGGCGCTCAACGAGCGCAACGGATTGCAGTTCGAGCTGGACGTGGCCGACGAGCAGATCGATGTGACGAGCCAGGCCTTTCTCGGGATCACGGCCGCGTGTGCCCGGTGCCACGACCACAAGTTCGACCCGATCCCGCAACACGACTACTACGCCCTGGCCGGCGTCTTCCGGTCGACCGAGACGTGCTACGGGACCATCCGGTTCGTGCAGAGCCAGAGGCCGAGCCCGCTCCTCGACCTGCCGGACGGATCGCCGTCCGCGATCACGGCCCGGCTGACCGACAAGGAGCGGGCCGACATCGAGAAGCAGATCAAGGACCTGCAGGAGCGGATGCGGCAGAACACCGACCCGATCAACAACATCTTCCCGGCCGCCCAGGTTGCGCTGCTGCGGAGCCGACTCGACTCGCATCATGCGGACGGCACGCCGAAGCTCCTGGCGATGGGCGCCCGCGACAAGCGCGGTTTCGGCGGCGGGTTTGAGCCCAAGGGGCCCAAGGGCGGATTCGGCCCGTTTGGCGGCACGCGGACGGTGGCCGACAGCCCGTTGTACGCTCGCGGCGAGCCGGACAAGCCGAGCGCCGAGCGCATCCCCCGCGGGACGCTCCAGGTCATGACGAAGGCCCCGCTGACGATTCGCTCGACGGCCAGCGGCCGGCTCGAGCTGGCCGAGTGGATCGCGTCGACAGAGAACCCGCTGACGGCCCGCGTGTTCGTCAACCGCGTCTGGTCGCACCTGTTCGGCCGCGGGATCGTGCCGACGATCGACAACTTCGGTGCCGCCGGCCAGCCGCCGAGCAATCAGGCCCTGCTCGATTACCTGGCGGTCACATTCACGAATGACGGGTGGAGTACCAAGAAGCTCATTCGCCGGCTGGTGCTGACGCGGGCCTATCAGCTTGACTCATCGTTCGACCGGAAGTCGTTCGAGGAGGACCCGGACAACGCCCTGGTCTGGCGGACTTCGCCTCGGCGGCTCGACGCCGAGTGCCTGCGTGACGCTATGCTCTCTATTAGCGGGCAGTTGAACACGGAGCCCCCGACCGGCTCGCCGGTCGCGCAGGCCGGCGAAGGGCCCGCGGGCCGTCCGCGCTTTGGCGGGCCAGGAATGGCGGCAGGGCCCAACGATCCGCGGAACGCGCACCGCTCGGTGTACCTGCCGATCGTCCGCGAGCAGTTGCCGGAGTCGCTGGCCCTGTTCGACTTCCCGGACCCGAACTCGGTGGCCGGAGAGCGGGCGACGACGAACGTCCCGGCGCAGGCGTTGTACTTGCTGAACAACCCGTTCGTGATCAAGCAGGCGGAGGTTGCCGCGGACCGGTTGCTGGCCTCTTCGGGAACCGACGCGGACAAGGTGAAGCGGGCGTACGAGACGTTGTTCGCCCGCCCGCCGAGTGAGAAAGAGTTGGTGGTAGCGGCGGAGTTCATTGACGGGTACACGAAACGAGTAACGAAGAGGTCCGCGTGGACGGCGTTCACGCAGGCCATGATGGCGTCGGCGGAGTTTGCCAACCTTCGGTGACCAGCGAAATGTGAGTGAACACATGACCGCTTCATTCTCCCGCCGGATGGCGCTCAAGTCCGCCGCGTGTGGCTTCGGCTACCTCGCTTTCGCGGACCTCGCCGCCCGCGCGGCCGAAAAGGAGAAGTCCCCCCTGGCCCCAAAGAAGCCGCACTTCGCCGCGAAGGCGAAGCGCGTCATCTTCCTTTGCATGGAGGGGGCTCCGTCGCACGTTGACACGTTCGACTACAAACCCAAACTTACCGCCGACGACGGCAAGCCGTTCAGCGGGTCGCGTTTCGGCGGCGGCAAGCTGCTGGCCAGTCCGTGGAAGTTCCAGCAGTCGGGCAAGTCCGGGCTATGGATCAGCGACCTCTACCCGGAGCTGGCGAAGCACGCGGACGAGTTGTGCGTCATCAACTCGATGCACACGGACGTCCCGGCCCACCCGCAGGCGTTCCAGCACCTCCACACCGGGAGCTTCCAGTTCAAGCGGCCGAGCCTGGGGGCGTGGACGCTCTACGGCCTCGGCACCGACAATGAAAACCTGCCGGGGTTCGTCACCATCAGCCCGCCGCTCAACAATGGCGGCCCGACGAACTACGGCAGCGGATTCCTCCCGGCCGTCTACCAGGGCACGCCGATCGGGGGCGGCGGCTTCGGCCCGCGCGGCGGGCCGATGACCGTCAGCAATATCCGCAACCCGCGGCAGACGTCCACCGCCCAGCGTGATCAGCTCGACTTCATCCAGTCGCTCAACCGCTCGGCCCTGGAGCGCGACCCCGCGAACCCAGCCATTGAGGGGGCCATCGAGTCGTTCGAGCTCGCGTTCCGGATGCAAAAGGACTTGCCGAAGCTGATGGACATTTCGAGCGAGTCGAAGGAGACGCAATCGCTCTACGGGATCGGCGAGCAGAACACCGAGCGGTTCGGCCGACAGTGCCTGCTGGCCCGGCGGTTGGTGGAAGCCGGGGTGCGATTTGTCGAGATCACGAGCAACGGCTGGGACCACCACCGCAACCTGAAAGACGCCCTCGCCAATACGACTCGGGCCACCGACAGGCCAATCGCGGGGCTCCTCGCGGACCTGAAGTCTCGAGGACTCTTGAACGACACGCTCGTGATCTGGGGCGGCGAGTTCGGGCGGACGCCGTACGGCCAGGGCGGCGACGGCCGCGACCACAACCACAAGGGCTTCACGGCCTGGCTGGCCGGCGGCGGGACGAAGGGGGGCACGGCCGTCGGCAAGACGGACGAGTACGGCTACGAGGCGGTGGAGACGAAGGTGCACATCCACGACTTTCACGCGACGATCCTGCACCTGTTGGGGATGGACCACGAGAAACTCACGTTCCGCCACGCGGGTCGCGACTTCCGGCTGACGGATGTGAAGGGGAATTTGGTGAAGGAGGTAGTGGCGTAACTCCGGTTGGGTTTACGGCGTGGCCGTCGGGCGATTAACGCGAACATGCTGGCCGGCAAGTGCGCCGGCGGCGAGCGCCGCCAAGTGAATCCGGGCAGCCAGGGCGTCGCGATCGTCGTCGCGGGTACAGCTCATGATCCCGGCATGACCCGGATGTGCCGGTGCAGCCGCTTGAAGTCCATGCGGTCAAAGGTCAAGACACAACGTCCTTCGCTGGTCGCCCGTTCCAGAACGCGGGCGTCGTCGCGACCCTGCTCTCCGGCCTCCTGTACAGTTAGGACGTCATGACCCAAGACGCGGAGTCGCTCGACCACGAGATAGTCGAAATTCTCATCGGCGTAGATGAGGGCCATTGCCTCTCACGCCTCCGAGTTGCGGCGGATGAAACCGTCGATCTCGTCTCGATGCGTTTCGTAGTATTGCCAGGCCGCGGCCAGGTCCGCAGGAGTCAGACCGGGGATCGAGTGCAGGATTTCGGAGTCGCTCCGGCCAAGGCGTCGCCATTCGACCAGCCCCCAGACGTTGACGTTGGTGTCCCGAATGCAGGCCTCAATGCCGTCCGGGTGCGGGCGGCGCGTGATCCGGGATGTCTCCGTCATCGTGGGTATTTCCTCCTGGGCTCCTACTATCAACTTACTATGAACGGGACGGACGGGGAATCCGGTTGCGACCGCCCGTAGGGTCGCAGCGCCAGGTGGTCCTCAATCCCTGCACCGCCTTGGCCGAAACCGCTCTTTCCCTTTCCGGGTAGCACTCTTTGCCCGTCCGCACGCTCCGAGGCCCACCCATGCGCCTTCTCCCCATCGCCCTTTTCCCCGTACTGCTCGTCGCCCCCGCCCGTGCCGAGCCCGAGAAAGAGCCGATTCGCAAGTACCCCAAGGTCCTCAAGCCCGGCGAGCATGGCGTCGGCAAGCTGGCGCCGGACATCGCGTTCACCGACATCAACGGCAAGCCCGGCAAGCTCAGTGACTTCAAGGACAAGAAGGCTCTCGTGATCGCGGTCACGTCCACGAGCTGCCCGAAGAGCTTGAAGTTTGCCCCCACGCTGGCTCGCCTGGAGAAGGCGTACGCGGACAAGGGACTCGCCTTCGTGTTCGTCAACGCGATCGAGACCGACACCGCCGAGGACATTCGCAAGGCGATCGAAACGCACGGCTTCGCCGGGCCCTACATCCACGACAAGGACGGGGCGTTCGCGAAGGCCATCGGCGCGCTCACCACGACCGACACGTTCGTACTCGACCCGGCCCGGACGGTCATGTACCACGGGGCCATCGACGACCAGTACGGGTCCGGCTACTCGCTCGACGAGCCGCGACACCGGTACCTCGCCCCGGCCCTCGACGCCGTCCTGGCCGGTAAGGCCGTGACAATCCCCGCGACCGAGGCCCCCGGTTGCGACCTCGATTTCGAGCCCGCGAAGTCGAAGAGCCCGCTGACATACCACCACCAGGTGTCCCGGCTGATGCAGGCCCACTGCGTCGAGTGCCATCACAAGAACGGCATCGCCCCGTTTTCGCTCGAGACCTTCAAGGACGTGGCGGCTCACGCCGGGCAGATCAAGAAAGTCGTCGCGAATGGCACCATGCCGCCGTGGTTCGCGGCCCCGCCCGCGATGGGGCCGTCGCCGTGGGTGAACGACCGGTCGCTCGCGAAGGCCGAGAAGGACGACCTGCTCGCCTGGTTGAACGGCGACCGGGCCGAGGGGGACAAGGCCGATGCCCCGCGACCGCGCACGTTCGACCCGGACTGGAAGATCGGCAAGCCGGACGCCGTCGTGAAGCCGGCCAATCCGGCGAAGGTCAAGGCCGAGGGGATCATGGACTACGAGAACGTCTTCGTGGAGACCGACTTCGCCGAGGACATTCGCAAGGCGATCGAAACGCACGGCTTCGCCGGGC
>DATFWZ010000521.1:0-6081 GCA_035258765.1 Gemmataceae bacterium
CGCCTTCTTGCGGTCCTCGGTGTTGTCGGCGAGGATCATCTCCCGCATCGCCTTGATCCGGTCGCCCTTGAAGAACATGTGCTCGGTCCGGCACAGGCCGATGCCCTCGGCCCCGAAGGCGACCGCGGCCGCCGCCTGCTCCGGCTCGTCGGCGTTTGTGCGGATGCGGAGCTTCCGTGCCGCGTCCGCCCAGCCCATCACCTTGGCGAACATCTGGTAGACCTTGCTCTCCTCCGGCCGCAGCGACTTGTTGATGAGCACCTGGACGACCTCGCTCGGCTTGGTCGCCACGCGGCCGGCCATAACGTCGCCGGTGAAGCCGTCGATTGAAATGAAGTCTCCTTCCTTCAACGCCAGGTCGCCAACTGTCACGGTGCGCTTGGCGTAGTCGATCTGCAGGGCCGAGCAGCCGACGATGCAGACCTTGCCCATTTGCCGGCTGACCAGGGCGGCGTGCGACGACGCCCCGCCGAATGCGGTGAGGATGCCGTCCGCCGCCTGCATGCCGCGGATGTCCTCCGGCGACGTCTCGCGGCGGACGAGGATTACCCGCCCCTCCGGGGCCCGCTTGCCGTGGGAGTCGGGTTGGCCGTGCTTTTTGACGTACTCCTCCGCGTCGTCGGCGAAGAACTTGATGACGCCGGTCGCGGCGCCCGGCCCGGCATTGATCCCCTTGGCGATCACCTTCGCCTTCCGCTTGGCCTCGGGGTCGAAAATCGGCTGGAGGAGCTGATTCAGATCGTCCGGCGGAATCCGCCCGGCGGACATCGCCTCCTCCTTGGTGATCAGCCCCTCATCGACCATGTCCACGGCGAACCGGACAGCCGCGAACCCGGTCCGCTTGCCGTTCCGCGTCTGGAGCATCCAGAGTTTGCCCTTCTGGATGGTGAACTCGATGTCCTGCACGTCCTTGTAGTGCCTCTCGAGAATCTGCCGGATCTCCATGAGCTGCTTGTACGAGGCGGGCATCTCCTTCTCGAGTTCCTGGATCTTCTTTGGGGTGCGAATGCCGGCGACAACATCCTCACCTTGGGCGTTGATCAGGTACTCGCCGTAGAAGACGTTCTCGCCGGTCGCCGGGTCGCGGGTGAACGCCACGCCCGTTCCGGAGTCGTCGCCCATGTTGCCGAACACCATGGAGCAGATGTTGACCGCGGTGCCCCAGTCGTGCGGATAGCCGTACTGGCGGCGATAGACGATGGCCCGGTCGTTGTTCCACGACGCGAACACCGCCCCGATCGCCCCCCACACCTGTTCCATCGGGTCGTCCGGGAACTCCTTTCCTTTCTTCTGCTTGACCACCGCCTTGAACCGCTTCACCAGCTCCTTCAGATCGGGGACCTTCAGGTCGGTGTCGAGATGGACGCCCTTCTCGTGCTTCAACTCCTCGAGGATCTTCTCGAACGGGTCAATCTCGGTCTTCGACGTCGGCTTCAGGTCGAGGACGACGTCCCCGTACATCTGGACGAACCGGCGGTAGCTGTCCCAGGCGAAACGCTCGTTCCCAGTGCTCTCGATCAAGCCGCGGAGCGTGCCCTCGTTCAGCCCGATGTTCAGAACCGTGTCCATCATGCCCGGCATGGACACGCGGGCACCGGAGCGACAGGAAACCAGGAGGGGGTTCTTCGGATCGCCGAACTTCGCCCCCATGACTTGTTCGGTCTTCCGGAAGGCCTCATCGACCTGCGCCTTGAGCTCGGCGGGGTAGGTCTTGTTGTGGGCGTAGTAATAGGTGCAGACTTCGGTGGTGATGGTGAAGCCGGCCGGGACCGGCAGGCCGATCAGGCACATCTCGGCGAGGTTGGCGCCCTTGCCGCCCAGCAGCTCCTTCTGCTTGCCGGTGCCCTCGGCGGACTTCCCGCCGAAGAAGTACACATACTTAGGCATGTTGGTCGAGAACTCCGAGTGCGGGTTGTGACGACCGAGAAAATGTACGGACGCCGGCCGGGTGCGGCAAAGGCCGGTCAACAAGCGAGCCGAGGGGCGTGCCCCGTCGGGTGGTGCTTATCACCCAACGGGGCACGCCCCTCGGCACGATGGATTCCGCCGCTTACACAACCCGGTCGGCCTCGACCAGTTCCTGGTCCAAGTCCCGCCCGGTGAGATGCCCGTTCACTCCGTTCGGCGCACAGACTTCATACGTCCGCCCGTCCCCGCCCTTCGATTCGTCGCCGGTGACCTGCGGGCCCTTCAAAGCGAGTTGATAAAGTTGTTCTCCGGTCGGCGTCGGGTAGTCGCCGGTAATGCACGCTCGACAGAGGCGCTCCTCCTCGATTCCGATCGACCGGCTGACCGCCTCCAGAGGCAGGTACATCAGACTGTCTGCCCCGAGATCCTTCGCCATGCGCTCCTGCTCCTCGTCCGTCGGCCGGCGGCCTTTCATGAACCGCGGGGCGAATAGCTCCTTTACGGTGGACATGTCGATCCCGTAAAAGCACGGCGCGATGATCGGCGGGCAGGCGACCCGGACGTGAATCTCCTTGGCCCCGCCGCGCTCGCGGACGTGGTGCAGCAGTGAATGCAGGGTCGTACTGCGGACGATTGAGTCTTCGACCAGCAGGACGCGCTTGCCCTGCAGCACCTCCCGGAGGGGGGTGTACTTCAGCTTCACCCGGTCCGCGCGATTGGTCCCTTCGATGAACGTGCGGCCGACGGCGCGATTGCGGATCAGACCTTCCACGGAGGGCACTCCGAGCGCGTGCGCCATCGCGTCGGCGGCCGCCTTGGCGGTGTCCGGGACGGGGACGACGATCGTGTCCTGGTCGATCGGCACCCGGCCCTTCTGCAGCTCCATCAGTGCCAGCTCCCGCCCCAGGGCCGACCGGGACAGGTAGACACTGCGGTCGTCCAGCGAGCTGGCCACGCTGGCAAAGTACACCCACTCGAAGAAGCAGTGCGCCGAGCGCTGCCGCGGGGCGAAACGTTCCCGCCGCAGCTTGCCGTCCCGGATCAGGATCAATTCCCCGGGCTCCAGGAATTCGATCTCCTTGAATCCCAGGTTGGCGAGCGGCACGCTCTCGCTCGCCGCCCCGAATAGCGGGCCGTCCTGCGCGAAGCACAGCGGGCGGATGCCTTTCGGGTCGCGGAGGACGACTAAGTCGCCCATGGCGTTCAGGTAAACGAGGTTGTACGCCCCGTCGAACTTCTGACTCAGGTGCCGGAAGACCTCCACCAGGTCGGGTCGCTCGTCGCCCCGGTGCTCGTGGGCGACGTAGTGCATGATGACTTCGGTGTCGTTGTCGCGAGTGAGGTGGTAGTCCGAGAGCGACAATAACTCCTCGCGCAGTTGGCGGAAATTTGCCAGCTGCCCGTTGAAGCCGAACGCGAACCATTTCCACTTGCAGCCGTGCCGGCGCTCAAAAGGCTGGGCGTAGGATCGCGAGTTGGCGCCGCATGTGGCGTATCGGACGTGCCCGATGCACGCCGGGCCGGAATGCTCCTCGATCAGCTTTTGCGCCTTGTCCTGTCGGTTGAGCCGGAACGCCTCGATGACGGTGCCGATCTCCCGGTAAGTCTCGAGGATGACGTCCCGGACGGGATTGTAAGACGTCAGCCCGGCCGCGAGCTGCCCCCGGTTCTGCAGGTCGATGAGCATCCGCGGCATCAGCCGGGTGACGTTTCGCGGGTCGCCGCCGGGGACGAGGGGTGAGACCTTCTGGCCGGGGAGGTGGTAGAGGGCCGCCACACCACACTCGTGCTGAAGGTCGTCCATGCGCGGGCCTCGAAGGTGTCGGGGGCAGGTGGGGACACAGGCAGTATAGAGAGCCGCGGCCCGGCGGTGCAAGCACGAGCCCCGTACCCACGTCGATTGCCCGGCGCAACCGGGCCCCGGACCGTACGCGGGCAGCTGCCAAGTGCTTCCGGCGGGCGCTGGAAAATCGGCTTCGACCCGGCGCACCCCTCACGCCTGCCTCGGGTTGCTTCGCGCGACGCCGGAGATTTGAGGGAGGGCCGTGGCGATTTGGTTTGTCCGGGTTCCTGTTCTACGGTGGGAAAGGTTCGATCGACCGGCGAGTGACTCGTCACTTCGCGGGCCCGCGCCCGCGGCCCGTACCGAGGCGGCCCATGATGCGACTGCACCCCATCACTTTCGGCCGGCATCGCCGCGGCGTTGCCGCCGTCGAGTTTGCCTTCGTGGTCCCGATCCTGCTCCTCCTCCTGCTGGGCATCTGGGAGCTGGGGCGCATCATCCACGTGCAGATCATCATGAACAACGCGGCGCGGGACTCGGCCCGTCTCGCTGCCCAGGCCAACATCGTCGCCACCAGCGGCGCTTACACCCAGATCAAGTACAACGTGGGCTCCCCGAACGTCGTCGACGACGTCAAGGCTTATCTGACCGCGGCCGGGATCACCAATCAGAATGGGCTGGCCGTCGAGCTCCAGTTCGTGGAGCCGGCAAAGGCCGGCGACCCTCTCCCGACGTCGACCACGGACGACCCCTACAAGGGGGTCAAGAACCAACGCTTCCGGCTCAAGGTGTCGCTCCCGTACGCAAACGTCCGGTGGTCCACCTTGAGCCTGATCAACGTCTCGACCCTGAACGCGGAAGTCTACTGGCAGTGCATGGTGGACGACCCGTTCGTGGTGAACACCAGCTTGCCCGGGTGGTCACCGTGACCCCCGGACGAAGGAGCTTGCGATGATCATCCGGCACCCGGCCCGGCGCCGCGGCGGCGCGACGACGGTGGAATTCGTCTTCGTCGCCATCATGCTCTTCATGATGCTGTTCGGCATCTTCGAGTACGGCCGTTTCCTGTTCATGTACCACTTGACCACGAACGCCTGCCGCGACGGGGCACGGTTCGCCTGCGTCCACACCAGTGGCGGGACGATGCCCGGCGAGCCGGCAAGCATCACGACGGCCGACGTGCAGGAGGTCGTCCGGACCGGGATGTTCAGCGGCAAGTCCTACGGCACCGGCATGTGCGGCATGGAAAGACAGATCACGTCGAACTGGACTTCCGATTGCCAGGTTTATTCCATTTCCCAGGCCGACCTCGCCGCAACCCCCCCGAGCCTGGACCCCGCCGGAAAGCCCGCCTGGAATGCGGCCCCGTTCAACGACAAGATCGCCGTCCGGGTGACCGGAACCTACAAGCCGGTCGTCCCCAACCTGATCGGCCTGCCTACCTCCATCGACTTCAAGGTCCTGGTCCTGATGAGCAGCGAAGCCAACTGACCCGAGCCCTCTGAACGTCTCCTCACGAAAGAACTATGCCCATGCGAAGGACATTTGGAGCCGGCCGGCGGGCGGGGGCGGTGTTGCCCCTGGTCACCGTCTGCCTGGTCGGGCTGATCGCGTTCGTGGCCCTGGCGATCGACATCGGCATGATGGCCGTCGCCCGGACTCAGGCCCAATCGGCAGCCGACGTTGCCGCCCTGGCCGGTGCCCGCACGCTCGACGGGTCCGTCGGCAATAACAAGACGAACGCGGAGGCCGAGGCCAAGGAGGCGGCCAAATCGAACTACATCCTGGCGACGAAGATCACTGACGCAAAGATCGCCGCTGGCTTCCCGAAGACGGGGGTGTACAAGTACAACGCGACCGCCCAGCGGTTCGAGGCCGACTTCGTCAACACTCCTGGGACAAATGAGTCATACGGGGCGATGCAGATTCGGATCACCACCCAGCAGGACACCTACTTCGGCAGGGTGCTGGGAGTAAACGCGATGACGGTCTCCGCCGAGTCCACAGCCGTGCACCGGCCGCGGGACATCGCCATCAGCCTCGACTTCTCCGGGTCGATGAAGTTCTCTAGCGAATTCAACTACCCGCCGATCTCCGGCACGGCGAACGTCACGGGCACCCTGAACCCGGACGACCGATTCCCCCGGTTCGGCCCGTGGTCGATCTACCCAGTCGCCACGACCGGGAACCCGAATCCGATGCAGCGCCTGGACCCCTTCATCGATTCCGGCGGCGAGGCCCACGCCATGAACAACCTCACGGTCGAGACGGTGCACGGGCCGCCAATCGTCCAGAACTTTCAGACGAATGCCGCGGCCCCAAGCACCAACGCCTTTGTCTACAACGGCGACCTGACGGCCGGGGCTTTCGCCCTCACTCACACGCCGGTG
>DATFWZ010000522.1:0-6430 GCA_035258765.1 Gemmataceae bacterium
GAGGTCGGTCCGGGCCCGGGGGCGGCGCAAGCGGCCGCCCCGCCGAACCGCCCGGCGCCCGCGGGCCTGCCGGGCCCCAGCCGGCCCGCGGGCCCGGTCGGTTACGACCGCTCGCAAGACCGTCCCGACGGGCTCGTCGGCCACTGGCGGTTCGACTCCCCGGTCACTCAGGAGGCCAAGGACCTCTCCGGGCTCGAGCAGACCGCAATCCTCGACGGCACGATCGACTGGTCGCGCGCGGACGGCCGGCCCGCGCTCGTGTTCTCCGGCGACTACGGGCTGGTCCGCATCCCGGACCACCCGCGGCTGCGGTTCCGGCGGAACGAGAGCTTCACCCTCATGGTCTGGGTCAAGCCACCGGAAGAGCTGGTGAACGGCGCCTGGCAGGGGGTGGTGACCAAGCCCCGCGGCCGACAGGACGGGTGGTACGGCATCTGGCTCGGCAATTTCAACGGCGAGCGCCGGTGGGTGTACGGCAGCACATTCCGCGGAGACAACATGGCCAACCTGGTCGGCAGCCGGGTGGTGGACGGCTGGCAGCACGTGTGCATCGTCCAGAACCACGCCCAGCGCACGCGGCGGATCTACGTGGACGGGCTGGACGTGTGTGTGGACGGACGGCCGGGGCCGGCCAAGGACTCGGACGGGGTCGGCGACCTGCTGATCGGCGGGGCCACCATTCTGACGCGCGAAAATACCGAGGTGGTGGAACAGTTCCGCGGCAGCATCGCGGAGGTGCGACTGTACAGCCGGGCCCTCACCCCGGAGGAGATTCTCAAGGCCGCCCAGGAGCGGTAACTCCATGACACGGGTCGCGGGACGACGCACGTCCCGCGATTCAATGACCCCGCCGGCCATCCGCCTTTCTTGGCCCGTCTCCCCCAATCCGAACGGAGCGCCCATGACCCGCCTGGTACTCGTCGCGCTACTCACCCTCACGCCCCTCGCTCGCGCCGAGCAGCCGGCGCTCCCCCGCCCAGCGGGCGGGCCGGACGTCGTCAAGTACTCGGGCCTGTCCCCCGAGCGGGCGGCCGCGGCGATGACGGTGCCGGAGGACTTCCGCGTCACCCTGTTCGCCGGCGAGCCGGACGTCCACCAGCCGATCGCGTTCTGCATCGATGATCGCGGCCGATTGTGGGTCGTGGAAGCGTTGGTCTACCCGAGGCGACTGCCCTTCAATGGCCCCCTGCTCCCGGAGGCAGAGCGGAAGCAGGGCGACCGCATCCTGATCTTCGAGGACACGGACGGGGACGGCAAATTCGACAAGAAGACCACGTTCATCGAGGGATTGAACC
The DNA here is from genome assembly GCA_035258765.1 of Gemmataceae bacterium. Classification (GTDB taxonomy): domain Bacteria; phylum Planctomycetota; class Planctomycetia; order Gemmatales; family Gemmataceae; genus SIAJ01. The sequence continues at coordinate 1,296 of DATFWZ010000522.1, forward strand.
TGGTGAGCGGGATCGAGGTCGGATTCGGCGGCGTCTGGGTCGGGGCGGCCCCGTACTTGATGTTCATCCCGAACATTGACGACAAGCCGGGTGAGATCAAGGTGCTGCTGGACGGGTGGCACTTCGAGGATACGCACGAGACGCTCAATACGTTCTGCTGGGGCCCGGACGGGTGGCTGTACGGGTGCCACGGCGTGTTCACCCACTCCCGCGTCGGCAAGCCCGGGACGCCCGACCGGGACCGCGTCCCGATCAACGCCGGCATCTGGCGGTACCACCCCACGCGGCACGTATTCGAAGTCTTCGCCGAAGGGACGAGCAACCCGTGGGGCCTGGATTACAACGAGCGCGGGGAGTTCTTCGTCGAGGCGTGCGTGATCCCCCACTGCTTCCACATGATCCAGGGGGGCCGCTACCTCCGCCAAGCGGGAAGCCACTTCAACCCGTACACGTACGCCGACATCGGTACCATCGCCGACCACCTGCACTACGTCGGCCCGAACCCGCACGGCGGGAACAACCGCTCCGACAGCGCCGGCGGGGGCCATGCGCATTGTGGCCTGATGTGCTACCTGGGCGGCGCCTGGCCCGACAAGTACAAGGGTCAGCTCTTCATGGGCAACATCCACGGCAAGCGGATCAACATGGACGTCTTGAAGCCGAAGGGCAGCGGGTACGTCGCCAGCCACGGCCCGGACTTCCTGTTGGCGAACGACGAGTGGGCGCGCTTTATCAACCTGAAGTACGGCCCGGACGGGAACGTGTACCTGATCGACTGGTACGACAAGCAGGCCTGCCACCACAACGACCCCGGTGTCTGGGACCGGACCAACGGCCGTGTCTACAAGATCAACTATCGCGGCACCAAGCCGGTCGCGGGCATCGACCTGCAGAGGTGCACGGACGAGGAACTGGTTGCCTACCAGTCGAATGCCAACGAGTGGTACGTGCGCCACGCCCGGCGGATTCTGCAAGAACGAGTGGCCAACGATCCGCAACGGGCCGCGACCATCACGACACACTTGAACGCGGCGCCGCGCCCTGCGACTGCGGGCGGTCAGTTGCACCTGCTCTGGGCGTTGCACGCTGTCGGCGCGCTCGGCGGCGCGGAGTGCGCCCGTTGGCTGGAAGACGCGACCGCCCACGCATATGCCCGCGCCTGGGCGGTTCAGCTCGCCCTCGAGAGCGCACCCGCGGACCCGGCACTTCTATCCGCACTGTTCCAGGCGGCGCAGGCCGACTCGTCGCTGGTGGTTCGGCGGTATATCGCGTCCGGGCTGCAGCGACTGCAGTCGGGGCAGCGGCCGGCCGTCGCAGCCGGGCTATTCGCGCACGCCGACGACGCGACCGACTTCAACCTGCCGCTCCTTTATTGGTACGCGCTCGAGCCGCTCGCGGGCGCGGACCCGAAGGCGGCCCTCGACTTTGCCGCGGCCGGTCGGGTCCCGATCCTCCTCGAGTTCGTAGCGCGGCGGATCGCGACCACATCGTCGCTCAAACAGAATGAAATCCTGTTCGCGGCGCTGTCGAAGGCCGCGGCGGCCAGGGACGCGGGCGCGGCGCTGGTGCTCCTCCGCGGGATGAGCGAGGGGTTTAGGGGACGGCGGGGGGTTGCGGCGCCGACGTCGTGGAGCTCGACCGCCGAACAGCTTGCGAAGCTCGATAACGCCGACGTCCGGTCGCTCGCCCTGTCCCTGGCGACTCATTTCGGCAACACCCGGGCCATCGAAGCGCTGCGGACTGTGCTGGCCGACCCGCAGGCCGACACGGCCGCCCGGCACAACGCACTCGCCACGCTGGTCGCCGCCCGCGACAAGGACCTGCCGACGATCCTGTACCGGCTACTGGCCGAGTCCGCGTTTCGCGCCGCGGCCCTCCGCGGGCTGGCCGCGTTCGACGACCCGCGAACCCCCGCCGCAGTCCTGGGCGTCTGGGTTTCCCTCACCACCGCTGAGCGGCGCGACGCCTTGAACACTTTGGCAGCGCGCCCGGCCTACGCCCGGGCCCTCTTGACCGCGGTGGCCGACCGCAAGCTGATGCCGTCGGACGTCCCCGCCGACGTCATCCGCGCCATGCGCAACCTGGCGGACAAGGACGTCGCCGCGCAGCTGAAGCAGTTCTGGGGCACCATCCGCGAAACCCCGGCCGACCGTGCCAAGGCCATCGCCGACCTGCGCAAGCAGCTCGCGGCCTCACCCCCGGGCGACCTGTCGCTCGGCCGGGCCGTATTCGCCAAGTCGTGCCAGCAATGCCACATGCTCTACGGTGTCGGTGCCAAGGTCGGCCCAGACATCACCGGGTCGAACCGATCCGACCTGAATTACCTCCTGGAGAACGTCCTCGACCCGAGTGCCGTCATTCCCAAGGACTACATGGCCACGGTCCTCAACTTGACGAACGGCCGGACCGTCACGGGGATTATCAAGGTAGACGCGGCCAACTCGTTCACCGTGCAAACCGCCAATGAGATGCTGGACATCAACAAGGATGACATCGAAGCGCTGCGGCATAGCCGGGTGTCGATGATGCCGGACGACCTGCTCAAGCCGCTGGGCGACGCGGAGGTCCGGGGCCTCTTCGCCTACCTGCGGCACCCGCAGCAGGTGCCGATGCTAGCCACCGCGGAGAACGCCAAGGACTTCTTCAACGGCAAGGACCTGACCGGCTGGGCTGGCGATCCGAATGTCTGGTCGGTCCGCGACGGAGAGCTGATTCGCAAGGTGGCCGGCGCGAAGGCCGAGCTGTTGACGAGCGACCTGACGGCAGACGACTTCCGGTTGTCGATGAAGGTGAAATGGACGTCTCCCCTGGCGGGGGACATCGTGTTCCGCGGCGAGATCCCGCCGGGCGGCGAGGTGAAAGGACTCTGTGCCGGCGTGGGCCCGGGCGCGTGGGGGCGGCTTACCGAGACCAACGGCCGCGTGCTGTCGAAGCCGGGGATCGAACCGGACAATCCAGCCGGCTGGAACGCGTACACGATCGAGGTCCGCGACGGTCACGTTCGCTTGACGGTCAACGGCCGCATCAACACGGAGTACGGGCCGGACGACCGAATCCCGCGCCGCGGAGTCATCGCGCTCCGCTTACCTGCCGTGGACAGCACCGAGGTCAGGTTCAAGGAATTGAAGTTGGAAGTCTTGCCGGCGCCGGGAAAGTAACCGCTCGAGTGCGGACCCGCACTGGTGAACGGGTAGGCGCCGCAGTGGCCCCGGGCCCGGTCGTCCCTCGCTGATCACACCAGCACGTCCCGGATCACGTCGCCCCAGGGCACGAGCTGGAACGGCCGGTCGAGGTTGTCCCGCAGCTCGGTGTCCTTCGATATCCCGAGGGCGTGATAGATGGTCGCCAGCACGTCCGCCGGGGTGACCGGGTTTCGGGACGGGGCGGCCCCGATCTTGTCGCTGGCCCCGAACACGTGCCCCTGCCGCACTCCGCCGCCGACCAGCATGAGTGTGTAGCAGTGGTTCCAGTGATCGCGGCCGGCGGCCGCGTTGACTTTCGGGCTCCGCCCGAATTCCCCCATCACCGCCACCACCGTCCGGTCGAAGAGTCCGCGGGCCGCCAGGTCGTCGAGCAGTGCGGACACGGCCGCGTCCAGCGGCGGCAGCAGGCGGGTCTTGAGGGACGTGAAGTTCTGCCCGTGCGTGTCCCAGGTCGCGTTGGCGTCCGGGGCCCAGGACACGCACGCCACCCGCGTCCCGGCCTCGATCAGCCGCCGGGCCAGCAGGACGCTCTGCCCGTAGATGTTCCGGCCGTACGCGTCCCGGGTCTTGGCCGATTCCAGGTCCAGTCGGAACGCCCTCTGGGTGGCTGGGGAGGTGAGCAAGTCAAACGCCCGCTGCTGGAACCCATCGAGGTCACTGGGCCCGGGCCGGCCCACCTGGCGGAGCAGGTCCCGGCGGCCGCCGAGCCGCGGGCCGGGCACATCGTCGGCCGGGCTGAGCTCAGGAACCTTGAACCCCGGGGCGTTCGGATCGTTCAGCACGAACAACGGGTCGCGAGTGCGGCCGAGCAAGCCGCCGAAAAACCCGGGCTGCGGCGGGCCGCCGGCCCCCTCCTTGGTCACGTACGGCATCGACACGTACGGAACGACCGGGACCGCCGGCGGCCGCACCTGCCCCATCACGGACCCGATGGCCGGGTGGTCCGTCGGCTTCGTGCCGCCCCCGAGCTCGCCCCGGTCGTGCCCGGTCAGGGCGGCATAGACGGCCGCCGCGTGGGCGTTGTTCACCGAGTGATGCACCGACCGGACCAAGGTGGCCAAGTGCAGGCGCCGGGCCAGCCGGGGCAGGTGCTCGGACAGCGGCACCCCGGGCAGGCTGGAAGGAATTGGCTTGAACTCCCCGCGGACCTCGGCCGGGGCGCCCGGCTTCATGTCCCACATGTCCAGGTGGCTCGGCCCGCCGTTCAGGAAGATGACGATACAGGCGTCCCCGGTCGGGCGGATGCCGGCCCCCTCGGCCCGGAGCAGGTCGGGCAGCGACAGTCCCAGGCACCCGACCGCCCCGGCCTGGAGGCATTGCCGGCGCGAGACGAGGACGGGTGTTCGACCGGACACGGGCGCGACTCCGGAGGGGATGGGAGGTAAACGCGGCGGGAGAATTAGTTGTACCGTTTTCGGCGGGCCAACGGAATGAAAATATCCCTCAGTCGTGTGAGGGTGTGAGGGCGGCCTTGATCGGGTGCCAGTTGACGCCACCCGCCGAATGCCGGACATTTGTGTAAGACAACCGTCCGGAGGCGCGGATGTCGCGATGGGTCTACTTATCGGTCGCGGTCTTACTCGGGGGCTCGCTCCCGGGAGCGGCCGCCCCACCGGCCGACGGGTACGAGGCTCGGATCCGGCCGGTTCTCGTCGAGCACTGCTACAAGTGCCACTCGGCCGAGCACAAGACCGAGAAGGGCGGGTTGCGCCTCGACACCCGCGAAGGCATGCTCAAGGGCGGCGAGTCTGGCCCGGCTATCGTCCCAGGCAAGCCGGGCGACAGTCTCCTCATTAGGGCGATCCGCCAGACGGGCGATGGCCCGAAGATGCCCCCCAAGGGGAAGCTCCCGCCCGCCGTCGTCGCCGACTTCGAGGCGTGGATCGCCGCCGGGGCCCCGACCGCCGACTCGGCCGCCGCCGGCCCGATCGA
>DATFWZ010000523.1:0-5149 GCA_035258765.1 Gemmataceae bacterium
GCCCGGCCGGTCCACGGCGACCCAACGTTCGCCGCGGAGTTGACGGGGGCGATCAGGGATGCGATGTTCGGCACCGTGTGGGGTCCCGCGGTTGCAACCGAAATCCGCTCGATGCGCGAGCGGCTGGAAGTCACGGCTCCGGCGCGGAGCCTCAAGCGCGGCCCGGGTGGGATGGTCGATGTCGAATTCCTGGTCCAGGCGTTTCAGCTCAAATACGGACGCCAGCTCCCAGATGTTTGTCGGACGAACACCTGGGACTCCCTCGACGCCTTCCGTGACGGAAGCTTGATCAGTCCGGCAGACCACGCCACCTTGTCCGACTCGTTTTCGTTTCATCGGCTCGCAGAGGCCCGGCTCCGGATCGTCACTAACCGGCCGCTCAATGAATACCCGCAACCCCCCGAGGAGCTGGAGAAGCTGGCGCGGAGGATGGGGTTCCGGGCCGATGGGACGACCGCGCGCGAACGGTTGCTGGGCGAGCTCACCCGCCACGCCCGGGCGACGCGGGAGGCGTTCGACCGGCTGGTCCGCGAGTGACGCACGCCGAGGGGCATGTGATTGACCGGCCCGGTCCGGGCCGGTAGCCTACCTAATGCACGCCGCTCTTTGACCTCCCACCGTCGGGGGACCGCGCCATGCTCCGACTCGACGCCCCGAAACCGGCCTCCCTGTGCGACGCCGTCTCACGTCGCGACTTCCTCCACGCCGGGTCCCTGGCCGCCCTCGGCCTCACCCTCCCGGGATACCTCCGCGCCAAGGAGACGACCGGGGCCAAGGACGGGGACGTCAACTGCATCATGCTCTTCCTGCTCGGCGGCCCGTCGCACATCGATACCTGGGACATGAAGCCGAAGGCCCCCGCGGAGGTCCGCGGGCCGTTCCAACCGATCAAGACCAGTGCTCCCGGGATCGAGATCAGCGAGATCTTCCCGCGAATGGCCAAGCACGCGGACAAGTTCTCCCTCGTCCGGTCCGTGTACCACACCGCGACCGCCGTCCACGACACCGGGCACCAGATGATGCAGACCGGCCGGCTGTTCACCGGCGGCGTCGAGCACCCGCACGTCGGCAGCTCGCTCGGGTACCTGAAGGGTGGCCGCGGTGAGCTTCCGGCCCACGTCCTCCTGCCGCGTCCGATGGGTCGGACGGGCGGCAACTTGCCGCACGGCCAATCCGCCGGCTATTTGGGAAAGAGCTATGACCCCTTCGTGTTGAACGCCGATCCGTCCGCCCCGGGGTTCAAAGTCCCCGACCTTTTGCCCCCCGACTACATCTCGTCGATCCGCGCCGAGCGCCGACAGCGACTGCGCGAGGCCGTGGACGGTGCGATCGAGTCGTTCGAGAAGAATGCCGCGGCCAAGCAGCTCGACGAAAACTTCAACCTGGCTTATCGGCTCATGTCGAGTCCGAAAGCGCGGGAGGCATTCGCCATCGAGAAGGAGGCGGACGCGGTCCGCGACAAGTACGGCCGCACCCGGTTCGGGCAGTGCTGCCTGATGGCCCGCCGCCTGATCGAGGCGGGGGTCCGGTTCGTCACCGTCAACATGTTTGAAACCGTGTTTGACGAGATCACCTGGGACATTCACGGGTCGAAGCCGTTCACCGACATTCAAGAGATGTCGCGCCTGGTCGCCCCGAACTTCGACCAGGCCTATTCCACTTTGCTCGACGAGCTTCAGGATCGCGGACTGTTGGCCAACACAATTGTGCTGGCGATGGGCGAGTTCGGCCGCACGCCGAAGGTCAATCCGGCCGGCGGCCGCGATCACCACCCGGGCGTCTGGACGATCGTCATGGGCGGCGGCCCGATCCAGGGCGGGCGCGTGATCGGCGAGTCGGACGAGCTCGGCTACGCCCCGAAGAGCCGGCCGGTGACTCCGGGCGAGGTGGCCGCGACGGTCTTCCGCGGCCTCGGTCTCGACCCGCACATGGATCTCCCGGGCCCGCAGGGCCGGCCGATCCCATTGGCCGAGTATAGCCTCCAGCCGATCAAGGAGTTGTTCTGATGGCCGCACGCCGCGAAGACCTTCCACGACCGAGCGGACGCCGTGGCGACGACGAGTTCGACGACTACGACGACCTGCCGCCCGAGCGGCCGCGCCGGCGGCGACGCGGCGGCGACGGGCTCGCTACCGTGGTCCCCTATCGCAACGGACCAGCATTGGCCGCGTACTATCTGGGGGTGTTTGGGCTCATTCCCGTCCTCGGGTTTGTGCTCGGCCCCCTGGCGTTCGTCCTAGGGATCGTCGGCCTCATCAAGGCGCGCCGGACACCGGACGCCCACGGGACCGGCCATGCGATAGCGGGAATTATCTTGGGCGCCATCGACCCGCCGTTGTGGATTGTCCTTTTTTTCCTGTTTGTGCGGTAAACCGACAGCAAACCGCTTCGACGCCCCAGGGCCCTCCGCGATGCTCTCCCCGCGAGCCTGCTCCCTCCTGACACTGCTCTTCGCGGCGCTCCCCTGCCCCGCCGGCGAACTGAGACTGCACCCAGCCGACATTCCGCTGACTGGTCCGCGCGCCACGCAACAACTCCTCCTGGTGGAGGAAGAAAGTGGACGGGCGACTGCCGATCGCACGTCAGGGGCGAAATTTGTCTCGGCGGACGCGAAGGTCGCGAGTGTCGATGACAGTGGAATGGTCCGTCCCGTCGGTGACGGCGAAACCGTCATTACCGCGACAGCCAACGGCAAAACAGCGTCGGCGAAAGTGCGCGTGACGAAGGCCAAGGACACTACTCCGCCGAGCTTCCGGAACGATGTCCTGCCGATCCTGACGCGCGCCGGGTGCAACTCCGGGGCGTGCCACGGGGCCCTCGCCGGCAAGGGTGGGCTCAAGCTCAGCTTGCGTGGCTACGACCCCGACGCCGACCACTTCGTGCTGACGCGCCAGGCCCTCTCCCGCCGCGTTGATCGCAGCGATCCGGCGAAGAGCCTGTTCCTCCTCAAGCCGACCCGCACGCTGCCCCACGGCGGCGGTACGCGCATCCCGGCGGGGTCGTGGCAGTACCAGGTCTTGCTCGACTGGATCTCCGGCGGGGCCGCGGGGCCTTCGCCCGCGGACGCGAAGGTGGATCGCATTGAAGTGTTGCCGCGACAGGCAGTCCTCAAGCCGAAAGACACCCTCCGCGTGGTTGTCCTGGCCCGCTACTCCGACGGCCGCGTCGTGGACGTGTCACGACTCGCGAAGTTCGTCAGCAGCGAGGCCCAGGTGGCCGACATGGACGAGGACGGCATTATCAAGGTCGGCGGCAACGGCGAGGCCGCGGTCAGCGCGCTCTTCGGCAACCGCGTGGCCGCGATGACCGTCACCTCCCCGTTCCCGAACGCCGTCGCGGAGTCGGCCTACACAGGCCAGACGACCAATTTCATCGACGAGCACGTCCTCCGCAAGCTCCGCGAGCTGAGGTTGCCGACTTCGCCACAGTGCACTGACGCCGAGTTCATCCGGCGGGCGCATCTCGACGCCGCGGGCATGCTGCCGACGCCCGAAGAGCTCTCGAAGTTCCTGGCCGATTCGTCGCCGGACAAGCGGGCGAAATTGATCGGCGCCTTACTTGAGCGACCGGAGTTCGTGGATTACTGGGCGTACAAGTGGTGCGACGTGATGCTCGTCTCCACTCGCAAATTGCCGCAGCCGGCCGTGTGGGCGTTTTACCGGTCGATCCGGCAGGCCGTCGCGGACAACAAGCCGTGGGACCGGTTCGCCCGCGACCTCCTGACCTCGACCGGCAGCACCCTCGACCAGGGCGCCGGCAACTTCTTCGTCCTGCACAAGGACGTCGCGGAGCTGTCCGAATCGACGTCGCTCACCTTTCTGGGGACGTCCATCACCTGTGCCCGGTGTCACAACCACCCGCTCGAGAAATGGACTCAGGACCAGTACTGGTCGATGGCCAACCTGTTCAGCCGCGTTGGGTTGAAGAACGGGGAGAGGAATGGGGAAATCATCCTCCACCCGAGCACTCAGGGCGACGTCTTGCACCCGCGGCGGCAGGTGCCCATGCCCCCGACGCCGCTCGACGGAAAGCCCATGTCCCTCGACGACACCGCCGACCGCCGGGCCTACTTCGCCGACTGGCTGACGGCCCCGGACAACCCGTACTTCGCGAAGGCACTCGTCAACCGCGTCTGGAAGAACTTCCTCGGCCGCGGGCTGGTCGAGGCCGAGGACGACCTCCGCGACACCAACCCGCCGACGAACCCGGAACTGCTCGACGCCCTGGCGAAGGATTTCGTCGCCCACAAGTACGACGTCAAACACGTGATCCGTGTGGTGATGAACTCGGCCGCGTACCAGCGGTCGAGCCGGCCGGTGAAGGGGAACGAGACCGACGACCGGTTCTTCTCGAAGTACGTCGTCCGGCGGCTGTCGGGCGAGGTGATTCTCGACGCGCTGTCACAGGTGACGGGTGTGCCGACCGCGTTCAACCAGATCTACACCGGGGTCGAGGGCGGCACGGCCGCGACCAACAGCTACCCGGAAGGGACGCGGGCCCTACAGCTCCCGGACTCGCGGGTGGCGTCGCGATTCCTCGACGTCTTCGGCCGCCCGGACCGCGTACAGACGTGCTCATGCGAGCGCCAGCAGGACTCGACCGTCAGCCAGGCCCTCATGCTCAACAACGGCCAGGCGCTGAACGACAAACTGCGATCGCCGAAGTCGCTCGCCGGGACGCTGGCCGCGGAGTGGTCGGCGGCGAAGGCGACGGAAGGGGACATCATTCGCCAGGTCTTCCGCCGGGCCCTGTCGCGAGAGCCGACGAACGGCGAACTCAAGAAGATGACCGCGTTGCTCAAGGAGCCCGGCACGACGCCGGCCGCCCGACGAGAGACCATTGAGGACCTCTTCTGGGCCGTGCTCACTAGCCGGGAGTTCCTGTTCAATCACTGACCCGCAACCAATTTCTGAGTCCGGGGGATGTTTGGGGAAGAAAAGGGGTCGGGAGTCTTTTCTGTTGACAGGGTCGGGCCGGGCGGGTTAGACTTCCCCCCATGCCACGCCGACCCCGCGGCGCCACCGGCGGCTACGTCTACCACGTGCTCAACCGCGCCGTCGGCCGCGCCACCCTGTTCCGCAAGGATGGCGACTACGCCGCCTTCGAGACCATCCTCCGACAGGCCCCCGACTTCCGGCCCATGCGCCTC
>DATFWZ010000524.1:0-15137 GCA_035258765.1 Gemmataceae bacterium
GGGCGACCGCCCGACGCTCGCCGGTGAGACGTACCAGGCCGTCGAGGCGGAGCGGGCCCGGCTTTGGACGGAGCGGGTCCAGCAAATCAACTACGAACTCTTCGACCGCGGGACCGAGGCCTTCACTTGGTACGCGATCGAGGAGCTGATCAAAGGCGCCCGCAAGCTCGGGCTGGCGAGCCCGGTCGCGGAGCGATTCGCGGCCGAGGCGCTCAAGGCCCAGCTCGGCCAGGAACACCACAGCACGGCGCTGGCCGCGCTCGCCCCAATCCGGGAGGAGCTGGAGAAACCGTTCCGCGACCGCGTGTTCTTGTGGCAGCGGACCGGCGGCCCGAAGGGCGACCTGGTGGACGACGAGATGGGCCGCGTCCTCCAGGTGCCCGGGTGGAGCAACATTTTCACGCAGCCGATCATCAACCGCATTGAAATGCTCTCGACCGGCGTCCGCACGAATGTCGGCATCAAGGTATTCGGCCCGGACCTGGACACGGTCAACCGGGTGTGCCAGGAGATCGAGGCGGCGGTCAAGCCGATCCGCGGGGCCCGGGACGTGGTCGCGGCGCCCATCATGGGCAAGGGCTACCTCGAGGTCACCATCGACCGGGAGCGGGCGGCCCGGTACGGGGTGTCGGTCGAGGACGTGCAATCCGAGATCGAGACGGCCCTGGGCGGGCGGGTGGTGACGTACACGGTCGAGCAGCGGGAGCGCTACCCGGTGCGCGTCCGCTACGCGCGGGCCAACCGCGAGGACGACGACGCGGTGCGGCGGCTGCTGATCCCGGCGAGCATGACCGCGCCGGCCGCCTCGGGCGCGATGGGAGAGGCGACATTCCGGTCCGGGGCGCACGCGGCGGTTGCCGAGCACGTCGTGAAGGGCAAGCGCTTCATCTCCCTCACGGCGGTCGCCGACGTGCGTCTGACCGAGGGCCCGGCCGTCGTCAAGAGCGAGAACGGGCAGCTGTTGAACTACGTCACGCTCAACGTCCGCGGCCGCGACGCGGTCGGCTTCGTGGACGAGGCGTCGCGCGTGGTCGCGCAGAATGTAGTGCTGCCCGAGGGCGTCCACGTCGAGTGGGCCGGGGAGTTCGAGCACGAGGCCCGGGCGGCCCGGACGCTCATGTTGGTGTTCCCGGCCGTGGTGCTCGTCATCTTCGTCATCCTGTACCTGACGTACCACGACCTGGCCGACGCCGGGCTCATGATGCTGGCCGTGCCCGAGGCCCTGGCCGGGGGGGCGTTCTTCCTGTTCCTGTTCCCGAAGCTGGTGAACGGGTGGGACAGCCCGCCGGTGGAGTTCAGCGTGGCGGTCCGCGTCGGGTTCATCGCCTGCTTCGGCATGGCGACGGAGACGGGCATCATCATGCTCGTCTACCTGCGCCAGGCGATCGACAAGCGCGGCGGGCTGGAGAACATCCAATCGGAAGAGGAACTGAAGGCAGCCGTGATCGAGGGGGCGGTGCACCGGCTGCGGCCGAAGCTGTTGACCGAGGGCGTGGCGATCATCGCGATCTTCCCGATGGTGTTCGCGGCCGGCGTCGGCGCGGAGGTGCTGGCCCCGATGGCGCTGCCGGTCCTGGGCGGGTTGTTGATCTCGGACGAAGTTGTGGACTTGTTCCTGCCGGTGCGCTTCTACTGGGTGCGACGGAAGCGATGGCTGAAGTTGCAGCAGGAGAAGGCGCCGCATCCGGCCCAGGCGGCTTGATTTGTAGCCCAACTCGTGAGAGTTCGGTGCGCTGGGAATGCCAAGCCGCCGGATCTCTCACGAGTTCGGCTACTTGTTTGCACTAAAGTGCCCGTTCCAACCGCCCGAGAGCCTCATCTAGCTCCCGTCGCTGCTGGTCGCCCGTGACCCGCCCGCCAAAGCGCTCGGCGTAGTACGCGGACACCACCTGCTCGGGCACCACGGCCACGCCCGCCGTCGCCGAGGCGGCGCGCAGGACTTCCCCCACCCCCCGGGCGTATTCGCGGGCCGTCTGGCCGGCCGCCCGCCCGTACCCGGCCCCCCGCAAGATGGCTTCCAGGCGGCGCAAGTGAGTCGGGAGCGGCCGCCGCGCCACGCGGACCCGCTGCCAGCGCCGCCGGGCCCACCAGAGCGCGACCAGGGCGACCCCCCCGCCCGCGAGGTAGAACGGCCCGTTCCCCTCCGTCACCCACTGCTCGACCGCCTCTGCCGCCCGGTCCCGCGACTCCTGGTTGTACGCCAAGAGGAGCGCCCGCAACACCGACGCCCATCTCTCCCGGGCCTGGCCGAATAGAGAGTCGACCCCACTTTCCCCGATATCGCCCGCCGGGGTCGGGTCGAGTGTCAGCCAGCGCATCGGCCGCCAGCCCTCGGGCATCGGCGGGGAGATCACCGCCAGGCCGCCCGCCAACAGCCCCGTTCGCTCGGCCACCGGCCATGCCATTCCCAGTCGGGGGCCGAGCTGGCCGGCCGGCGGTAGCCCGTCGCCCGGCGCGGGCACCAGCGCCTCGACCCAGGCGTGGGCGTGGTCCTCGCGGACGTCGTACCACCCGTCGCCGCGCCCCTCGCACCCGCGGTACCCGATCACCATCTGGCACGGGATCGCCTGGGTTCGGAGCATGAGTGCCAGGGCCGTGGCGAACCGCTGGCAGTGCCCGGACTTCGTGTTCAGGAGGAAGTCCTCGACCGGGTCCACCGCCTTGTCCTTGCGCGTCAAGTCGAGGGTGTAGGTGAACTCGCCGGACGCGGCGAGGTGTCGTTCCAGGGCCCGGGCGATGGCCTCGTGGTGGGCCGGGAGCCGCACCATGGTGTCCGGATCCACCTGGCCCGCGCCGGCCGGCAGGGCGCCCTCGGCCACCAGCCGCTCGATCAGCCGGTCGGTGAAGCCGCGCACCCGTTCCATCCCCCGGCCGACCTGGATCAGGTACTCGGTCCGGGCCGGCTGCAGGCGCATGGCCGGGCCTTCGCCGGGTCGCTCCGGCGCGGCCCAGACCTGGACGTATCGGGGGGCCTCCCCGTCGTAGCTGAACGCCCCGTCCATCGAGCCGTCGTGCCGGTGCACCCAATTGCGGTAGCCGCCGTCCTGAAACTGGCTGACGGCCGGGGTCAGGTCGCCGCTGCGCCAGGCCACCGGGTCGGCCAGGGGCGGGGTGCGGGTGAGTCGCGGGCCGAGGACGAAGGTCAGGTACCGGGCGTCCGGGCCCAGGTCCGGGAGTCGGCGGCGAGGGTCACGGGTGACGCCGAGTGGGGTGACGGCCGCGTCGGCCGTCTGCAGTCCGCCGAACTGGTTCCGGCCCCACCGGCCGCCCTCGTAGCGCTGCAAGTGCGTGGCCCGCCACCGCTGGTCCGGGGACAGATCCAGGACCGGCTGGCCGGCGACGTCTTCGACGAACACCTCGAACGCCTTCTCGCGGTTCACGTCCACGGTCCCGGTGTGGTTCAGGTCCACCGGCCCGTCGGCCAGCCCGGTGGAGGCTCGGCCACGGTGGATGAGGCCGAGTTCCCACTGGACCCCCGTCCGCGGGGTGGCCCAGAACAGGGGGACGGCCACCGCCCCGGCCACCGCGGCCCACATCACGGCCGGCCGGGCCGCCCGCCATCGGCCCCCGGCGAGTCGGCCGGTCGTGGCCAGCTCCTCGCCGAGCTCGCGGTACAGGTGGAACGTGGACAGGCTCCAGACGAACGCCGTCGCGTAGGCCGCGAACACGAGGATGAACGCCCCCTCGGAAGCCATCGCGCACGCCAGCGCCATGGCCAACAGGCCCAGGCCGTGCATGGCCCAGTAGTCGCCGACGTGCTTGGGCCGGAGCATCTTGGCGGGAATCAGGACCATCAGGACGGGGGCCAGATACGGCAGGGCACTGGCCGGCCAGGGCAGGGTTTCGGCCAGCCCGGTCGGCGGGCGGACCACCTGGAAGATGGCCCACAACCCGAGCAAGGCGCCGAGAAACAGGCCCGCCACGTTGGCGTCGCGCAGGCTGAGCTGCCAGCGGCCCTCCAGGGCGTAGGCGACCCCGAGGAGGATCAGACAGAACGCGGTGATGAACGGGATTTCCGGTAGCAGGTCGCCGCCGGCGAGCCCGATGGCCGCGACCGCCAGGGCCAGGGTCAGGTAGAGGCTGTTGCGGAAGGGGCGGATGAGGGGCATCGAGGGGTTCCGGGAACGGGACGGGAATATCATAGGCCGGGTTTCAGCCGTAGGCCGGGAGTGTTAAGATGCCGGTAGTCGTCCGGAGGAGAATGCATGTCCGTTGCGAGCGTGGAGAACGGCGGGGTCAGCGTCGTCACCGATGAGCCGTTGTATGAGGTGATCGGAGACGTGCGCAAGGAGTTACCGCCCATGAGCGCTAGGGAAATCGTGATGGGGTCGGTGCTCCTCGGTTACCTGATTCGACATGTCGAGCAACAGGGGCTTGGTCGGGCTGTGAACGAAATGCTGTTCGACCTCCGGCCGACGGTGGATCGGTCCCGTCGCCCGGACGTGGCGTTCGTCTCCTATGACCGCTGGCCGCGAACCCGCCTCATCCCCCGTACCAACACCTGGCCAGTCGTTCCGGAACTGGCCGTGGAGATCGTCAGCCCGACGAACGGGTTCGAAGAGGTCATCGAGAAGATGCAGGAGTACTTTCAGGCCGGGTCTCGGTTGGTTTGGGTGGTGATCCCGGACCCGTGCGAGGTGTACGCCTACACGTCGCCGACCGCGACGCGCATCTTCACCCGTGCCGACGAACTGCCCGGCGACCCGGTCCTGCCCGGGTTTCGGCTGCCGCTGGCGAAACTGTTCGAGGAAGGGACGGAGGACTAACCAGGCGGCGCAAACAAAAACCGCCGGCCGCAGGGGCCGGCGGT
The DNA here is from genome assembly GCA_035258765.1 of Gemmataceae bacterium. Lineage (GTDB taxonomy): Bacteria > Planctomycetota > Planctomycetia > Gemmatales > Gemmataceae > SIAJ01. The sequence continues at coordinate 4,811 of DATFWZ010000524.1, forward strand.
TGCCAGGACGAGTTGGGAAACGGGATCAACTAGTCTTCGAGGATCTTCGGCAGCTCCTTGAGGACCTTCTCCACGTCCGCGGCGGTCAGCTTGCCCTTCTCGAAGGCGAAGTTCGCCTTCACCTTCCGGTTGCTGTACATCAGGACGGTGACGTTCGCGTCCTTGGCGATTTCGTACCCCTTCGGCCCAGCCGGGTTGTCCAGGGCGAGCACCGTCTCCTTGATCCCGATCTTCTCAGCGAACTCCTTCACCATCTTCTCCGTCTCGTCCGACTTGTCGAGGAAGATGACGAAGGAGCCCATCTCGCTCTTGTGGTTCTTGATCGTGGCCTCATCCACCTTCTTGACCAGACCGGCCAAGTTGTCGTCGATCTCGCGGGCGAAGATCGCGACTACCGGGTTCCCCCCGTTCTTTCAGACCAGGCACGACGACTTGCCGGCGTCCGGGCCGGTGACGTGCTGGGGGTTGAACGCCTTGACCGACTCCCCGACGGGGATGCCGGACTTGACGTCCGCGACCGCGGGGCCGGCGAGCAGCCCCCCCGCGACCGCGGCCGCCGCTAGACAAACGCGAAACATCAGACCTTCTCCTGTGTGTACGGATGGTTGACCCATCCCGGCTTTGTTGTTGTACCGTGCCCCGCGGGGCGCGTGAAGGCAAGTTGGCCAATGGCCAATGCCCCACCAATGACCAATGACTAAAGAATGACTAAGGCCGAATTACGTAAAGAGGACGCCGAGGGTGCGTTCGGCATTCGACTTTTGGTCCTCGTCATTCCTTGGTCCTTGGTCATTGGTGGGGCATTGGCCATTAGCCTCAAGGCGAAGAGGGGAGAGAAAGACATCAAGCGCTTGACGGCCGCCCCTGGGCCGGGGGAGAATGCGGCCCGCCTCATCTCTTTGAGCTCCTCCCATGTTCGTGCGCGTCATTTGCCCGGTGTGCCGGCTCAACCGGCGCGTGGACGACCGGGAGCTGCCACTCGGCGTCGCGTGCCCGAAGTGCCTGGACACCTACATGGATCTGGACCCGAAGTCACTGCCACCGATCGAGGTGACGCCATCCGTCCTCACGCGGCGGGGGCGCCGGTTTGCCGTTCACCCGTCGGTCCGGGTGGCGTCCCTGTGGGACCGGTTCCTCGGGGCGGTGATCGATGCGGCGCTCGGGCTCGCAGTGGCGCTCCCGGGAATGGTGATCATGCTCGTCGGCGGCAGCGAGGCAGTTTCGCTGGGGTGGACGGTCTTCAGTGTCGGAGTCGGGCTGCTGGCGCTGGTCAACCTGGTCCTGCTGCTCGCCCACGGACAGACGGTCGGGAAGTGGTGGGTGGAGACGTACTACGCCCGATCGGCGACCGGGGAGCCGGCCGGGATCCTGCGCGTGATCGTCCTGCGGTCGCTGCCCTATATCGCTCTCTCCGTGGCTTACTTTCTGTTGCTGCCAGGGCCGGAGTGGGCGCGGGCCCTGGTGATTGGGCTGTACTGCCTGTTCGGGGTGTTCGACTTCCTCGCGATGCTCCTCGTCCCGACCCACCGGCGCGTCGTCGACTACCTGGCTGGGACGGTCGTGGCCCGGGTCTAAAGACAAGACCCCCGGGCGAATGCCCGGGGGCCCTGCCGCGAGCCAGGCGATGGCCGACGGCCTATTCGACCAACTTCAGGTTACGCACCGGCACCATGTGGCCCGGGTCCCACGGGACGTAGAAGTTCCCGTTCCCCTGGAAGTTCATCTGCCAGCTGACCACCTGGTTGCCAATGAAGTTGTCGCCGTTGCCGGAGATGTTCATCAAGGCGGCTGGAGCGTAGAGCACCCCCGAGATGTTCATGGCCCCGTTCCCGGTAAACGAGTCGGGCTGGTTCGATCCGCGGGCCTGGAAGAACGTCATCCCCATGTAGGTTCCGGTGCTCGGCGGGGTCCAGGTCACGGAACCTTGCCCGGCGATCTTGACGGAATCAGAGCTATTCTTGCCCTTGTTGAACAACATGACCTCGGTCGCGGTCATGGACCCCATGCCACTGAAGCTGAACCCGCCGCCGTCCATGTAGTAAATGCCCGGCGCCATGACGACGCTGTCCTTGCCCGAAAAGCTCAGGCCGTTCTTGTACACGCCGGGCTGCAAGTAATAGGTCCGGACGCCGGCCCCGTCGGTGACAATGGTCGCGGTCTGCAGAGACTGCTTGGGCAGCGTGGTCGGGTCCGGCTCAGGGAGGTAAATGTACGGGTCCGGGGTCGGGGGAACGCCGGTATCAATCGGGCCGATGAAATTGATACCCGGGATGCCGCCGGCGTAATTGCCGGTGATTTCAAACTGCTCGGACAGCAAGATGGGCCCGGTGCCGGAGGCGTACATCGCCGTCGAGCTGGTGGAGTTGACGATCACGTCGGACTTCGGGACGTATGCGTGGGCACCGCCACCAATCTTCAGGGCGCTCGGAGCCGTCGGGTCGAGCACGAGGATGCCAATGTTGTTGGGGGCCCAGCTGCCGACAGCCACCGCCCGGGCCCCGATCAGCAGGTCGCCGGTCCCGAAGATCTTGCTGAACCCGCGCTGCTGGTGGTAGGTGATCAGCACCTCGACGTACCCCACCTTACCTGTGAACGGCCCGGACAGGGGCGGGATGTTGACGACGACGGTCGCGGTCTGCTGGTCGTCCGGGTAGCCGTTGTCGGCGGCGATGGCCTTGGCTGCTTTGACGGCGGCGCCGTTCGGGTCCTTGCCGTCGTCCAGGGTCGTCGAGTTGGTGTAGGTCGTGAACAAGACGCCCGCGGCCGCCAGGGCCGCGGCGTCGGCGGCCGCCTGGGAGTGCCGCCGCTTGTCGTAGATCATGCCCCCGTCCAGCGACAGGGCCGTGACCCCGAGCAGGACCGGCAGGCAGATCGCCACCTTCACGGCGATCGCGCCGCGCCGGTCGGCCGGGGCCTTATGGGTCGAGCGCATCATGGCGGGGAATCTCCGTGGGTCAGTAGGACATGGGCATCTTGGACGTACTGGTCAGCGTGATCGGCGGGAACACCCAGTTCTCGGGGATCCACTGGTACGACACGGTGACGATCACGTAGTTCGTAGTCGCGACCCCGGTCGGACTGTACCTCCTCGGGGCGTTGCTCTGGTCCCACGTGACGGTACACGTGAGCCGGGACTGGTCGAGGGTGAAGGCGCTGGGCTTGACCGCGTTCTCGTAGATGCTGTCCTGGGTCGCCGCCGGCAGCTTGGTGTCCTTGTGGTAGTCCTGGCCGCGGACGCAGGCGTACCGGGCCGCATCCCGGGCCAGGTGCGACACCTGGTTGTACCGGAAGATGCCCAGCCCGCCGATGAGCAAGCCGAACAGCAACAGGAAGAAGACGGGGGCGACGAGCGCCATCTCGACGGCCGTGGCGCCGGGCCGGCGGGCGCGGGTCTGAATCCTCATGGCCGGGTCTCCGAGTCCGGGCGGGGTCGAGCCGGGGTTATCGCGGGTTCAGTGGGGCCCGGGCCATCTTCACGGTCCGGGACAAGTCCACGTCGTTCGGGATGCCGGGGAACTTCGATACCGTGTAGAAGTGACACTTCACGGTCACTTCCACGTAGGGCACCCCCTGGGCGTCCGTGCCGGACGTGCTGGTCACCTGGGGCACATTCTTCTTGTCGTTCATCAGGTTCGGGGCGTCCGCGAGGGCCGCGTCGGTGAGGGTCTTGTACGGCGACTCGACCCGGACGTACGGGTCGGCCTCCCACAGGGCCCCGTTCCGGGCACAGTTGGCCAGGGTCACAGACATGTAGAAGATGCGGCCGAAGTCCACCGCGATGAGCACCAGGAAAACCAGGAACGGAGCCAGCACCGCCAGCTCGACGGCGGCAACCCCGCTGCGCTCGCGCCGATTCCTGTTGGCACTACGGACCAGCGTCATGACTCAGCCTCCACAAAAGGCCCGCGGCGGAACAACGCCCGGACGGTCTGCGAGGAGCAGGGACGTCGGCTGGGCGGAGGGGGTGCCCGAGGGCTCAGGGATATCGCCGTGAGACAAGTGGGACGGCACAGGGTCGGCCGGCCCCAAAATAACTTCACGGTCTCACGGCGGAACCGGCCCGCCCGAACGACGGGAATGGACGACGGCCGACCGATTCGAAAGGGCTACTAGTCCATAGAACCGCAGGTCCCCGTCGTGATCAGTCGAACGCAATAAATTGAGGGAGTAGCCTCCTGATTTCAGTTGCCGAGCTCAGTTTTCTCTCGCGACCTGAAGCTGGGACGGGTTGAACGGAGTGGATAAATCCCAGCTGCAATCAGAGCGGGGCGGTTCACCAGTCGCTCTATCAGTTGTCCACACGTTCTGTCCTGGAGTTCTGGGGTGGATAAGAAGTCTATTGCCTTTCAGGAAGCAACCCTCCGCTCGGAGTGACCCGGTTGACCGTGGCGAAGTTGCCATCGCCGACCGGCGTTTGGATCCTGTGCTCCGCGCAATCCTTGCGACCTTGTGGCTCAATTGGGCCGATACTCCGAGAACTCTCGCTCCGGCTGTCCTGCCCTGTGCGGGCGGAAACCCCCACCGGAACGTGGTTTGCTGCTAGGATCCTGTTATCGCCATCACTCGACTGGATTCGCGGGCAATCGACCCCCTCATAAGTCGCCGTCCGAGGACGGCCGCCGTCGTGACGGCGGCGCCCAACTACTGGCCGGACGCGAAGTGCGCCAAGGCCTTCTGGGGCCAGCACGAGCTGCCGCCGTACCGGCGACTGCTGGCAGACACGGTGGAATGGGCCGACCCGCGGCCGGGCGAGGCCTGGCTCGACCTCGGTTGCGGGGGCGGGGCCCTCACCCGGGCCATGTGGGAGGCGAGCTCCGGTCAACTGAGCGAGGTGGTCGGCCTGGACGTCGCGGCGGTCAACGCCACTGCCTATGATCGATTGCGGCAGGAACTCAAGCCGCCGCCGGGGGAGCGGGTCCGGTTCATCACCCACGACTTCAGCTCCGGGCTCGGGTTGTTGTCGGACCGGGCGTTCGACGGGGTGATCTCCGGGCTGTCGATCTCGTACGCGGAGTCGTTCGACGAGGCGACCGGGACCTGGACGACGGCCGCGTATGACCGGCTAATGTCCGAAGTTTTCCGGGTGCTCCTACCGCGCGGACGATTCGTATTCTCGGTCAACGTCCCGGGCCCGGCGTGGGGGAAGGTGGCGTGGTACTCCCTGGCCGGGGTGCGGACGGCGCGCCGGCCGTTGAAATACCTGAAGAAGGCATGGCGCATGCTCCGATACGGGGCATGGCTGAAGAAGGAAGCCCGTAAGGGCCGGTTCCATTACCTGTCGGCAGCCGCGGTCACGCATCGGCTCGCGGCCGCCGGGTTCACGTCGATCGACCACCGCCTGAGCTATGTCGGCCAGGCCTTCGTATTCCGGTGTCGCAAGCCGGGGCCCACGGAAGCCGTTCCGGTCACGGAGTGACCCCCACAGGTCGCCCGGTCACTCCGAGGGGCGCGATGCGTCCGCAGTGGATCCCACTCTCGAAGCCGCGTCGGCTGGTGAACGACCTGCTCTACTTCGCCGCCGGCGTGCCGACCGTGCCCGTGCAGCGGCGGATGGACGTCCGGGCGCTGGCCGAGGCCCGGTCGGCGCTCGACGAGCGCCCGTCGTGGACGGCCATCTTCATCAAAGCCTACGCCCGCGTATCCACCGAAGTGCCGGAGCTGCGCCGGGCGTACGTCAAGTGGCCGTGGGCGCACCTGGTCGAGTACCCGAGCCCGGTGGCGAGCGTCGCGGTCGAGCGCGACTACGAGGGAGAATCGGCCGTCCTGTTCGGGCGGGTCAAGGACCCGGGTGAGACGCCGCTCCTGGAACTGACCCGACGGCTGCGGACGTTCGCCGAAGCCCCGGTCGGGGAGGTGAAGGAGTTCCGCCGGGCTCTGCGCACGTCGCGGCTGCCGTGGCCGGTGCGCCGGCTGGCCTGGTGGGTGGGACTCAATAGCGCCAAGCAACGCGGCCACCACTTCGGGACCTTCGGGGTGAGCGTCTACTCCGCACTCGGGGCCGAGTCGCTCCACCCGCTCTCGCCGCTCACCACCCTCCTGAACTACGGGGTCATCGGCCCGGACGGGCGAGTGGACGTGCGCGTGGTTTACGACCATCGTGCTCTGGATGGAGCCACCGTGGCCCGGGCCTTGGGCCGACTGGACGGGGTTTTGAACGGTCCAATCCTCGAAGAGGTGCGTCGGCTGCGGACGCCCGCGCCGGCCTGGACGGGCGAGCCGCGGGCCGCGGCGTGACGATCACAACCGATACGCCGGCAAGTGGTTCAGGGGTCATTCGAGTTTGCGGGTTGCGCCAGTCCTACGGCGCAGGGAAAATGCCCGGCCGGCACATTTTTACCGCACATTCCTTCGCGGGTTCCTATCTTATTGCGTTAGGTGGGCCCCCTGGCGCTGTATTTGCTTCGGGAGGACCCTGCCCAATAACGGAACGGTTTTGGAGGTGATACGGACCGATCCACGGGATCGGTCGCCGGCGGTCCCACGGCCGGGTGCCGGCAGCGCAACTTGATGAACTCCCGGAGCGAGCAATGCGTGGCCGTCCGATTCCGCTCTCCCGTCCCCGCCGATTGGTGGGCGACTTGCTCTACTTCGCCGCCGGGGTGCCGACCGCCCCCGTTCAGCGGCGCATGAACCTTCAGCCGCTGATCGATTCCCTGGCCTTCCACCCCGAGCGCCCGTCCTGGACGGCGATCTTCACCAAGGCCTACGCGATCGTCGCCAATGAATTCCCAGACGTGCGCCGGGCGTACCTGAAGCTCCCCTGGCCGCAACTGTACGAGTACCCGGCCAGCATCGCCAGCGTCGCCTTCGACCGCGATTTCGATGGCGAAAAGGCCGTCCTCATTGGTCGGGTGAAGGACCCGGCGACGACGGCGCTGTCCGACCTGGACCAAAAGTTCAAGGTGTTCCTGGAGGCCCCGCTGGCGGAAATGAAGGACTTCCGCCGGGCCCTGCGCATGTGCCGGCTGCCCCGGCTGGTGCGGCGGTGGGTGTGGTGGCTGCTGCTGAACTACGGCCGGCGCCGCGGGTCGTACTTCGGGACGTTCGCCGTCCGCCCGGCCGTCGGCGCCGAGTCGCTGCACCCGAGCTCCCCGCTCACTACCCTCTTGACCTACGGCCCGGTGGACCCGGACGGCGTGGTCGACGTGCGAATCGTCTACGACCAGCGAGTGCTGGACGAGGCGACAATCGCGCGGGTGCTCGGGCGGCTGGAAGAGGTGTTGAACAGCCGGATCGCGGACGAGATCCGGACGTACGGCGTGTTCCCGCTGCGGCTGGTGGCCTGAGAGATCGACGAGGCGGGAAACATGACTTGGCGAGCCGCGAGCGTGAGCGACCGGAGCTTCTAACTCCGGTCGCTCACGCTCCCGGCTCGCCAGCTTTTTCACTTCTTCTTCCGCACCAGCTTGATCGTCATCTTGTGATCCTCAGCCGGCTTGCCGCCGTTGTAGCCGGACCAGGTCGCCTCGATGTGATCGTCATCAATGATCTTGATCACGCCCTCGTGCATGTGCATGTCCTTGGCCGCGTCGAGGTTCGTCCCGCCGGCAAAGTCGAACTTCAACTCGTTCTCTTTACTCTTCGGGTCCAGCTTCATTCGCGGCTGGTTCCCCAGGGCGCAGTAGTGCGTCATCACGACGTCCTTGCCGTCCAGGTGGTAGACGGACACCATCTCGTGTCCGAGGCCCGGGAAAATCGTCTCATGGACGGCACTGCCCGCGGCTGTCACCTTGAACACCGACACGACCTTGTCGGTCGGGTTACCCTTTTCGTCCAGGGCGACCCACTCCCCGGCGAGCTTCTTGAGCTTCTCGAAGCCCGGATTTTTGTCCCCCTTGCCCTCGTGCTTGGGGTCCTCGGCCTGAACGCCGACAACTACCGCCACCATCGCGAGCCCGGCCCAAACGTAGCGCCGCATGTCACAACCCTCCCACCCAAAGAGGAAATGAGGCGGTCCCCGAGTGTAAGTATGACCAGTGCCGGGGCGAGGTGGAAGAGAGGTCAGCCCAAAATAACCTGGTCGAGCGAAGGGAGCCGCCGGATGTGCGGAGCGACAGCGAAAATCACTCCGGTTTCCGCAGCTTTACGCGATACGGCACCGTGTTTGGCGTCTCGTCCGGCGGCTCCTCGTACGGCAGCGACTTCAGGAAGACCACCAGTTCCGCCAGCTGCTCCTTGGTCAGATGGCTCGTCTTCCCGTGCTTGTCTTTCGGGTTCGCCGTCGTCAACACGTCCAGGAGCGTTTTCGCCCGGCCGTCGTGCAGGTACGGCGGGGAGCGGTAGGCGCCGAGCAACGTCGGCGTGTCGTACTCCGGGGGCATTTTCTCAGTCGGCCCGTCGCCGGTGCCGACGTCGTGGACATTGAATGGCTTCTCCAGCCGGCTGTCCGTGTAATACGGGCCCGAGTGGCACGTCGCACAACCGACCGCCTTGTCGAAGAACAGCTTCTTGCCGCGCTCGGCCTCCGCGGAGAGCTTTCCCGGGGCCGGGATGTTCGGCGACAGCTTCGGCTGGAATGAGTTGGTGTAGATCGCCAGCGCGTCGAGGTCCTTCGACCGCCCGGCGAGCTTCTCGTCGAGCTCGGCCGGCGGGACGAAGCCGGTCCGCGGCTTGATCGACCCGCTCACCAGTCCGGCCCCGCCCATCAGCTTGCCGCGGATCGTGTACTCGAAGTCCTGCACCTCGTCGCGGTCGGCCGAGTAGTGCAGAGGGTGAGTATGGGCCAGGCCCCACAGGGGCGGGGTCTTCCGCGGGCCCTCCGGGTTCTGCCACACCCGCCCGTCCTGCGACCCGTCCGGGTGGCACGACGCGCAGGCGATCCACCGGGCCCGCGTCATCGGCGCGTTCGACGTGACGAACAGCTCCTTGCCGCGAACCCACTCCGGCGTGTGCGGCGGGTTGGTCACCTTGACCGACGCGACCTTGGCCGGCCGCGACTTGCTCGCGTCGTAGATCCCGACCTCGAAGTCGAGGGTGGCGTAGACGTAGACCTCCTTGCCGTCCGGGCTGTAGCGCACCGCCCGCGGGTGCTTGCCCGCCGGCATCACGCCCGTGCGGTCGACCTCGCGGTAGTCGTCGTCGATCACAGCCGAGTAGTTCAGGTCGTTGGTCGCCGCGTAGACGGTGACGAACGTCTTGCCGTCCGGGCTGACGGCCGACTCCCACGGGTTAGCCGTGACGTACACGCCGTTGTACGTGTCCAGGGCGATGGCAGTCCGCCGCTTCTGGTCGGCCTTCGCGGGGGTCAGCGTGCAGATCGACAGCTCCGGGAAGATGCTACCGCGGGCGTCGAAGATGTGGGTCCGACTGCGCAGGTGCGACAGGTACGCCTTCGGCCGCGTCGGGTGGACGACCACGTTCCGGCACAGATTGTCGCTCTCCCGCCCCGGCCACGTGTCAACGACAGCGCCGTCCTTGACGTCGATGGCGGTGAGGGCGGCGGTGTAGAAGTTGGTCACGTACACCCGCGTCTCGTCCGGGGCCAGCGCGATCCCCCGGGCCCACTGACCGGCCGGGAACGTCCGCGTCACCTTCCGCGATTCCAGGTCCACCTCGCTGACGAGGCCCGGGTAATCGTGGGTGACGTACGCCCGCTTGCCATTCTTGGTGGTCACTACTCCGTACGGCTCGGCGGCGCACTTCACGGTCTCGATCACCTTCCCGGCGGTCGTGTCGATGAATACGAGTTTGTCGTCGCGGTAGACGGACACGAGGGCGACCGGGCCGTTGCCGACCCACGCCACGCCCTCCGGGTGGTCTCCGACCGGGATCTCCTTGAGGGCCTTGTGCGCCTTCAAGTCCACGGCGGTGACGGTACCGCCGTCCGCGTTGGCGACGAGGAGGAGCCTCCCGTCCGGGGTGACGTCGAGCAGGCTGTTCGACGACCCGGCGTTGCACAGGCCGGTCACGAATAAGGCGACGGCGAGCGGTAGGAGGCGGCGCATGCGCGGAAAGCTCTTGCGGCGGGCGGAGAGCTATTGGAGCGAATTTCGTCGGGATCGAGAAGGGGGAAAGGGCGAGCCGGGAGCCCGACGCGCAAGCAAGGCTGCCAACTCCCCTCGCTCGCGCGTTGGATTCCCTGCAGCACTCAATTCGTGAGCGTGAAGGCTTCCAACTTCCCTCGCCCGCGCGTCGGGCTCCCTGCAGCGCTCACTTCGTCAGCGTGAAGTTGATTGTGTTCTTGCCGCGCTTGACCTCGGCCGTCTGGGTGGTCTCGGTGTTGAACTTGGGCGGCAGCACCTGGACCTTCTCGTCCTCCACCCCGTCGGACCCTTGGAATTTCCTCCCCGTCTTCCTCATCCAGGTGATCTGCACCTTGTACTTGCCG
>DATFWZ010000525.1:0-6410 GCA_035258765.1 Gemmataceae bacterium
TCCCGCACTGGTTCAATGCCGCATTCAAGCAGTTCAACGACGACCCGACGCGGCTTCCTTTCGACCAGCACTGCCTCGTGGCCTTGTGCGCGCCGCGGCCGGTGTTGTTCTCGAACGCGGCCGAAGACCTCTGGGCGAACCCGGAGGGTCAGTTCGAGGTCTTGAAGGCGGCCGACCCGGTGTACCGCTTCCTCGGCGCCGGCGGCCTGGACGCGAAGGAGGTCCCGCCCCTCGGGAAGTTGTCGCCCAGCACGCTCGGCTACTTCATCCGGGCCGGTCAGCACTCGATGACCGCCGAAGACTGGCGGGCGTTTCTCGATTTCGCGGACGGACAATTCACGGGGAAGCGCTGAGCTGCGACCGGGGGTGCGATGAACACGACGATGATCGATCGCTACGAGGCGGGCGCGACGTTGCCGGTCAAGGCCATCGACGGACTGACCGAAGCCGAATGGGACGCGACTCCGGGCCCGGGCGACTGGAGCGTCCGGCAAGTGATCCTGCACTTGATGGACTCGGATTTGATCGCGTCCGATCGAATGAAGCGCGTGATCGCCGAGTCGAACCCGGCGCTCCACGCCTACGACGCGTCCGTATTCGCGAGGAGCCTGTTCTACGACCGGCTCGACCCGGTCGCGGCCTGCGAGATGTTCCGCCTTAACCGCCGGCTCACGGCGGCGATCCTTCGCGCCTTGCCGGCCGAGGCATTCTTGCGGACCGGAGTGCATTCGGAGCGGGGGGTCGAGTCATTGGCCCGGATTGTGGAGATCTACACGGATCACCTCGACCACCACGTCAATTTCATCCGCGAGAAGCGGGCCCGCCTGGGCAAACCAATGGCCTGAACGAGTCGAGCCGGGCGGCCGCGGCCGCCCGGCTCGAGATTCGCCATTCCCCGCCCTAGCGCTTGAAGGCCCGAAACGGCTTGTACGCAGGATCGGTCCCGCGGTATTCCCACTTGGTCTGCTTGCCATCCTTGTCGAGTTCGACGATTCGCCAGTTGTTCATATTCCCGACCAGCGTATTTCCGTTGCGCAGGCGGACGGCCGACGTCGGTATTTGGAAGTTCGCGCTCCACCCGGACTTCCCGGACTCGAGGTCGTACTCGGTGATGCTGTTCATCAGGGTTACCAGCACCTTCCCGCTCGGCAGCGGGTCAACCGTGGCGTAGTAATTGACCCCGCTCCCCCCGACCCCATGAGACTTGGTGATTGTCCCCTTCCGGTCCACTTTGAGCAATTGTTGGTTCTGGGTCAGCAGAACGTAATCGCCGCTCTTGAGGCGGGCCCCGGCCACGATGTCGTACTCGTTACGGATGAACGTGAACACTTGCTTCTTGCCCGGCTTATCCCCGCGCTCCCACTCGATGATTTGGTTCTTGCCCACGGCCCAGGTGATCCCGTTCGGCAGCCGGCCGACGTTGACCGGCTGCTGGATATTCTCGCTCCAGATCTCCTTCCCGTCGATCTCCCGCTCGACGATGCGGTTGCGGTTGTGTTCGGCGATCAGCACCTTCTTGCCCGCGAGCGGCACGGCGTCCAGCGGCGTATTGAGGCCCTTGACACTCCACCGCTCCTTCCCGTCACTGCCCAGGGCGACGACCCGGCCGATCTGCTGGCCGCGCTGTTGGAGCTCGCACACGATCGTCAATCCGAACGACGACTCCTGGTCGAGCTTGGTCAGGTCCACCTTCTTCTCGTTCGCGTCCCACCACTTCTTCCACTCGTCACGGGCCTTTTCGCGGCCGGCCTTGTCCGGCCCGAGCGACACGCCCGGGCCGTCCTCCCCGGCGATCCGATACAGCAGCTCTTCCGCCCGCCAGCCGCGCTCGGTCGAGACATCCGGCATCAGCTTGATCACTTCCGGCACGGCGTCCTTGTCCCGCCCCTCACTCACCAGGGCCAGGGCCACCAGCAGCTTCACCTCGGGGTCGGTCTCCTTCTTGAGCAGCTCCTTCATCCGCTGGCGACTCGACCGGTCGTTCGCCCGGGCGAACGCCTCGGCCGCGGCACCCCGCTTTAAGGCGTCCTTGCTCTCGAGGGCCGCTCCCAGGGCCTTGTCGGGCTTCGCGTCGCGGACGGCGAGGGCCGCGAACGTGTTGCGAATCTCGTCGGCGACCGACTCGTCGTCCGCCAGCGGCAGGTAATTGAGGAGCACCTCGGTGATGGATTCGTCCTTCTGGTTCGCCAGCAGCCGGGCCGCGGCGAGGGCCAGGGACCGCGTCGGCACCTTCTCGATGATCGCCAGGGCCAGGTTGCACCGGCGGGCGACTTCGTAGTCCGCGTCCTTGGCGTTCGCGGCCGACCGCAGGAGGGCGATCGCCGGCACCCCGGACTTCGACAGCTCGTCTGAAGCCGCCTCGCGCGAATCGAAGTCGTCATCCCCGAGCCTCTTGATGAGGGTGGTGATCTTCGTCTTGTCCGCCTCGGTGACCGTGTGGTTCTTGAACCACTCCGTCAACGACTTGGTGTCGTCCGACAGGCCGGCCGACTTGATCGTCTCGACGTCGGCCTTGCGCTGGTCGAACGGCGCGTCTCCGCCGGACTTGGTCGTGCTCGGACTCGGAATTGCAGCGGCTGTCACAGCAACTTTGGGTTGTGCGGCGAGGTCGGCGCAGCCAGTTTGGAGCAAGGCGAGGCCGAAAATGAGGGCACACACGGCGGTACGCATGTTCGGACCCCTTCGAGGAGGCGCGGGGGGCAGGATTCGGACATGATAATCCGCACACCGGCCGGGCGGGAGTGGGAAGCAGTTCCAAGTTCCAACTTCCGCGATCCTAGTTACAATTCCCCACCGGGCCGCCGCGACCGGCGTTCGCCTCGCCCGCGGCCAATTGGTACGTGCGAATGAGTATCACGGCGAAGAACATTCGCAAGCGCTTCGGGACGAAGGTCGTCCTCGACAACGTCACCGTCGAGGCCCCGGCCGGGACGCTCGTCGCCCTGCTCGGCCCGTCAGGCTCGGGCAAGACGACGCTGCTGCGAATCATTGCCGGACTCGAGGTGCCGGACGAGGGGACTGTCCTTTACCAGGACGACGACGTCACGCACCACAGCGCCCGCGAGCGCAACGTCGGCTTCGTATTCCAGCACTACGCCTTGTTCCGGCACATGACCGTGTTCGAAAACGTCGCCTTCGGGCTGCGAGTTCGCCGGTGGGCGGAAGACCGGATTCGGGCCCGGGTGATGGAACTGCTTCGGCTCGTGCGGCTGGAAGAGTACGAGACCCGTTACCCCGCCACCCTGTCCGGCGGGCAGCGGCAGCGAATTGCCCTTGTGAGAGCGTTGGCGCCGGAGCCCCGGGTCATGCTCCTCGACGAGCCGTTCGGGGCCCTGGACGCCAAGGTGCGCTCTGAATTGCGCGTTTGGCTGCGGCGGTTCCACGACGAGTTCCACGTCACGAGCCTGTTCGTCACTCACGACCAGGAAGAGGCGTTCGAGGTCGCGGACAAGGTCGTGGTCTTCAACGAGGGCCGCGTGGAACAAGTGGGGACTCCCGTCGAGGTCTTCGAGCACCCGGCCAACGCGTTCGTGATGGACTTCCTGGGCAACGTCAACGTGTTTCCGGTCCGCCTGCAGGACGGGCGGGCGATGCTCGGACACGTGGAAATGCCGCTGCCGCACGTCCCGACCGGCGGGGACGAGGGCCGCGTGTTCATCCGCCCGCACGAGCTGGACCTGTTCCCCGCCCGGGACGGTGCGGGGGGACTGGAGGCCAAAGTCACGCACATCAACCCGGCCGGGTCGGTCGTGAAAGTCCGCCTCCTGGCGGAGGAATTCGGCTTGTTGGTCAATGTGGACGTGTCGCCGGAGCGGTACGCGACGCTGCGACTGAAGCCGGCCGACGTCGTCTACATCTCGCCGAAGAAAGCCCGGATGTTCCCGGACGATTACGTGATCTGACCGTTGGACAAGTTGCCGACGATTTCCGCGTCACTAGAACAGAGGATTCTTCGAGAATTCTGAACCGGCCGGGAGGTGTGTGATGGGCGTTCGTCGCAAGCGGAAGGATCGGATCCTGGCCGGGCAACAGCAGTCGCGGATCGAGAACGGGCATCTGAAGCGGGCGGAGCGGGAGCGCCGCGACGCCCGGCTCAAGAACCTGGTAAAGAACGGCAAGCTCCCGTTCACCCCGCCGGTCCTGAGCTGGCTCAGCGCCAAGCTCAACAAGCCCGGTCGCCTGATCACTCAGGCCGACGTCGACCGGTTCCTCAAGGCTTGACCGCCGGACTTTCCCCCACCAGTTTTTCAGTCCGGAAGGCGTTTGGGAGGTCCTTTGGCGTTCCCCGAGTTCTCTCGATATCTCTCTTCCTCTCCCGGCCGGGGTAAGGCTGCCAAGGTCGCCAACTTTTTTCGCATACCCCCCCGGCTTTTCGGTCCGGGCGAAGTCGAAGGTTGCCAATACCGGGGGTGCGGGTTGGCAACCTTCACCTACTCGTTGCAACGACTCATTTTCGCTCCTGCCATTCCGCCAACGCGGCCTCGAGGAGGGCGAGCTGCTTCTTCAGGTCGGCTTCGCGTCTGACCTTATCCAACAGTCCGTCCACCCTCTTACGCTCCGAAGTCGGCAACACCGGGCGGACGCCGGTTAACGACCGCTCAAACCAACTGACGACGGCAGCCCCATTGCCGGGATCATCGGCCAGCCGCTCGGCGGCGCGGGCGCGGATCGCGGCGAAGGCGCGTCCGGTCTTTCCGGGTTCGATCCGGATCAGGGCGACCAAAGAAGCTGTCGCGGCTGCCTCGTCCCCGAGCAACAGCTGGGCGCGCGACAGCGATTCCCAGGACGAGCTATTGAGCGGTTCGATCTCCGTCAGGCGGGCAAAGTCGGCGACCGCTTTCTTGAACTCCTTCGATTCCAGGAAGAGCTGCCCCCGGCGGGCGATCGCGTTCACATTTCGCGGCTGGAGCTCGATGGCCCGGCCGAGATCGGCGAGTGCCCGTTGACGTCCCTCCGTGGTCGTCACATCTTGGAGCGCGGCTCGCTCGCAATAGGCGTCGGCACAGCTCGGGTCGAGGTCGAGCGCCTCGTCCAGGTCGCGAGCGGCCTCCCGACCCGACACGAGCCGGGCACGCGTGACCAGGGCGGCCACCAGCTTCGCGTCCGCCTTCAATGCGGCCTCGACGTGTCGCGTCGCGGCGTCGCGGTCACCGAGAACGCGGAACGCCTCCGCGACGGCCGCGTCCGCCGCGGGCTTGCGGCCCGACACCCCGGCTGCCTGCCTGGTCAGCTCGCGAGCCCGGTCGATCCGCTCCGGTTTGTAGGCTTGTAAAGCGATGGCATAGCGGGCGAGGATTTCGGGATCGCTCGGGGCAAGCTTCGCAGCCTCGTCGAAGGCCGCGAGCGCCATCTCCGGCAGCCGTCCTCGCACGGCCAGCTGGGCGAGGCCGTACCATTCCGCGGCCGTCGCCGGCTTGGCTAGCGGCCGCGCGCCGCGGAGAAACTCAAGAACCTCCGCGGTCGCGGCCGCGTAGGCCAACTCTTGTCGCGGCCCTTCCCGGGCCGCCAGGATGCCTACCAGCTCACCGCGGGCGTTGACCACGGGCCCACCGGAAGAGCTGCCCAGGTGCGGCAACTGAAGGATCGCGGTGTTCGGCCGCGGGACATCGTTGCCGGGCCCGTCCTGCAGTGCCACCTTGCCAATCGAGCGCACGGTGCCCGCCGACGCCAGCCAGCGCAATTCAACGCCGACCGGGTGGGACACCGCGTCCACCCGATCGCCGGCCCGCGGGTCCCCGTCGGCCACCGTGAGCGCGTCGAGCGTTTTCGGAGCCGATTCGAGTTGTAGCAGTGCCAGTTCCCGGCCGGGATCACGCGCCAGGACGGCGGCCCGGACGCAATGTCCGGAGAGTCGCAGCCCCAGCAGGTCCGCATAGGCCGCCGATTCCGCGACCAGCCGGTTTGCGTCCCAACGAGGTGCGACCAGGTCCACCACCTCGTCGGCGCCAACGGCCGCGGCGCTCGTTAGCGCCAGTCGCCGATTGAGGTCAATGATCACGCCCGCCGCGGAGCGCTCGGTGCTCTGAGGCCGAACCCAGATCGTCGCCCGCAGCGCCATCCGGACAGGGGAAGCGGCTTCCGCCACGGGCCCGGGAACCGCGGGCGCTTGCTTCCGGGCGTCCGCCAGCAGGCCGCGAACGGCCGACGCATCAATGGCGATGGCCGTTCCGGGAACGCGGTTCGCCACGGCGGAAACCACACCGATGACTTTGCCCGAGTGGTCAAGGAGTGCGGAACCGCTCTCGCCGGCCTCGATCGGGGACTGGATCATGACGACCGGCGCTCCGACGCCCATGCGCTTGCCGGCCCAGAAATACCCGGTTTCCAGGCGCCCGAGCTGGCGCACGCGACCGGTGGTCAGCTGCCAGAGGTGCTCGGAGTCGTGACGGTGTCCGACGGACCGGCAAGCG
>DATFWZ010000526.1:0-9367 GCA_035258765.1 Gemmataceae bacterium
CTTTCGCCCGCCGGTCGCGCCGAGCGCCAGGACCGGCTTGCCGTCGCGAGTCACGACCGTCGGGCACATGTTGTGGAGCGGCCGCTTACGGGGCCCCGGCGAGTTTGGCCGGCCCGGTCGCGGGTCGAACCGGGACATGCCGTGTCCGAGGACCAGGCCGAGCCCGTCCACCGTCACCTGGGCCCCGAATGAATTGCCGTGAGTGAACGTCAACGCGACCATGAGCCCGGTCGAATCCACGGCGTTGAGGTTAATGGTGCCCCCGGCCGGCCGGCCGTCTCCGCGGGCCTTGGCCGGCTTGCCGGCTTTGACCGCGGCCCGCACGCGGTCGGCGCAGTCGCGGGCATGGCGCGCGGAGACGAGCCGTTCCACTGGGACGTCGGCGTGCTTGGGGTCACCGAGCAGGTGCAGTCGATCGTCCCAAGCGATCCGGAGGGCCTCGACGCGAGCCTGGATCGCGGCGGGAGATTTCATATCCTCGTCCGCCCATCCGATGGCCTTCAGCGTCGCGAGGGCTTGAAGCACGGTGAGGCCGCCGGCCGTCGGCGGTGGGGTGTGAATCGTATGCCCGCGCCAATCGAGGGTCAACGGGGCGATCTCGACGGGCTGATACGCCGCCAGGTCGTCGGCAGTGACCAGCCCGCCATTCTTGCGGAACGCTGCGGCAATCTTGTCCGCGATGTCGCCCTTGTAGAACGTGTCCACCCGTCCGCGCTCCGCGAGGGTCTGGAGCATGTCCGCCAGATCCGCATTGCAGAACGTCGCCCCTTCACCGAGGGGCTCACCTTTCACGAGAAAGAGCTTGGCCGAACCCGGGTCCTTGGAGAACCGCGCGCTGGCATTGCGGATCGCGGTGGCGAGTCCCTTCGACACTGGAAAGCCGTCGCGGGCGAACGCGATCGCCGGCTTGGCAAGTTCGCCGAACTTGCGGGTGCCGAACCGGTCGAGTGCGAGCTGCAGACCCGCGAGAACACTGGGGACCCCGGCCGCGAGCCATCCAAACATGTTCGCGGCCCCCTTCACCACACCTTTCTCGTCGATCGCGAACATGTCGGGTTTGGCCGCGGTGGGGGCGCTGGAATTGAAGTCGATGGCGGTCACCTTCCCGTCCGGCTGGGCGATGACCATGTGCCCGCCGTAGCCACCGATCCCGGTGGATGGGACCGCGACGACGCCCGCGACAAGCGCCGCGGCGACGGCCGCGTCCACCGCATTCCCGCCCGCGGACAGGACTGCGTCGCCGGCCTCGGCCGACTCCTTGTGGCCGTTGACGAGGCCCTTGGCCGTGGTGTCGGCGAACAGTCCATGTGCGCCTAAATAGCTCGCTCCAACGACTCCGACCGTCGAGGTGAGGAATTGTCGGCGGGTCGGCACGGTCCGCATGTCGGTTTCTCCGAGAACGAATGATGACCTGCTCTGCCGAGCGGCCGCGTTGGAGTCCCGCCTTTAGCCGGATTTGGGGCCAAGTGCCGGCTATAGGCGGGACTCCAACTCGGGTTTCCTAGGGGAGATGGCCCTACTTCACCCTAGTGAGGAAACGAACGATGAACTTCCCGTCGCGCTTCGACAGGTCCACCCGCCCTTCAGGATCGCGGATGATCTCCTCGTCGCCAATGCGGACGCCAGTGATCGCGTATCCCGGCGGGTCCGGCAGGCGTAGTTGCCATGTCGCCAACCGACGAGGCGGCGCCTGTACAGTCACCAACACTTCACCCCGCTTCAAGTGCGATTCCACGCGCACCGAAACCTCGCCGAACGCGGACGAGGCCTTCTGAACGTTGATCACCGCCCCGTCGTTCAGCCACCGGGGCGGGATTGCGTCGAGGAGCCGCAGTGTTTCCGGCCGGCCGTCATCGTCGAGGTCCCAGTCCTGGATCAAGAGGTAGCGCAGAGTCGTCAGGAACGTGGCGTTGCTGGCACTGTTCGGCGGCAGGTAGAACGATCGGCCGTGCCGGTCGCCGTGCAGGAACCGCGAGCCCTCGCCGCCAATGAACGTGTCGCGGGTCATCGCCTGGGCCAGATGCCCGTAGAAGCCGACCTGCGCGTGGTCGCGGTCGCCGCGCCGGAGGAGAGCCAGCATGTAGCGCAGACCGTAGAGGACATTGACCCCCGGCTCGTTGTTGAACTCACCCTGGTGCGGCATGCTGCGGATCATGCCCATCGCGATTCCGCCGTGCTGACGCAGGTAGTCGATGACCCAGCCCTCCCGCTCGTGTCCCGGTCCGAACACGCCGGACCCGAGGACGTAGGGGATCATCAGGTCGTAGTAGCTGCCCATCCGCGTCGCAGTGAGCGGGTCGTGCGCCGGCTCGTCGCCGAGCAGCGAGAGGGGCATGAATGGCGGCCTGGTCTCGCGCCGCTCGCTCTTCGCCACGGCCTCGAGGATGACTTTGCGGAATTCGGCTGCCTCCTTGCGCAACTCGGCGGCGGTGTCGCGCTCCCCCATGTCCTCGAGCGCGGCCGCCATGTCCCGGAGCCCGCGCCAGCAGTTGGCGTTCGAATTTAACGAGTACACCTGCTGGCTGACGTCCCCGGCGTAGTTGTCCTTCGGCAAGAGACCGTTGTCCGTTTTGCGACTTTCGCGGATGAACCGGACAACGGGTTCCCAAATGGCCTTCTGTTCGCGGACGTAGTCCGCGTCGCGGGTGACCCAGTAGTAGTGGGCCAGGAGCTGCAGCTTGTGGCCCGCGACGTGGAAGCGCGTCGCCTTACGATCAAAGCGGAGGAGCGGGCCGACCATCCGCCGGGCGTCTGCTGTGTGCCCGAAGAGCATCAAGGACCGGACCGCGTCGCCGCACTCGCCCTCGTATAGGTGGTCGTAGGCGTTCCCGGCGCTGTAGTTCATGTTGTCGCCATTCGCGATCAGGTAGTTTCCGATCACGAGCGACCGCCAGGCATTCTGGACCAGGGGCTCCGGGACCGCGAAAGTTGCCCCGCGGGCGAGGAGTGCCTTCCAGGCGTCGATGCATGCTTGCCGGTCCGTGTCGTACCCTGGAAGGTCCTTGATCGGCTCAGCAGACAAGCGGGTGAAGACGGCGAGGTCCGCCGGTTGATCCGGCTTGAGTTCGGCGCGCAGCTCCCTGGCGTCGGCGTCCCACGTCCACCCGGGCCCGTACTGAATGACGACGCGCCCTTGCTCGTCGCGGACCGAGCCGGCCTCGGCGCGCATTGACTCGCCCGGCCGGGCGGTCACGCGTCCTGGGCTCTTTCGGACCATGAATCGAATGCGGACCGCCCCGTGCTCCGCACTCACGCCGGCGACCGGGGCGAACGCCTCTTGCTCGTAGGTGCATTCACCGGCCGTGTACCCGACGTGGACGATTGGTAAGTAGCCATCGTGGTACCGCGGTCCGTCCAACCATTTGACGTCGGCGCCGAACGGCGCCGCCTTCTCGCCGACGTGGAAGGCCACGGGGACGCCCGGTTCCTTCCACATGGGCGGCTTGTCGGCCCGCAAGTTGACCCCGCCGCCGTTGGAGACCCACCGGGCTTTCGCGGCGGCAGATGGCGCGCAGAGCACGATTGGGTAGTGCCGGAATGCGGTGTTGACGTAGTGCAGCGGCGGGAGGAGATCGCGGAAGAACTCGTAGCTGGGCCCGTCCGGGTGTCGAAGCGCTGCCTCTCCCCACACGTCGTCGCGGGCGGCGGCCATGGCCTTCGCGTCCGGCAGAGGATTAGGCTTGGGTGGCTCCGCAATCGTGGGAGAGATCGCGAGCAGGAGGATTGCCAGTGCCGTTGTCAACTGCTTCGCGCTAGGCGGTGCGTCGAATCTGAGGGCAAGCGTCCCGCTTGCTCCATGGCCCGTCGAGCATCCCATTCTTAGCCCCACCTCGGGCAAGCGGGACGCTTGCCCGGCGAACGTCCGGTGCCGTCAGCAAACTTCTCGTGTTCCGCCGCAGCCCGATCGCGTGGCGGAGAACTCGAACGTGCGGGGCGGTCCGAGGGCCGGAGTGTCTGATCCTTTTCGGCCGGTGTCAAGTTTTGGACCCCCGGAAAGTGTCCAGAATTCCTCAGGCCGCCACTTGGCGTGCATGTGTGGCGGCCTGAGGCGGCCTGAGGAGTCGCACGCACCGGTAAAGACTTGCGCCCATTCGCCCGGGGACCAGAATGACGCGATTGGCGCCCTGAGAAATGAGCGCGCAGTCGGGAGGCTAGCTTTCGCGCCCGACCAAAGGCGGTAGCCGCCCCTCCCGTCGCCCGGCCCCACACGGTGCCCAGCAATCCAACAAGCTGTGGCGGAACTCCAGGAGCGGCTGGGACCATGGCGGTCCGCGGGCTGATTGGGTGAGATAGTACCAGGTCATTGCGGCGCAGTCTGCACTCTGGTAAGGAGAGACGGACGACGGAGTCAGGAACCAACTGAGGTAGTTCCGTGCGGTTCTTCCACCCACTGCTTGCGCTGTTGATCCTCCTTTCTGGCGTCGGGGGTGCCGACCCGCTCCCGAAATTGCTTGCGCCGCACTTCAGGGCCCCGGCCGAGTTCGCCGGAACGATCGGCGACTATCGCTCCCCACTGAAGTTCGCGGACGGTTCGGAGGTGAATACGGCCGCTGACTGGAAGCGGCGTCGCGAGGAGATTCGAAAGTCGTGGCACGAGTTGATGGGGCCCTGGCCGGATCAAGTCGCAAAGCCGACCGTCGAGAGTTTGGACGAGGCCCGGGACGACGGATTCACCCGGCGGCACGTCCGCATCCAAATCGCCCCGGACCGGACGACGGACGACGCCTACCTGCTCGTCCCGGGCGGTCGCGGGCCGTTCCCGGCGGCAGTGGTCGTCTTCTACGACGCGAAGACCGGCATCGGTCAGGGCAAGGGGAAGCTGCGCGACTTCGCCCTGCAGCTCACGCGCCGCGGGTTCGTCACCTTATCGTTGGGCAGCGCGCCGGAGACGTACTACCCCAGCAAGGAGAAGTGCCGGCTGCAACCGCTCTCGTTCCACGCGTACGTCGCCTCGACTTGCCGGAATGCCTTGGCCAACCGGTCAGACGTGGACGCGTCGCGAATTGGGATCGTCGGTCACTCGTACGGGGGCAAGTGGGCGATGTTCGCCTCCTGCCTGGACGACGGGTTCGCGTGCGCCGCGTGGTCGGACCCGGGGATCGTGTTTGATGAGAAACGAAGTAACGTCAACTACTGGGAACCCTGGTACCTCGGGTTCGAGCCCGGGGCGGCCCGAAAGCCCGGCATTCCGACCGCGGCCAACCCGCGCACCGGGCCGTACAAGAAGATGATCGAACAGGGCCGCGACCTGCACGAGTTGCACGCCCTCATGGCCCCGCGGCCGTTCCTGGTCTCCGGCGGCTCGGAGGACCCGCCCGAGCGCTGGGTGCCGCTCAACCACTCCATTGCGGTTAACAAGCTGCTCGGGTTCGACGGCCGCGTCGGCATGACCAACCGCAAGGGCCACGACCCGACCGAGGAGTCGAACGAGCAGATCTACGCCTTCTTCGAGCACTGCCTCAAAGGTTCGCGACGGTGACTTGCGCGAGATATCCGGTCCTGCAGTTTCGCTCGACTGGCCGCCCGCCGGGTTGCTTTGACGTTCGGTTGCTTTAGCACAGTTGCAGGCGCACTTGCAACGATTCGCCGGCCAGCTGAAGGTTGCCAAATCACCCCCCCACCTGTGGCAATCTTCAATTGCCGGCCCCGTCCGCCGATTGCAATGACCCGACGCGGGCTGCTAACGGCCCCCCGAGCCGCGATGCGCGTCGTTCTTGCCGCCGGGCTGTTGGAACGCGTGCTCCCCGGCCGTCTCGAATCCGCCGAACCGACGCTTCGGATCCTGTTCGGAGAAAGCAGCACCCTCACTGGCTGGCTGATCCGGCGCGGTGTCCGGCAGGTCCGGCGGGGCCCCGGGACCAACCTGCGAGCGGTTGCCTGGGGGAACGGGCGCGGGCGCGTGGCGTTTCTTTTTCTGCCCCATGATTGTCCGTTTGGCATGCCGGCCGTGCCGGCCAAATGCCGGGTCGCCCTTCTTCGACCCGAAGGTAGGCTTCCGATAACCACACAGTGAACCTGTGTTAGAAGGGGCAATCGGCGTGCCGATTCCGTCCGGAAGGGACCCGGCAAAATATGCATGCGAGATTTGATTGAAGTGAGCGCGCCGCCTGAAGCTCTAGTGGCCCACTCTGCTGCGCTCGCGGAACACGCTACTCATCAAGTTGTCCACGGGCGCGTACTGATCGGTCAGGATCACCGCCGGGCGGGCATTCACGTGCCGCTCCAGTCGGTCCGGGGCCAAGACGTAACAGAAGGACCGAGATCGCATCATCCACTGACCGATGCGGACGAGCGACTCCGAGGTGGGGTCCATCAGGTCGGCCGCCGGGGTTCGGCGGAGCACGTCGATCACCCGGGCCTCACGGGCGACCGCGCGAATGTCAGCCAGTGGCAGTGCGTGGTCTGCCCCGTAGATCACGTAGACGTGCCGCCCGGTGATCCGGCCGTTCGAATCCGTCTGAAAGTTCTCGGGGTCGAGAAGCTCGACGTGCGCGAACGTCTGCCGCATGGTGGCGACTGCGGCCCGCCAAAGCTCGCCCTCTTCGATCGAGTCGATCAACGTCAGCAGGTACGCCCCGCCGGGCGCGAGCGTCTCCTTGACCGCGTCGTTGTATTCCTTGGTCATCAGGTGGTACGGCACGGACAGGTCGTTGACCGCGTCCTGCACGACAAGCTGGTAGTGGCCCGTCGGGGCCCGCTCGCGGACGAACTGCCGGCCGTCCATGTGGTGCGACCTGATCCGCGTCTCGCGCGACAGCCCGAGCTCGCGGTGGGCCATTTCCGTCACCCCCGGGTCGATCTCGACAACGTCCACCTCGACGTCCGGGAGCACGTGCTCCACCCACCGGGGGTAAGTGTACCCGCCGCCGCCGATGACCAGCACGCCGGTCCGCCCCTGGCTTCGGTAGTACCGGGTAATCTCGCACTGGATCTGCTCGTGCTCGTAGCCGAGCCAGGTCGGGTCCCACGGTTTCACGTAGGAGTGGACGAGCAGGTCGAGCGCGAGGGTTTTGTACTTCGGCACCTCCACGTCGTCGGAGTGTTCGTACACGTCGCTGACCTTGATCGCGTAATACTTGGTCTCCATGTCGAATCCGGCCCGGCCGAATCCGAAGAACACCATGCCGACCACCCCGACGCCGAGGACGATGCTGCCGCCATACAACAGGGCCGGTTTCGTCCACAGCCGGCCGAGAAACATCGTCAACACCATCAGGACCAGGGCCACGGCAAACAGGACGCGATACATCCCGATCCAGCCGATCAGGAAGTACCCGGTCGCGAACGTCCCGACGATGGCCCCGACGGTGGACCAGGCGTAGATGGTTCCGGCGACGCGCCCGGCATGCGCCGTGTCCGCGATGCTCAGCCGGATCACTTGCGGGGAAACAGTCCCCAGACACAGCATGGGGAGAAAGAATAGGAGGAACGTCCAGGTAAGGATGTTCCACACGATGTCGGATCCGGTGAGCTTTGAGTAGATGTGCAGCGACGGGTTCTGGAACATGATCGCGAGCAGAACGACCAGGGCGGCAAATACGCCGCCGGCGAATAGACAGGCGGTCAACGTGGTCTGGCGCGACGCGGGTTTGCCGGCCTTCTCCGGCTCGTAGAGGAGGCCCAGCGCAATCACTCCCCCCGTGGCGGCCCCCAGCAAATGGACGACCAGGGAACCCACGTCGAAGCCGACGCTCGCGTTGGTTTCCGCGAACGCGTCGCTGATGTCCGCGCCCCCGAAGACGCGCCCGAACGACCGGACCACCGGGTGGGCCGCGGCAAAGCCGATCGCCGCCCCGAGCCCGAGGATCGCCATGAACTGCCCGGCCCGTTGCCCGCTATACCGGACGACCCACGCCACTAACCCGAGACCGACCACGACCCCGACGACCCGGATGGTCCAGAGCTCCGGACTATCCTCGAACGGGTAACCGTCCAGCCGAAACGTCCGCACGAACGCGGGCCCGGCCGCGAAGCCGATGGCCGCCCCGATCAGGAGAGCGAATCGTTGCAGCCCGACTATCGCCCCGCGATCGGCGAGTACGCCTCCCAGGTAGTTCCCGCAAGCCGTCCCGGCCAACATGACCCCGATGATTCCCGTCCACGAGTACAGCGAGACGCCGAGGACCGGCGCCAACACGCGCGACGCCGTCAACTCCAGGGACATGCCGCAGAAACTGGCGATGAAAACGACCGCGAACGCCCGCCGGATGTCTTTCTTGAACCCCAACGGGTCCTCCGCGGCGGCCGCTGGCGCGGTCGCGGCGTCGGCCCTCGCGATTGCCGCCGGCGTCAGCCGGTATCCGACCAGGAACATCGGGATCGCCATCAAAAACAGCGCCGCGGCCACGCCGACCGTGATCGTATTCAGCGTGTAGTTGGCCATGAGCCAGAAGCCTGTTGCGTAGTTGCCGACCAGGCATCCGAGCGTGCTCAGCGCGAAGACCAGGCCCGCGATGCGCCCGGCCTTGGTGACGTCCGGCAGCATGAGCTTGATGGTGAGCGGCGTGATCAGGCTCAGGACGAACGCCGGGGGCAGGCAGAATAGCGCGGCCAGGACGGGAATCCGCGGGCCGAGGCCGAACATCCGATCAAAGCCGCTGCTCTGGCAAACGACCCACAAGAGAATCATCGACAGAGAACTCAACCCGCCCAACACGAGGAGGATGCCGAGTGTCCGCGTCGACGGGGACCGGTCGGCGATCCGGCCGCCGATGTGGTTGCCCAGGGCGATCCCGGTCAGGAACACGCCGATGACCGACGTCCAGGTCTCGACCGACGACCCGATGAATGGGGCCAGAAAACGTCCCGCGAGGAGTTGGAGAACCAGCAACCCGGCATTGGCAAGGAAGACGACGGAGCCGAGTCCGGTGAGGAGGGCGGCGGAGACGGAGCGGGCGTCGGCAGCGTTGCTCATGAACGATCCCGAGAGCAAGGTGTTCCTTCATGCTGGCCCAAACACGGGCCGGCGGCAAGGGCGTGGGCTTCCGCGCCGCCTCAACCCGCCGGTTGCGGGTCGCGGGTCGCAGCCAGCACCACCGCGCCAAGTACGACGAGCGCGACGCCGCCAATACGGCCCGGCGACACCGGTTGAGTCGGGGCGCCGAGCAAGCCGTAATGTTCCAGGACAACCGCGGCGATCATCTGCCCGGCTACAGCCAGGGGGACCATGGCGACGACCCCGATTTTCGGGACTGCGAAGATGCTACA
This sequence comes from Gemmataceae bacterium, assembly GCA_035258765.1. Lineage (GTDB taxonomy): Bacteria > Planctomycetota > Planctomycetia > Gemmatales > Gemmataceae > SIAJ01. The sequence goes on from DATFWZ010000526.1 coordinate 9,208, forward strand.
CCAAACGAACCCGACCCCAAGCAATCCGCCGGTCCACACCCACCACGGGGCGTGCCGGAGTCCCTTCAGCGACGCCAACGACCCGCCTTCGATCAGGCAGTAGGCCAGGGCCACGACGGTCCCCGCGGTGAACGACACCAACACCGCGTGCATGCCGTTC
>DATFWZ010000527.1:0-10508 GCA_035258765.1 Gemmataceae bacterium
GGACGGCGAGCGACCGTCCATATTGACTCATGCCTACCTCGCGGTCGCGGTCGCCCTGTCGCTCTTCACATCGGGCGTGTTGCCGACCGGCGACAAGCAGCCGGCCACGATCTGGTCGCCGTACTACCGGATCGACTACGAGCGCGAGAAGAAGTCGATCTCGACGAACCTGATCGGGCACCAGCAGATCCAGCCGCGGAGCGAGCCGTCGGTCGAGCCGTACGCCCTGCCGTACCTGTTCCAGCGCGACGTGGCCGCGTGGCCGGTCTTCAAGCGCATCCTGATCATCGGCACCGGGTCCGGGAATGACCTGTCCCGCGCCCTGCAGTGGTGCGGGCCCGACGCCCGGATCGACGCGGTCGAGATCGACCCGGTGATCCATCGGCTCGGCGTCGAGCACCACCCAGACAGGCCGTACGCCGACCCGCGAGTGACCTTGCACCTGAACGACGGCCGGAACTTCTTACGCAAGGCCGCCGACGGCGAGTACGACCTGGTCGTGTTCGCCCTGATCGACTCACTCGTGTTACAGTCGGGGTACAGCAACCTGCGCCTCGAGAGTTACCTGTTCACGGCCGAGGCGTTCCGCGACGTCCGCCGCGTCCTCAAGCCAAAGGGCGCGTCGGCCGTTTACAACTTCTTCCGCCAGGGGTGGATCGCGGCCCGGCTGCGGGACGAGCTGCGGGCGGCGTTCGACGCCGACCCAGTGATGCTCACCAACCCGCCGAAGGATACCGTTCGTTTGCAGGAATTCGACCGCGGGTTCACGATGTTCTTCGCCGGGAGCGGCGAGGTGCTTAGCCCGCTACGGGCCGTATTCGAGCGGACGCGGAACACCTATTGGTATCCCTGGGCCGTCCCGGTTCCGACCGACACGCCGAACGGCTTCCGCGGCCCCGACGACCCGCCCCCGCCGCTGACCGCGAGCGGGTTCGTGGTCCCGATGGACATCGGCGGCCAGCCGGTCGAGCCGAAGTGGGTGCGATTCCGGCTGGCGGATCTGGAAGCCTCTACTCCTGACCTTCCGCCCGCCACCGACGACTGGCCGTTCCTCTACACGCGAAAGCCATCGATCCCGGAACACACTATCCGGGGGATGCTGCTGATGGTGCTTTTGTCCTTCGGAATCTGGCTGGGCACGTCGGCGGCGGCCGGTCGGGCGGGGGTGATGGACCTGTCGTCGCGGCCGGCGGAGTGGGGCCTGGCGATGCGGTCGTTCTTCCTGGGGGCCGGGTTCATGCTGGTGGAGACAAAGGCGGTCGTCCACATGGCCCTGCTGTTCGGCGGGACGTGGGCGGTCAACACGGTCGTCTTCGCGGCGGTGTTGCTCATGTCGCTGGCCGGGAACCTGCTCGCGATGCGCCTGCGGCCGACCAACCTGACCCCCTACTACGCCCTCCTCTTCCTCAGTCTTCTGTTCAACGTACTGATTCCGATTGACGCGTTCCTCGGGCTCAGTCCCGCGGTCCAAATCGGCGGCGCTTGCCTGTTGGCGTTCGCGCCGGTGGCGTTCGCGGGGATTGTTTTTTCGGCGAGCTTCGCGCGGTCGAGCAGGCCGAACCGGATGTTCGGGGCCAACGTGGCCGGGGCCCTGGCCGGCGGTCTGGCCGAGAACGCGTCGATGTTGCTGGGGTTCCGCTACCTGATCCTGGTGGCCGCGGGGTTCTACCTCCTGTCGAGTCTGGCCGGCGGCAGAGAAGCCCGTCAACCGCCCGACTGACTTGTACCGCGCCGGTCGGCTCCAATCAGTCAACGTTTGCGGTCGAGCCGGTCCGTGGCCCGCCGGGCTTCCTCCGTTAATGGGGCCCCAACCGCTCCCGCCGCCCACTCCTTCAAGATCATCGCCGCCGCCGGCGTCCCAATGAGTTCAAGCACCTGGACGGCCCGAATGGCCCGAAGTCCAGGCGGCGTCAAGTCGGTGTTGTGGGCGAGGAGCTTGGTCACCCTCTCGCGGGCTTCCGACGACAACATGCCGGCCGCGGCCGCGCGCAGGGCCGGGACCGCCAGGGGGCCGAGGTCGGCAAGGGCCCGCATGGCCGCCTCGCGGGCCGCGAACTGGTCGACGTTGAGACGGTCGATCAGTCGAGTCAATTCCTCAGGGGTTGGTCCGGCCACCGGCGGTAGCTTGGCCCGCAGCGTCCGCACCGCCCCGGCCTTGTCGTCGGCCAAGGCCCACACGGCCCGGTAGGCGACGGCGGGATCGTCCGCGGCCAGGTCGTCCCAGGCCGACCGGTCCCGCGGCAGGGCTGGCGGCCGCAGGTCCCACTGGAACACAGTCCCCTCGTCCCCGGCCGATAGTAGCGTCTTCCCGCCCGGACCGAACGCCACGAATGTCACCGCCCGCTCATGCCCGGCGACTCGGTGAGCCTCGCGACGGGTCGCCACTTCCCAGAGGCGGATGCCGCCGCCTGCCCCGGCGGCCGCGAGCCAGCCCCCGTCCGGGGAGAAGGCCATGGCCTCGACGCCGGCCGAGACACGTATGGACCCACGGGTCCCCGGTTTGGCCAGCGGGTCCGCGGGCGGGAAAGGGGCGAGCTCCTCTCCGGTCGCCGGGTCACAGAGGTGGAAGCGGCCGTCGTCAGTCGCCACGGCGAGCCGCCGGCCGTCGGGGGCAAAGGCTATCGCGGTGATCCGGTCGGCCAGCGGGTCCCGGGATTCGCGCGGCCATTTCACCCGGCGCTGCGCAGAACCAGTCTTCGGGTCGAGGAACACGAGCCCCGGGTCCGGAATTGAGCACACCAAGGCCTTGCCATCCGGGGCGAATGCCCCCAGGCCGTTCGCCGTATCGACCGGTTTGACATCACCCGTCGCCGAGTCCCAGACCTTCAGTTGGCTGGTCGTGGTGGTTCCGACCAGGATTCGGCCGTCTGGGCCGAATTCGACTAGCCGGACCATCGGCAAGGAGTCGCCGCCGGTCCTGATATCGGCGACCCCCTTCGCGCCTGGTCCGACGATCTGGTGGGTCCGCACGTCTCGTACCTCGAGCGCGCCGCTGCGGCCAATCACCAGTGTCTCGCCGTCCGGACTCATCGCAAGCCTATCGACCGGCCCGCCGGACTCGCAGACCCTGTCGGCGGGCTTGGCAGCCGTGGTGTCCCACACCTCCACCCGCCCCGACCGATCGCCGACCGCCAGCCGCCGGCCGTCGCGGGCCGCCGCCGCCTTGACGGACGTCGTGTACCCGGGGATCCCGGGAAGTGGCTTCCCGGTCTTCCGGCTGTACCGCCAGATAACCCCGTCGTCCGCGCACACGAGTAGCGAGTCGCCCTCCGGCAGCAGGTGAAACCCGGTGGGACGCGCCTCCGGCGGGCTGGGGAACTTGCCGGCCAACCGGAGCGCGGGCACTTCCCATTCGGTCATCCCTTCCGGTGTGGCCAGGAACAGCCGCTTGCCGTCCGGGGCGAACGCGACCAGGCCGGACCTCACGTCGCCCCACAGTTCCTCGGATTTGACTTGGCGGCCCTCGGGAATCGTCCAGAGCTCGATCCGGCCGTACACGCTAAAGACGGCCAGCGTGCGCCCATCCGGGGAAAGGGCGAGCCCGCCCGGGGGCGCTTTGGCATCCAGGGTAACCGGAGGCCGCTCCGCGAGCGGGTCAGACAGATACACGCCGTCAAAGGCGCCTTGGTTCACGAGGGTGGGGCCGACTAGCGAGAACAGTCGGCCGGGATCTCGAACCGAACGAAATACTTTCCACGCTCGCGTGTCCCAAATCTCGGTCTTCGAATCCGTGCCGAGGATGAGCTGCCGGCCGTCCGGCGCGAATGCCACGACCCCGGCCGACTCAGACCTACGGTCGCGCGGGCCGAGGACTCGATGCACCTCCTTCCCGCTGCCCGCTTCCCAGACAAACAGGTCGGCGAACCGGCCAGTGGCAGCGAGCAGCGACCCGTCCGGCGAGAATGAAACCGACCGAAGTGCGAGCCGAAGTTCGGGGGCCGGGTCGAACCGGCGGATGGGGCGCCCCGTGGCCGTGTCCCAGAGCATGATCGACCGGCTGGCGGCAGTGGCGAGCCACTTACCGTCCGGGGACAGGGCGGACCCGTGGATGCCGCCGGGGTGTCGGAAGCGGATGTCACCGAATTGGCGGACGGCCCCGGGCGGGAGTAACGCGTCGGCTGGCGGCCTGACGCCCGGGGGGTCGCCCCAGGCCGGACCGCAGACCGCGGCGAGCGCGAGGGCGAGGGCGATCGGGAGGCGAGCGCTAACGATCACGCGCGGGCTCCGTGCGGGCCGGCGCATTCTCGTCGAGGCGCTCGAGATGTGCAAGTAACGGCCGCCGGTACTCGGCATTCGCAAATCAGGTCACCCCGCCCGCCGCTCCTCCCGGCTCAGCCACCGCTGCATCCTGGCCAGTTCTTTCGGCCAATCCGCGGAGAACCGCACCCGGCCGAACGCGTCGAAGATGAGATCGAGCGTCTCGATCAGATCGCGGAGCTGCTGGGCCCGGGCCTCCAGCCGGGCCCGGTCGGCCTCCTCGTCCGGCGGGGGGATCTTCGCGGCCCCGACCGCCAGCGTCTCCGCGTGTAATGTGAGTTCGTATTGGACGCCGTGCCGGACGACTGTCAGCCCACATTTTCGCGGGAGTTTACCGGCCTGGATGGCCCGCATCGCCTCCGGCAGCCGCGTCGGCCCCTCGTGGGTGATCGTCTCGTAACCGGTTTGCCCCCGCGGGCACTCGAGCGTCAGCGTCCGGGCGATGAACACGGTCGTCTCTGAGCCGTCCATCAGCTTTAGCGTTGCCGACTCGTCGTCGCACTGGTACCAGAGCCAGAGCAGGAACTCGTTGCCGACAAAGTCGCGGCTGGCCTCGTCGGGGATCCAGGCCACGTCCTTCGGCGCGAGGCCGGGCACGAATGGCGACGGCGACGCGTCATCGACGTTCCGCGTGCGACCGTGGATCTCGGCCAGCGCGTAGGCCCGCCGGCCAGCCGTCACTGCCTGGAACCCGGTCCCGAACGTGTTCTTGAACAGGACCAGCAGCCGGTCGATCAGCGTGACGCTCGTGGTCCCGAACAGTAGCTCGTTCGACTTCAGGTCCCACGCCACCTCAATCGCCTTGCGCCTGGTGTACCGGCCGTCCTTGGCCTCGTGCTCCAGCCGGTCGCGGGCCGATTCCTTCGCCTCCCGCTTTTGCCGGGCGCTCGGCAGGCCGCTCGGGTTGTGCTTCGCCAGGGCAGCGAGGTCGATGGCGTAATACGCCCGGAGCAAGTCCGCGGGGAGCTTGAGCGAGTCCACCCGCAGCGAAAAGAAGAGCAGGTCGTTGACGACGTTCTTGGCCAGGTCGAACTGCGTGTCGAGGATGTGGTCGCCGGCCGTCCAACCGACGTCAACGCCGTCGGCCGAGATCATCCGCTGGCGGCCGGCCGCGTGCTCGGCAAGCTTCGCCAGGTGCTCCTCCGTGAACATCCGCGGCGGCCGGCGATCCACGCGGTAGCGGGCGAAGGTGGCGCGGCCGGAAAACAATCCCATGGGTGATGCCTCGGCGCGCAAGTGCGGAGTGCGAAACGCGGGGCGCGAAGCGAAGACCCGGCCGGTCTTCGCTTCGCGCCCCGCGTTTCGCACTCCGCACTGCTACAGGCGTTGTCAGGCGGCGGCAACGGGAGTGCCGCGGCCGTCGGCCCGGGACTCCCGGTCCTTGCGGCCCATCTCGTCGTGGATGATCGGGTGCCAGGCCCTGTCGCGCTTGGGTTGGGGCACGTAATGCTCCCGCGCCCAGCGCCGCAACTTCAGCTCTTCGATCAGGTCGATGTCAGAGGCGAGAGAGGTGCCCATAGCCCATCCTTTCTTGTGCGAGAACAAGAAGTTTCGGCCGCCTCGTCCCCTCAATGTAGTCCGACAGACCAGGGCGTCAAGCGGTATCCCGGGCCTGCCGCCGCAAAATTTGTCCCACCGTTAGCCTCCGACTTCCCGTACGATTTCCCGCACTTTTTGCCGCAATTCCGCGTCATCCATCGCTTTTGCTGGTTGCGGGGCGGGCGGCTGCATCAGCTCCCGGAGTACCTCCCGGATCACGGCACGCAGGTCATTGGCCGGCTTTGCCGGTATTCGGAGCGGGAGCTGCAGCTGACGCGCAAGCCACCCCGCCAGCATCCCACCAAGGGCGCAGCCGAGTTCGTTTGGAATCATCATTTTTCGTCCCTCCTTTTGAGTAGCAGACCGAGGATCAGACCGACGACCGCCCAGGTGGCGGGCGACAGGTCCGAAAAGTCGAATGGAATAGCGGCCGGTTTTGCCGGCTCGGGTTTGGCCGGCTCTGGCTTGGCCGGGTCGGGCTTGGTCGGATCCGGTTTACTCGGGTCCGGGTCGCGGTCCGGTTTGTAAAGCGGGTCGGCCTTGCGGATCGCCCCGGCGACGAGGTCCGGGCCGGAGTAGCTCGACATCCGCCACAGGACGGGGGCCTTGCCGTCCGGTCCCGGCGGAAGTTGCAGCGTGACCCCCGGGGCGAACCCGACGTCGGCGACGGCCCAGTGATCGGGTGCGTAGTCCTGCACCGACACGCGCGACCGGACCGGCGCCAGGGCCGGGTGCGAGTCCAGGTCGGCGCGTACGCGTCGCCGGAGCTCCGAATCACCGACGACCGTGAGCCGCAGGCGGTCCGTGTCGTCCGGGATCGCCCCCAGCACCCGCAGCGCCTCGTCGCGACTGACGTCCCGGCCGTTGAGCCGGTAGTGCCGGGCCGTCGAAATGCGCTCGCGGTCGATGCCGAAGTTCGGGTCATCGTCCTCAGCGATGCCGGCCCGGGGACGGGCAGTTGCAAGTTGCAAATTCCAAATTCCACGTCGGAGGTCTGTGGTTTCGACTTGGATCTTGGAACTTGAAACGTGGAACTGCTTATTCACGGGGATCGGCGGCGGCCCGGGCCTGAGCAGCACCACGGCCCAACCGCCGCCGGTCCCCTTCCACCGCTCCAGGAAGTCGGCCGGGGACATCCAGAGCCATTCCCCGGGGTAGTTGTTGTCTTGGATCGCCGCGAGCCGGTCGGACAGGTGAACCAGGTTGACCATGTGGGCCACGCGGCCGCGGTAGAACACGCCGTCGCGGCCGTCGTATGTGACGCACACGTAGCGTCCGGTCTTGAGGGCCGCCCGCAGGAACTCCGGGTCGCCGCCGGTGTGCTGGACGTACCCCGGCACCGGCAGCCCCTTGGTGGCGGCCATTTTCGGAACGTACTGATCGACCTTCTCCGGGTACCCGCCACCGGCGTGGCGGATCATAAAGTCGCGGAAGCCGATCAGGGCCTGCTCGTTCGCCCACCGAGCGGCCAGATCGATGCTCGTGAACACGCACAGGCCGAGGCCGTCGTTCCCGGCGGCGTTGCGCAGGTGCTCGCGCTCGGGCAGATGGCAGGTGACGGCCTCGCGGTCGTGCTCGGGGCCGGCAGCCTTGAACTCGCCGGCGCGCAGGGGGAGTGCGGCCGCGAAAGCGGCCAGGATCGTGAGACGGAACATGGTGAATTGTCCCCGAGAGGTGACGGGAAACGCCGGCTACAGATGGGCACCGGCGGGGGCCGAAGACGTCGACCCGTCCGACGCTACGATCCCTTTCGGGGTTGTCAAACGCGAATGGGAGAAAATGTCATTGCATCGGCGCCTCAACCGGTCGATGGGTGGGTGTGTCTGCATGCAATGAATGGAACGCGGGCGTACCGGCGCGAATTGGTCGTGACAACCGAGAGCCTCGGCGGTATAGGGCGGCCCCCTCCCGGGTGTCGCCCGAGGTGACCCCCAATGACCCCAGTGCACGCCGCGATGGCCATCTTCGCGCTGGCCGGCCTTTTGTGCCCGCCCGCGACCGCGTCGCGCGTGCGCGGGCCGGTCGATTTCGTCGAGGCCGTCGGGGCGAGTCGCCCGGCCGGCCCGGTCCGGGACGTGTGGCACGTGACAGAAGATACCCCGACCCCGCTTGCCTGGATGACCGCGACCGACCCGCTTGCCCCGCCCCCCGATCTGCCCGCGTTCGGCATCGCCAACTCCTTCCAACAGCTCCTCGACCGGATGGCCGACACCGCCGATCGCTCGCAACCAGTTGTCGACCCGTGGACCGGGATGAACCGCGACCCGGGCCGGTGGCGGTACAAGCTGGAGCGGTCCGAGAGCCTGTACAAGCGGACGACCAAGCTCGAGCTCCCGGACCCGGCGGAGGTGAGGACCGTCCCGTACGGGGGCCGCGACTGGAAGGCGCAGGAGAAAGTCCAGATCCCGGTGCCGATCCCGGTGATGGTGGCCGAGCAACTGTTCGTGTACGGCCAGTTCGACGGGAGCGGAGACGCGCTGAACTCCCAGCAGACGAGCCTCTCCGGCAAGACAGGCGTGGGGATGAAGTGGTCGCTGCTGGCCGGAAGCGAACTTCAGCTCCGCTACGCGACCCTGTTCAGCTACGCGGACGCCGGGTCGTCGCGCTACCAGGAGCGGGCGCAACCGGCGGTGGAGCTGGTCGCCCGGATGCCGCTCGTGGGCCCCTTGGAACTCGAATACACGGGGTCGGCCATCCCGGCGGTGACGCGCAGCGACTCAGATCAGTTCAAGCAGGAGCTACGGCTGGCCCTGCCACTCAAGGGGGATAACGAGCTTGAGTTCGGGGCCCGGTACCGATGGGACACCAGCCCGACCCCGTGGTTGGACCGGGCCCAGCTTTTCCTGGGCGTCAAGCTTCGGCACTGAGCAATTCGTGCAGGCGGAAGTGGTGCGGGCCGAGCTTGCCGCCATAGTTCCCGGCCGTAATCCGCCGCACCCCGGGGCCGCATGCGGCGCGTGCACCAGCTCGGGTCGCCGCGGCGACCGACTCCACGTCCACCCCGTCAATCACCAGCTCGTAAACCGCGTTCACCCCGGCCGGGAGGGCTGATCGGACCAGCCCACGGAGGGTCGGACAGAAGGCGTCGTTCGTGCTCGCCCGCAGGGCCTTGTACTTACTCCCGACCTTGCTCCCGCTACGGACCACGCCGCCGGGGAATGGCAGGATGACGCCCGGGACACGGGCGATCGCGTCCGTCGCCCGCTCTGCCGCGGCCAGCGCGACCGCCTGCGACTCGGCCAGGATGAGGAAGTTCCCGCCGGCCACTCCCTTCACCGTCCCGAAGACGTCCTCACACAGGAACTCGCCGTCCATGACCGGGACGCGCCAGTACCGCCGCCCGTCGAGCCACTTGCTCGCCTGGTACCCGTCCCCGAAGAAGCGCAGGTTCCCGCCGACGCGAATTGTCTTGTCAGTCACGGGCAGGCCGTTGTAGCAGGCGGTCGTGGGGCAGGTGAGGACGCATTGGCCGACACGGTTCACGACCGACTTCTGAAGGGCGTCCCGGCTGAACGCGAACAGGAGCAGGCTTACCCCCGGGCGGCCGTCCGGGGTCTCGTCCGGACTCAGGGCGCGCTCGATCCCGGCTTCGGCATCGCACCCAATGACAGAGGCGGCATAACCCGTGGCGGTCCGGGCGGCGGTCAGGGCCCAGCGGTCGGACTCGGCCGTGACAACCACCCGAGCGGCCGTCATCGGGAACGCCTCGGCGAAACTGTCCTCGATCTCCGTCCCATTGATGGTGAGCAAGGCGGGCCCCGTTGTGCCTGGTACGCAATTGGCGTAGGGTGAAGCGAGAGCAACGTCCAGCAACGGCCCGTCATGTCAGCCCTTGCCCCGTTCCTCGACCACCTATTCGCGACCGGTGAGGCGGTCCTCCGCGAACGCCCGGAGCTGTCCGCCGACGAGCGCCGGGACGTCGAGGACGTCCTGCGGTCGGCGTTTAGCGAGTACCGGCTCGAGATCGCGGGCCCCGGGATTGACTTCGACACCGTCCCCGCGGTGGCCGCCGGCCTCTTGACCGCCCGGGCGTGTTGGTTCGCCGTATCGCGCGACGAGCCGCCGGAGCAAGTCGTGGCCCTATTGGTACCGCCGGAGCCGCCAGCGACGGCCGCGGCCCACCTGTCGATCGATCTCGCGTTGCGGTACGCCGCGACCGTGTATCGGCGGGCGCACGCGCAGAATGCCGAAGACGTGCTCGCGACACGGCTGGCCGAGACGCTCCGGCGGTGTGCGCTGACGGGTGCGCTCGCGGACATCGCAGCGAAGCCGGCCGGGGACTTGACATTCGCCGGCCATCCGGGGTTAAAATTGCTCTACGCGGAGAGGCTGGCGGCCTGCTACCGGGCGGCGTGGCTGCCCGAGGCTGACCGAACCCGCGAGGCGGTGGAGTTGGTCTATCACCAGCAGGGCAAGAAGTGGCCTCCCGAGTAGGTTTGCGGAGGGACGAGGTGGGCGACGACATCACTCACCGGTTGCGGGCGGCCGTCACTGACCCCCTCAAGGGGCAGTTTGTCGGTCGCGAGGAGGTGGTCGACCTGATCGCCCTGGCGGTCGTCGCCGGCGAACACCTGTTCCTGTTCGGCCCCCCCGGGACGGCGAAGTCGGCCCTGATCCGTGCGTTCGCGACTGCCGTCGAGGGCCGGTACTTCGAATACTTGTTGACCCGATTCTCCGAGCCCAACGAGGTGTTTGGTCCCATTCACCTCGTC